>JAYWHH010000004.1:0-36031 GCA_043777815.1 Rickettsiaceae bacterium | reverse complement strand
GATGTGAATCTTGTCAATGAACATAATATTTTTTAGACTGGATGTGAATCTTGTCAATGAACATAATATTTTTTAGACTGGATGTGAATCTTGTCAATAAACATAATATTTTTTAGAATGTTACGATGCTATTTCTTCAGAAGTTATAGGAATTTTTCCTCAGAAGCGAACCAGAAGCAAAGATTCTTTTTCTCAGAAAAACAAAAGGTATATGATTTCTAAAATTTAGATTAATAAAAAAAAGTAAAAAGTCGGACTTTGATAGAAATCAATATATGTTTTCCTTTAGTAATGTTTTTCAAGTAAAGTAATAAAAGATCTTTTAGCCTACAATCAATTTGACCAAAAGTACTATTCCGAATGTGAATCTTGTCAATCAATTTGGCTAAAAGTACTAAAAAAATAAAAAAATCCGGTCATTTCAGCAGCATAGGTTTTTATATCAAATTTTTATTAAAAAATGAATCAATAATGAATCAATTTTGTGCGACTTTCTAAGTTTAAATACTTTGCATATTGGTTTATATATCAATCCGCTGGTGCATTTCAGAAAAATAGCTCTTGTGCTATATAGCACATAAAAAATTATATATTTAATGTTTTTACTTTAAAGGAAGATCAGGACTAATGAATTGTTTAAAGATCAGGGCTTCAGGGCCAATGAATGATTAAGATAATCTCTAGGACAGTCAAAAGTGAACGATTAAAGTAATCTCTAATAAAATGAATTGAATGAAATGAATTGTTTAAAAATCATATTCAATGAATGACTAAGACCAGGACCAATGAATTATTAAGATAACCTCTAAGCCAAAGCTAATGTTTTTACTCTAAAGGAAGATCGGAGCTAAAGATTCTGATTAAATTCAATCAGTTACTAATCAGAAGTTAAATGATTAAGGCTCAATTTGATTAATCTCAGCTAAATACCAGGTCGGATCACTACTGTTTACATCTTTTTTAAATGTCCACAATTCATTTATATTAGAGGTGTTAAAAAGTAAAGTTATCATGGCTCGATTGCCAAAAAAGTCTACTTTATAAATAGAAATCTCAGGATTTTTCACATCTTTATCTTTATAGATTTCTAATCTATTGCAAATTCTAGTTATAGAGTCACTATCAATAATTTGACTAAATAAGTTTGAGTCTGTATTCTGGAGATCAATTGTCGTAAGTATATTAAATACTTTTTTTACTTTCTCTATAAAAATTTCAAAATTGAATCCATATATTTCAGATTCAAGTTTAGCCATGTAAGGATATAAGCTAGTATCATCTGTAAATCTGCTATAGTCTGTTTCGACAGTTGCTTCGATAATTTTTTTAGATTGCTTTTGATGGTCATCATCATCTATGATACCTAGCACGCTTAGTAGTTTAGAAATGATCAAGAAAGCAATGAAAGCTAGAATCATTAGTTCTAATGTTTTAACCATATTACAATTTTGTTTTATAACTAATTGTATCAAAAAATTTCCATAAGTGTGTGTCTATACTCATCTATTTGGAGTTTAATATAAAGAAGCATGCTAATATAGCACATCAATAAAGCTATAAATTCTTAACCGCTCTAATGAATAAGTTTTTAGTTGAAAAACTTTTATGTAAAGAATTTGTATTGTTAAAAAAAATTATTAACTAAGAAGAAGATATTGTTAAAAAAAAATTATTAACTAAGCAGAAGCTTCTGATTCATTCGCTGATTCTTCGTCTTTATCATCAGTGGCAGATTTTGCAGATTTAATAGTATCGCTATCTGATTTTCCAGCCAATACAGCTTGAGATACAAAATAGAGAAAGTATCTTATTACTCTTTCTGCGTCATCATTCATAGGAATTGGACAGGTTATATTCACAGGATCAGAATTTGTATCTACTATAGAAATTACTGGTATGTTTAAAGTTTTAGCTTCATTTATAGCAGTTCTACCAGTTCTAGAATCAGTTATGATTAAAACATCTGGTAAAGTTTTCATATTCCTAATTCCACCCAAGGTCTTATTAAGTTTATTTTGAGCTCTATTCAACATTAATAGCTCTTTTTTAGTGCCGTAAGACTGTTCTAGCTTGTCAGATTCATCACGTTGCTCTAAAACAGCTTCAATTTTCTCTAAAGTGTGTAAAGATTTATTTACAGTGAAAAAGTTTGTCATTAAGCCACCCAACCATCTACTGGTTACATAATTCATTCCAGTAATTTCACCTATTTGATGAACATACTCCACCGTTTCAGGCTTTGGAGCAAAAAGTAATATGTTGCCACCTTTTTTAGAAATCTCATATATAAAATTTAAAGCTTTATTCAAAAGTAAATGTGTTTGTCTTATGTCTATAAGGTCTCTACCATGAATAGATTCGTAAATGTAAGAAGACATCTTTTGATTTCTCTTTCTGGAAATATGTCCAAATTGTGCTCCAATTTGAAATAATTTCTCAATAGACACCTGATATCTGGAGTCATACTTAATATTAGTAATATCTGAATTGAACTTGACTTTCATTAATTTGAAATTTATGTTTTTTTTGCGTGCTTATTGCAAATATTCCAAATAAGTATAACATATAGACTTTTACTTACGCAATAGACTTTTTTTGACGTTATATGAAATATTAGTTTTGATCTCATGTTCCTTTATTGATTACTATAAATAACAACTTCATTGATTGCTATAAAAATGACTTCTTGACTTTTGGCAAACAAAGATATAAAATGATTTTATGTTCACCAAAGAACATAAATTTTGGGGGAGTGGCTGAGTGGCTGAAAGCACCGGTTTGCTAAACCGGCATACGATTAAACGTATCGGGGGTTCGAATCCCCCCTCTCCCGCTCTTCAGTTACATTTCAATTTAGTCTTAATGGTAAGAAATTATTTAGTAAACTTATGTCTAATTGGATTTTTTATTAGAAGTTGTTTTTTTAAATGTCATTTTAACAGACGTAAAAATATATCAATAATTTTGAAATACCTATTTCAAATACTCAAGGTAAGATTTAACGTACAAAAATGTTATATAAATTTATAAAAAATAGAAAAAATATATCTCTTTTTATATCTCTTGATAGATATTTGTGATTTTTATTTTTAAGATTAAATCTTATATTTACTAAAAAATATTTTAACAGCTATAGTATATAATTAATAAAAGTAAATTTTACGACATTAAAAATAAGCTCCCCATATCCAAAACATTCAGTAACATTCAGTACCTAATAACAACAAGTTTAGTTAACTAGTCTTAAAATTGTGTTATATACATTACTAATTTAATAAAACTAACGTAAAATCTTTTAGGTTTATTAATATACACTAAAAAACAGTTAAAATATATTTGTATAACATATATACGTCTAATTTAATTCAGTTTAATATGATAAAAAAGTTTTCTAAATTATTAACTTCTACCGCTATATTACTTTCTTTAGCAACTGCAGGCATTACTAGTAATGCTATGGCATTCTCTTTATTTGCCAAAGATAATGATCTTCTAATTCGAGGCATGATAGAGTCAGAAATATCTCCAAAAATGGATTCAGAGATAGAGACCATTAAATCTGAAGCTGCTAACTTTGCACTTAATTATAATGCAACAAGTACAATACGTAGTTTTATGCCATTAACTTCTTCAGGTGGAATTAGTGTAAAACTTCTGTCTGGTGCATTGTTTAATTTTGGAAAAACCGGATCTAGTTTTTCTGCAGCCATTGGAGGAAATGGAATTATTAACAATAATGAAGCTTCATTATATGTAATGAAATTTGGTCAGCCTGATGCAAATGAAAATATGCCCGTCGAACTAGCAGGAAAATATATAATCATACTTTTTGATCATGACCCTATTAATAATGTCAACATGCATGTACCAACAAACTTTCCACCATCTAAAACAAAATGCCTTACTAACTCTACTGAAGTAATTAGAGCAGCATACGAAGGTGATGCTTCTATACTTAAAACATCAGGTTTAATATCTTCCAATGTACTTAAAAATACTATAGTATCAAAAACAAGTCCATACTTAGCCAATTGTGTATATGCAGATATTACATCTCCTATATCAGATGAGATATTCAAAACATCTGTTCCTTCTGCGTTCACAGTAATAACAAACCCTAGCCAATATGCTGTAAGTATAAAACCTGCAAAAACTAATTGATCTAATAATTTCTTTGCCTTAGTAATTTAAAGTTTAGTTGCCTGAAAATTACTTCAAGATAAAAATTACTTCAAGATGAAACTTTGATGAAACTCTTTAGAATAAGCTTGATATTCATTATCAAGGTTTAAACAATTATTAGAATTTTAAACTTCATCATAAGTGCTTAGACAATTATTGGGACTTAAAACAATAAACTGATGTTACAGTTGAAATATTGCACTATTGTTTGTTTGTTTTTATATAATAAAACTTTATATAAGCCGAGTTTTTTAAGTGGAAACCATGCGCTAAAGTTATGAGCTGAATCTTTTAAGTGGAACCATGTGATGAATTTAGATGAACTTTTTACGACCTCTAAGTGGAAAACATGCAATGAAGCTATGATAAACTTTTTAAACAAAACTTCTTAAGCGGGAAGTTACGAGATGAAGTTAGACCAGTTCTTTGATGCGCGGGAACGGTCCCTGCAACTTCCTTAATGTTATTGATGAAGTTATCAAAATGCTATTGGTGAAATTATTGATAAGATTTTATGAATCGAGCTTTTTAATGTGGAAGTTACGAGATGAAGTTAAACGAGCTTTTTAATGTGGAAGTTACGAGATGAAGTTAAACGAGCTTTTTAAACCGAGCCTCTAAGTGAAGAACATGCAATGAAGCTATGATAAACTTTTTAAACAAAACTTCTTAAGCGGAAACCACCTCTATAACTTCCTTAATGTAATGCTTTAAAGTTCTTTCTATGCCCTGTTTTAAGGTTATAGTAGAACTTGGGCACCCTACACACGCTCCCAAAAGTTCTAAAGTTACAATTCCATCTTTAAAAGATTTGTAAATTATATCACCACCATCCATTTGTACCGATGGCCTAATCATACTATCTAAAATCTTAACTATTTCTTTTTCAACTTCAGATAGTTCGGCTGTATTAATCGAAACTACTTCGTCTACTGAGTCTTTAAATTGTTGAATTATATTTATAATAGAAGTCTCATCTTCTTTTTCTAAAGAAGACGCCAAAATAGTTATGAAATCTTGACCAAAAAATACCGACATTACTGTTGGGACATGAAAAATTGCTCTAGCTAATTTGGAATTAGTAGCCGTTTCTATCGAATCAAAGTATGCTCCTGGTTGGTTTAACTTTTTGTTAACTACAAACTTAAAAGCTTGAGGATTTGGAGTAGGCTCCACGCTTAAAACCTTAATATTATCTGAATTTGTATCTTGATTATAGTCTCCTGAAGCAGAAGTCCGTTTGTTTACATTGTTATTATCAGGTTGATCCTTAAAATAGGTTTCTTTTTGATTTTCGAGTTGATTTTCCATATAAGCCTCATCAAACAAAGTTAAGCCAGACTTAAAATGTTTGGCAATTAAAACCACAACTTCTTTTTTCAATATATCTAAATGATGATTTAATGAATTCTCTAAATTTAAAATCAACTTGTTATCTTCTATTTCGATCTTCTTGATTCCAAAAGGCATATCAAAAAGCTGTCTTATTAGAAAGCTATTTTCCGCATCATCGCAACTATAGAATATAATCTTATATTTTGTGAGGAATTTAGGGTGCTGAACAGTAAATTCTAACCTACAAGAAACTCCAATCTTTAAAGTTTCATCTATGAAAGTCACAAATAGTTTTAAAAAAAATAAAATGGTAGGCCCGGGTGGAGTTGAACCACCGACCTCATGCTTATCAGACATGCGCTCTAACCACCTGAGCTACGAGCCTACATACATAGAAATATTAGTACTTTTTTTGCAAAAAATCAAGTTTTTTAACTAAAAATTCGTAGAAATTGCTAAAAAAATAATTGATTTAATGAAAAGTTAAAACTGTATCTAGGTAATTTAAAACATAAACACCTGATACAAATTTACTAAAATAGTAAAATCACACCCGAGAGGACTTGAACCCCTAACCTTATGATCCGTAGTCATATGCTCTATCCATTAAGCTACGGGTGCTTTACTAATAAATTGTATCACATATATATGAAGAATTTCAAATTAATTAGAAAATGAGAAAAAGCGCTACACGTCTCGCTTGATAAAATGTTAATGTACTACACAGCGTTAAAGAATTTCTTAGCCGAGTCTAAGTTCGTCTCTACAAAATTCCAATTGATAACATTTAAAAACTTTTTCATATATTCAAGACGCTGATTTCGGTAATCAACATAATAAGCATGTTCCCAAATGTCACAAACTAAAAGCGGGAATAAATTTAATTCTAAGGGATTAGAAGCATTAGATGTAGAATGAAAAAATACTCGAAAATCCTTATCGCATACTAGCCATGCCCAACTTGATCCAAAGTGAGATGATTTTGCTAAAAATTTATCTACAAAATCCTCATAATTGACAAAATGATTCAAAACTTTTGCACTAGGAGTCATCGCGACCGAGCTAATAGATTGCCAATAAAAAGAATGATTTAAACATTGCGCACTATTATTGTATACCTCTTGGCATATTTTGGCCACTTCTAGATCTTTAAATCTCTCTAAACCTTTTAAAGATTTTAAATAAAAATCATGTATGAAATGATTTTTTTGAGAATCATTTGTCGCTTGATTGAAAGTATCTTTTAATTTATTTAAATTGTTTAAATATCCTTGATGATGTTTGCCATGATGATATTCTAAAGTTTCTGCAGAAATAAACGAATCAATTGCAGTATATTGCAATTTTTCTAAAGTGAAATTGTTATTTTGCATACAAAGCTCCTTGTAAAATTTTATTTCTTCTAAAGCTGATAAATTCATAAAAATATAAAATATGTGAATACATTATTCTAACATTGAAGTTAGTGTATTTTATAAGGGTTGATTAAAATCGATTTTATTACGTTAGATTGAATTTAAAATATTTTAGTTATTACGCTTTTCCATCCAAGGTATAGTAAATTATGCTTTTCCATTCAAGGTATAGTAAACAATACTTTAGAACCTAAATAATTTCTATGCCAGTTATCTGAATTAATCTTTCAATATTCTTCGATAAAATTGTATTTGCATAATACACCTTTTTGCTAAATAAAATTATTATACAATCATGGTAAAAATCCTTATCATCATGAACATTTTTATTTTGCTCTGGTTTATTTGTGCTTGAAATTAAAGCATTAGATGAATCATCCTTCTTCTTTTCACTATTTCCCATATCATTCTTCAATATATCTTTCAATATATCAATAGAGGGCTGGAATTCTAATATTTTGTGATGATACATCATATCGAAAACCCCGCAACGCTGATAAACTAAACCATTATCTTTTAACTTGGAGTTAGGATTAACTATCCTGATTTGATACTCTCTAAAATCACATCTAGTCGTCAATAAACTAGTGGCGTTCTTTTTAATCAAATCAAGAAAGCTTACGTTAAAAATATCATCATATTTACACTTTAAATGTAGAAGTGTTATTTTGTCTAATAAATTCATATTTTATAAAATCAAAATTCATCAATAATGTTAAATCTCGGTATATACATTTCATAAATATTTTCGAGAGATTCCTTAGACTCTTTGGACTTTCCTAGAAGATGCATCATATGCTTTTTTATAGCTCCTGACATCAATCTATACATGATATTTGTATCATGTATTTCAAATTGATGAGGTGAGTCAATGTCTTTAATAACTTCTATTGATATTAAATTAGAAAAAACATTTCTACAATTATTATTGCTAATAATTTCTATAAACAAAGTATCTGATTTTATTGATATATTTGGAGAGAGATAAAACGGCAATTCTATTCTGTACTTTGACTTTCTGGTGATTGGAGGTAAAGTGCATTTAATATTTTTATACATCAATGGGATACCAAGTTTAGTATTTAAATAAAACAAAATTGTATTAGCATAATCGTATAACATAATAAACATTTCAAGATCTATGGCATCTTTAGCATCTTTTTTAGCTAAAGACGATTGCTGATCTTTTTCTTCTTTTTCATCTTCTATAACCAAACTTCGAAAATTAGTTTTGGAATCTGAAACTAATTTAATATTTATATTTGCAATATCAGGATTGGGATAAATGAATTTGTAAAACTCGCTGCTGATTACATTAACGATCGATTCATCAATTATATTGATTATGCTCTCGGTTAGAATTTGTTTATAAGTCATATAAATATTAATTAATTATTTTTTTACGGGCCCTTTACAGTTCCCACTCTTTGCTTAACGTGTTCTTAATTTTTAAGTAAAGTTAAACATTTAAAGTTTTTATTTGCCAAAAATGTAGATATCTTACAATCTACATAAAAAACATCCGCATTACATTGATGATTCCTAGAAATTTTGAAATCATTGCTGAATATTTTAAAAGATTTTGGATCTCCTATAAAAATCTTATGCGTTGATTCATCAGTTTCTAACTCCAAATTGTTTACCAAAACTATTTGCATACCCTTGAGTATGGGTATTTGATGTTTGCATAAATGACTAAAAAATGATTTAACACCACTATCTTCATCATCTCCTGCTTCTTTGTCTGAATCGGAAAAAACTTTTATTGAACTACTTACTAAGGCGCTATATACGCTTTGAGACATAAAACAATATAAATTCTTGTATTGTCCAGAGTTTATAGAATGTAAAAGAGTAGAATTGATCGCGTGTAATAAACTAATCATGTCCACATCACCCAATTTACTCTCCCCATTTGTTCCATATTTTTTTATACTGACAATCGATAGATCATTTTTTAAACTGAGTTTTTTCTTTTCATTTGCACTTTTTCCAATTTCCGCGTTGATTTGAACATCTGTCTCTTCCATTAAATTAAAGATAGATTTTATTTGCTTAGGATTAGGTTTACCTCTAGTAAAAATTTGCTCTGTAATAAAATCCTCCGTTTCATCTTTCATTTTTTTAGTGACTATTTCTACCAAATCTTCTGTAATAGTATCAATGCAAGTGACAGCGACACTAAGAAACACTGAAGCTAATTTTATAGGATTAATTTCATCAATTGAAACATTGTTGCCATTATTAATGGCAATCATAACTGGATTATCAGAAGTCTTGATAGAAACTTTAACTTTGCTAGAGTCAATGACTTCTATTGGATTATTAGACTTTATTGTATCAAAGTAGTTTAATAAACTCTGATGATGCGTATTTTCTAAATAAGATTTATGAGGTTTATGGGACCAATGTGCGCTAGAAACCAAAAGATCTTCGGTAGATTTAGTAAAAAAACCGTCTCCTAAATTAATCATATTAGTTTTAGCTGGGGCGCTAAATTGACCTTTGTGTACCATCAATTCATTTTTGCTATTTATATTAACAGTATTATGGAAATTTGAATCCATCAATTCATTTTTTTTGTTTGAGTTCATATTTTTATAAGTATATTCACCTGGTTGTTTAGTTGTATTTTCTTCAGTTACATTTTCCTTATTAGAGATTTTATTTTTTTCTATATCTTTATCCTTGTCATCTTTTTCATCGAGTATGTCACTTAAAATTGACAAGATCTCATTTATATCTGTGTTATTTGAATTTTGATCCATATATTTTTTGATTTAATTTTTGATTTAATTTATGAAGCTTGGGAAATAATTTAGAAAATAAAAAACATTTAGCTTTAGTTGAATGCTTCTTTGATAATTTGTCTGATGACTGGCAATATGATTGGAAATCTTGTGAATTTAATTGAGTACCATCCTTCCCATCCTTCCCATCCTTTTCATTTAAGCATGAATTGATGTGACCAAGGTCGTCAACAGTTTCATCCCCCAAATAAGCTCTTACTATATTCTTTGGTTTACTTTCTGCATTGTTTTTCTTTCCCTCAAGTCCCGTGACCCCTTTTTTGTTATTATTTTTCTTCGTACTAGTTTGAATATCGCCTTCCCCCCCTCTTTCATTGCCATGTTTTCCACCCTCATTATTATTTATTTGTGGGTCACGGTAACAAAAATTCCTTTCATCTACATATTCAATACTTTCAGGCTTAAATAAATCAAGTGTCTCTGCATACGAAAGCGTATGGCAATATGAGTTAGCGGGCACTGAAACTAAACTGACTTCTATCAAATTTATATTAGAAATTACCCAAATAACATCATTTTGATTAGGGCTAGTCTTTTCATTAAATGTACGAATATATTGACTATATTTTTTATCATTTATTAGTTTTGTAGCACAAATTGTATCGTAGTCTAAAGCCTCAAAGCCTATGCTAAAACTAGGAACTGCTTGAGATTTATATTGTCTATATGTTAATCTGCCCTCTTCAGTATTATGAAATTTTATTTTTACATATAGTCCATAAGTTTTATGGGGCTTACGATTGGAGTCGAAAAGCTTAGGTGGCTTCACATCAATGGTAACCAAAGAAAGCTCTAAAATGCGACCCAAGAGTGGACTAGTATAGTTGTGGTTATATACAACTTTTACGTTCTCCAAGGATTGCTCAAAGATTTTTTCGTATGCTTCAGGTAATATTAAATGCTTTTGATGGTCCACGATAGAAAGAGAGCATAGGCCACTTATTATCATGTCATCCTCTTCTTTTTCCTCTCTTCCAAATGCCTTAGTAACTATATTACCAGGAATATTATCGTTGGCTGGCTCAAATTTTTTGAATTTGAAAGCAGAAATAGGCGTTGTAACTGGTTCAAATTTTTTGAATTTGAAAGCAGAAATAGGTGTCGTAACTTTAATGTTAGATTTTTGATGTATTCGTAAGGTCTGTTTCAAGGTAATGTTTTTCAATTAACATTAAGATTTATATTACAAAGAAGCTTTAGCGCTAAGTTACTTGATAATAAATCATTGAATTTTCCAAATACATTTTTTAATAATTTAGCTGAACTATTTTTTACTTGATTTCAAATTGAGACTGCCATAATTTATAGTATTGACCACGCCTACTTAGCAAATCTTCATGCTTACCACTTTCTACTATTTTGCCTCCTTCAAACACTAAGATTTTATCTACTTTAGTTAGAGTATAAAGCCTGTGAGCTATGATTATAGAGGTTTTATTTTTCATTAATTCATCCAAAGAATTAGTGATTAATTTTTCCGTAATATTATCTAAAGCACTAGTTGCTTCGTCAAGTATTAAGATAGGCGCATTCTTTAAAATAGCCCTAGCTATTATGACTCTTTGCTTTTCTCCTATAGAAAAATTAATATCTTTTTCACCAAACTTGGAATAGTAATTTTCTTTTAAAGACATAATCTTTTCATGAATAAATGCTTTTTTAGATGCAGTTATTACCTCTTCTAATGTAGGAGTTAAAACCCCATAAGCAATATTGTCAAAAATAGTTCTTTCAAATAAAATTGGCTCTTGAGCAATAAAGCTAATATTTTTATTTAAATCTTCAATGGATATGTCATATATGCTTTGATTATCAATTAAAATACTGCCCATTTGAATATCAAAAACTCTGGCAATTAAATTAGCGAATGTACTTTTACCTGATCCAGAAGACCCCACTAAGGCAATTTTTTCTCCCCCATTAATTAAAATCGATTCATCAATAAATAATTTTTGTTGATCTACATATCCAAAAGATATGTTTTTAAATTCAATTGAGCCCTTGGTCAATATAAAATTTTTAGATTTTTTTGATAAATTTGGATATTGAAATTGCTCAAATTCGATTTGTGATCTTATAACATTACAAGATTGTTTAAATGCACCTAATTCTTCACTATAATCACTCATTTCTTGCACCAATTCCCAAACATCATTAGCAACAAAAATACACATATTAATAACTAAAGCCACATCACCTAACGATAATATATTTTCAGACTTTAATTTAATTGTAAAATATATTATAAACAACACCATAATACTGCAACTTATACCTAGCAAATATCTAACTTTTGTCATAAAAATTTGCATAACTTCATCTTTTTCCCTCATCTTATCCGTATATTTTGATAAAAAAGCTATTTCTTTAGCTCTTCCATTAAATATTTTGACGTTAAATATATTTAGTAAAGAATTACTCAATAATCCATTGATTTTGACTTTGCTTTTACTATATGTTTTAGAATAATTTTCAGCCTTAGCTGATATTGAAAAACTAATTAAAGTAAAAATTACAATCCATGCAAAAAATATTAAAAATAAATTTATATCTATATAATAAATAACAAATAAAGCTGTAATTATACTAACAATTTTTCGTAAGATTTGTTCAGTAAAGATAGCATAGGTCATTTCTAATGATCTGGCTGCTTCCATAATTCTTCCGGGTATTAAGCTGCTATCTTGATTTTTGAAATATTGATATGGATAAGTTTGAATATCACTAAACAATTTTTCTATAATTTCTTGCTTAATTTTTGGTATTACCTTCAAGTAGACAATATCATATGCTCTCCACAGAAGATTTAAAAATTCCCACCACCCAAAAAAAATTAAAGGCCAAATCATTAAATTCCAATCTAACCAATGAGTAGGTTTAACATCAAACTTTGTGTCAACAAAATCAATAACTTTTTTAATTAAAATGCTATCAATTGAATTTGTAATTCCGCCGATTAACATTAGTAACAATAAGTAACTTACGCCTAATTTATGATTTTTAAAAAAAAAATACAATATCTTTCTATAGTTCGCATTTTCAAATACAGGCTCATTGATTAGGTCACTTGTATTTTTGGTATTATAGTTGCTATTTTGACTCATGATCCCTATTATATATAGAAAATATGAATGATTATACTTTAATAACTAAGAAATTTGGAATATATAGTCACCTTACTTCAAGTTATATGGTTATGTTTGAAAAATATCTACACTTAATATTTATCCAATAAACCTAAATTTATTTAGATTTTTTAGTGAAACTATTCATTTTTTAATGATCTCATTTAATAAAAAAGACACTAGTTTAATGGGACCATTCTATAGAATTGATATCTATTCCTTCTTGTTTCATTTCCCAAAGAGGACTTAATTCTCTTAACCTAAGTACACTTTTAACTATCAGGTATCCTGCATATTCAACTTCCTCTAAGCTAGTATAACGCCCAAAAGAAATTCTTAAAGATGTATGAGACAAAGCTTCGTCTACACCCATTCCTCTTAAAACATAAGAGGATTCTAAAGAGGCAGAAGTACAAGCTGAACCAGACGATAAAGCCAAATCTTTAATTGCCATAATTAATGACTCACCTTCAACAAATTCAAAACTAATATTTAAACTACCAGGATATCTATGATCTATATTGCCATTTACATATATATAATCCAAATATTTATTAAGTATTTCTAATAGTTTGTTAGATAAAAGGGTATAGTGTTTTCTATCTTCTTCCATTTTAGAAACAGCTATCTCCGCCGCTAACCCAAACCCAACAATTAATGGAGTTGGATTAGTTCCAGAACGCATTCCTCTCTCTTGTCCTCCGCCGCTAAAAATGGATTTAAGTCTGACTCTAGGTTTTTTTCTAACATACAATGCTCCAATACCTTTTGGGCCGTATATTTTATGCGCACTAATGGTAACTAAATCTAAATTGCATTCTTCTACATCAATAGGAATTTTGCCAAAACCTTGAACAATATCTGAATGAAATAAAATATTGTGATCTCGACAAATTTTTCCCAAAGATTTCAAGTCTTGAATTACACCGGTTTCATTTTGAATTAACATCACAGAAGCTAATATAGTAGAAGGTCTAATTGCTTTAGCAAATTTCTCTAAATCGATTAATCCATCTTTTTCTACATCTAAATAAGTTACTTCAAATCCTTCATCTTCTAAATTTCTACAGGTTTCTATAATACATTTATGTTCTGTAGATATGGTTAAAATATGATTTTTAGTGTCTGATTTATAAAATCTAGCAGCTCCTTTAATAGCCAAGTTATTAGCCTCAGTTCCACCTGAAGTAAATACTATTTCTTTTGTCTCGCAATTTATAACCTTGGCTACTTGCTCCCTAGCCTTTTCTACTGCCTCTTCAGCAGACCAGCCATATGAATGAGTTCGAGAATGTGGATTGCCAAAATCAGAATTGAAGTATGGTATCATCTGCTCCAAAACTTTAATATCAACAGGCGTGGTTGAATTGTAATCCAAATATATAGGAAACTTAATGTTTTTATTTATCAAGCGTGCTTTTCGATTCTGAACTATTTGATCAATCTCTTTGAGGTCGATGTTTATCTTATTGTTTTTATCTTCCATCATAAGCGTTTTGCTGAATAATCTAACTATCATTATAAACCAGGTTGTTTTGAAATTTTGTTGATATTAGCTTATACTTTAAAAAAAACAGTTAACCTATGAATTTTAAATCTCCTTGGGATAGCCCAAACAGTAGTTCTAACAATAGCATTAACTTCAAGCATCAAAAAAGCATCTTGATCATCATTGCTTTATTGGGATGCATATTCGTATTGTCTTCTGGTGTATATCAAGTTAAAGAGGGCGAACAGTCTATAGTTGTTAGATTTGGTGAAATAGTTAGAATGGGTAATTCTGGACTTAATTTTGCAATTCCTCTTGTAGAAAAAGTGTCAGTAATACCAGTAGATAAATCAAGAAGAATTGAAATTGGATATCGTTCTGAAAATAAAGATAATGAAAAGTATCATCTCGAAAGTACTATGGTAACAGGGGATGAGAATATAGTTCGCGTAACTGCAGACGTTGTGTTTTATATAGATGATTTAGAAAAATATGCAATGAATGTAGTAAATCCGGATTCTACGATAAAATCAGTAGTTGAAAGTTCGCTTAGAGAAGTAGCTTCTAGGATAAATACTCAAGCCATTTTATCAGACGGAAAACAGAGAATAATAGAACAAACTAAACAATTGGCTCAAGATATACTTGATGGATATGGTTTAGGAATAAAAATTGAAATGATTCAACTTTTGACCGCTGAGCCACCATCCCAAGTGATTAGCGCTTATCGTGAAGTTCAAATAGCTAAAGCTGATAAAGAAAAGTTTATTAACGAAGCTATGGCTTACAGAAATAAAAAAATTCCTGAGGCTAGAGGGCAGGCTCAGAAATTACTTTCAGAAGCTGAAAGTTTTAAAGCCAAGAGAATTATGCAAGCAGAAGGAAAGATTGCCAGATATAATGTTCTATTAGACAGATTTATTAGTAGCGATAAACCAAAGCAAAGTGCAATTAAACTTGAAATGATTAGCGAGGCTAGAGACTATTTGTTGTCTAATGTAAAAGAAATTATATTTACAGATGCTGACCATGTTTACTATGCTGATGGTGAAAAAAGTTTAAATGCACCTACTCTCAAAACACTAGAAAATAATTAATATATCAAAGATTATGCAAAATAGATATTATCTATACATTTCGATAGCCGTCATATCATTACTAACTATCATGGACGGTTTTTTTATCTTAGACCAACGCAAATATGCTATCGTATTTGAATTTGGAGAAGCGGTAAGAATTTTGGACAAGCCAGGCTTAAAACTAAAGGTACCTTTTATAGATACGGTTTCTTTTATGGAAAAACGTCTTTCAAATATCGATTCTATCTCAAAAGAGTTAACTACTGCTGATGGAAAAAGAATATTAATAGATGCATTTGGTAAATTCAAAATCAAAGATCCTTTGATTTTCTATAAAAAAATGAATAATAAAAACACTGGTGAGCGCTTATTAGAAACAGCCATGCGTCAAATCATTGGTAAAATTCAATTGACAGATCTATTTTCGAGTAAACGTTCTTCAATAATGACTCAAATAAAAGATTTAATGAATCAAGATGCTCCAAATTTTGGAATAAAAATTACGGATGTTAGGATCGTGCATGCAGATTTTCCAGAACAGAATAGTATATCCATATATAATCGTATGGAAACAGAAAGACTTAAAGAATCTATGCAAATTAGAGCAGAAGGGCATGAGCTTGCTATGGAAATTACTTCTACAACTGATAAAGAATTTCAAATACTGCTTTCAGAAGCTGAAAAAAAATCCGAAATAATTAAAGCTGAAGCGGATAAACAAGCAGTGATAATGTTATCTGAGGCTTACGGTAAAAATTATGATTTTTATAGTCTATACAGAGAGGTTCAAGGTTATTACATTATGAATTTGTCCAGGTCCAAAATATTCATTGCACCAAGTAGTACGTTCTTAAAGAATCTTGGTATGGAAAAAAACTTTAAATAACTCTGTGTTTATTAAATAGAAGTTCAAGGTTATTACAGCTTTAACCTGTCTATGTCCAAAATATTCATGCACCAAGTAGTACGTTTTTAAAGAATCTTGGTATGGAAAAAACTTTAATCTAGAATTACCTGAAGATGAATATATCACGCACGAGAAAATGTAGTATTAAAAGAAAACTATAGTTTGAATATATTTCTTTATCAGCTTAAGATCTCGAATTAACTTAAGATTTCGATTTTTTCAAGTAGTTTATAGATCTTATTTTATAGATTTAGTTTTCATAATTGAAAATATGTTACTTTTTTATATATATTATATTATATATAATTAGTTATATATAATTTTTACAACATGAAACAATTACATTTAATCTCATCATACAAGTCAAAACCAACAAATTACACTAAATATTATCCTAACTTCACTACAAGCGGTGATGTTATAGGATGCAATGTTGTAGAACAAAAAATGATTTTGCGCACCAGCATAGGATATGATTTTACAATAAGTTTTTCGCCTGAGGATAAACTCGGGTCTTTTTCAAAGCTAGGCTCAAATTTTAACAATTTTATAGGCGCCAAATTTCATTATAAGAGAGAAAATAATTCTGATTATTTCTTGAAACAATTAGACATTCGCTATAGTGAGAACCCTAAACAATCTATCAATTTCTTAGAAGTTAAAATAGGTGATATGAAAACCCTAAATTTTATTGGATTTAATTATGATTATAAGTGCGATTTACTAAGTAATGCAAAATATAAACATATTAAAATTCATTTTTGTAATCAGATTAGTTATAATAAAGATCTTGTTCTTTTTCCTTATGTAATTTCAACTGCTCATATTGATTGTTCAAAAAAACATCTAGCGATTTTGCCTAAAGATTTGGGACCAAAAATGTTTACACTTATTTGTAATGATAAATCAAAAACTGCGCCTCAAAGAGTTTGCATAACAACAAAAAACGAAGCTACCAGTACTGAACTGGTAACCAAAGGAAAGAGTTGTATGACTATAAAAGTTCCACTTGGAAATTTTAAACCCAATAAAAGCGAGTTGCAGCTTAAAATAGGTACAGATCTTGTTTTATCTGGACAACCCCATAAAAACGACATGGAAAATAAAGCGACACAGATAATTGCGACATTACATAATGGTTTAGAGATCAACTATAAAAGTTCAGATCACGATAAAATGAATGGATCCGTAATTAAAACAGATTATAGTCTTTTAATTGAGCGATTAAAACAAATTTATAAATACTATATTAAAATTATTAAGAGACATTCGCCTGAACTTGATCAAGATAAATTTACAGTATCACAAGGTACTATTCAAGAAGATAAAGAATGTGGTCCAGGTCAATTGAAAGGATCCTCATATACATCCAACACATATTATTACTCCGAAAAGCAAAAAGTAGATACGGTAAATAATTTAAAATTAATACATAATTTATCAAAAACCTCAAAGCGTAAGCTTGATGTATTAGAGAATCAAAAGAATAAAATTTCTATTGAAGATTTTACGACTGAATTTCTTGATGCATTGAAAAAGGTTGGTGATATGAAAATGAATTTGAAGGATAAAATTATTAAATTCAACGCATCTGATAACGTTGATGATTTGTGTGATTTTTATGAAGGTATAGAAAATGATTTAACAATATTCACTGAATGTATAACTGATTTTTCTTTGAAGTTATCCGGAGAAAATTCTATGCATAATGCGTAGTGAACAAAGTCTTATTAAAAACATAGACACGATGAAAGAAATGCCAAGAATAATTCACGTTTATGTCAAATTATTGGTATAATTTACTTATAGCACGTTAAGTTAATGCGTTATAGGTTAGTAAAACTTAACTTTTAAACAAAATAATATGTTGGACTTCAGTTATAATTCGATAATCCAATTAGTTTGGACTCTGGTAGCATTTGTTTCAATTTATTGTTTTTTCACATTATATTTTTACCCAACTCTCAAAAAAAATCTACAAAATAGAGTCAGTAAAGAAATTAATCGAGGGGAAAAATTAACTATCCTATCCGATAGAATTAAACACTTAGGACAAGAACTTTCAAGTCATCAAAAAAAGATTTCCGAGTATAGAAATACTAAAATTAATGAATTGGAAAAAGAAATTTTAAAAACAGAAAAAACATATCAGGAAAAATTACATAAAAAATACCAAGAATTGAGTGGAGAACGTAGCCAGGAATTAAATATTTTAAGTAGCGAGGAAAAAATAGAAGAATCGATGATAGTTTACTCTAAACTTATATGTCAAACTGTGTCAAATGATGAAGATATTAACGAAAAAGATTTGGTGCGAATATATCATAAAATGAAGATCAATATTAATTGCTTTAAGACTAAGCAGCCTAATTAGCTGAATTCAATTCAGACTGTGGCAAATGATGAAGATATTAACGAAAAAGATTTGGTGCGAATATATCATAAAATGAAGATCAATATTAATTGCTTTAAGATTAAGCAGCCTAATTAGAAGATCAATATTAATTGCTTTAAGATTAAGCAGCCTAATTAAGTAGGTTTCAATACGGTTATTCATGTTCAATATCGTTTTATTTGGGATTCAAATCGATTTATCTTCGGTTTATTTGGGTTTCAATACGAGTTATTCATGCGCAATTGAGTCTTAATATCGATTTATCTCATACTCAATATCGATTTATAAAAATGATTTATAAAAAACAATTTGTTGTAAATTATCTACACCTAATTTTTAGTAATAGAATTTAACTCTGTGCATGAAATAATCTTTGGTCAAATTTCTAGTATAATCTTGAGTATACACGTGATTATATTATGTTAGACAAAATTATTGTTTTATCTGGTTTTATTTTATTGCTGATGGGTTATTACAAATTTGCTCATAAAAAAATGGTTAATAGCTTAGACATACAAGCTAAGAAAATTTCTGATGATATTGCCACTTCAGAATCTAAATTGGATGAATATAGCCTCAAGCTTGAAGAAATGGAGAAGGAATTTGTAAATATGCAAATTAACTTTAAACAAACTTGTGACCAGATTACAGATGACTTGAATAAAATTAGAGAAGAAAAGCTACAATCTCTGGAAGTGGAAATGACTAAAAATTCTAGTGAAGTAGAATCTAGGGTCGAAACGGATTACTTAACCCAACAAGCCAAAATAAAAGATAGAATTATAGAAACCGCTTATCTTTTAGCGATTGAATACTTTAGAAATAAATCTAATTATTCTGAAACCAGTAAAAGAAAAATTATCCAGAAGTTGTTCAAAAATGTTAAGATTAATTAGCTTGTCAACCTCTGACATGTATCTTTATTGATTTTATACTCCATATATTATGAGCCAATTGAATCGAATCAATTTGCTATTAGTTTTTGTAATTATAGCAATTGCAAAGTTTGTAGAAGACATATATTCTCCACTTACGTTAGAAATAGTTAATGACTTGGGCATGCTTAAGTCTAATATGCAACATGCATCTTCAATGTACTTTAGTGGGTTTGTAGTGGGCGTAATGATATTTGGTCAACTATCCGACATAATTGGTAGAAAACGTTGTGTTTTAATATGCTTCTTGTTGATTGTTTTAGGGATTTCTATATTTAGCAATAGTCATACAATTGACACTTTCTATTTGGGTAAGTTTATTCAAGGTGCGGGATCTAGTATGAGCAGTGTATTATCTCAAGCCATATGTCGCGATGTATACGAGGGAAAAGAATTGAGTAAAGTTTATGGTCATGCATATTATTTTTCCTTTTTTACAAAATTCATGGGGATATTATTGGGCAATTATTTAGCAATACAAACTAATTGGAGATTAGGATATTATGTTGTTGCTCCAATTTTAATAGCTCTTCTGTTGCTTAATATTTTCTTTCTTAAAGAAACTAATCCGTCTACTCAGAGTCAACTATTCAGTAAAAGTTTTTTTAAAACTTTAAGAACTAATTTTGAACTATTTATTCTTATTTTTAGAAGTATGATCTTTGATTTAAATATCTTATTAAGAGCAATTATAATAGGCCTTTCCGCAAGTATTGTTTTTGGAATATTTTATGAAGCTCCATTTTTTTATATGGGAGTTTTGAAGCTGTCTTCTGAAGCTTATAGCTTAGTGTATTTAAGCTTTGGTATTGGAATGTTTTTAGTGGGCACACTAAATAATTTCTTGATTAAAAGAATTGAAACAAGACGTATAGTTGAACTAACTTCATTTGCGTCAGGAGTTCTGAGCTTTATTTTCTTAGGGCTTATTATGGTGTTTCAAAATTTTAAATCTGTGTATCTTAATACAATATCAATAACTATAATCAGTGCTATTTTACAAATATTAATAATTTGTTTAAGCTTTACTACAAGCAACAACATCTTAACTTCTTCTTTTAAAAATAAAACAAATATAGGTATTTCGAGCTCTATTTTTATTTCTATGTACTATAGCATTATCACTTTGATGATTTTTCTCATTGGTAGTTATTCACAGCTTAATTTATTTAGCATGCCAATTATTTTAATCATTCTTTCAAGTTCAGTATTTTTATTGACTTATTTAGGATTTACGTTCAAAAAAATCCTCAAAACATAACTTTAGCTTTATTTCTTTATCGAGAAACTTGATTGTGCAATGTATTATAAATTTCGTGGTATAATCTTTTCGAAAAAAATTCTTCTAATCTTCTAAGTTATGAATCAATTAATTAAAGCTAATGTGCAAAAGAAACTTGAGCAAACTCTAAAATCTCTAGAAGAGGACATGTCTGGGATTAGCGCATCTCAGGCCTCAACTAAAATGTTAGATAGGGTTTTAGTAGAAAGCCATGGAGATAGAGTGAGATTAACTCAGGTAGCTCACGCATCAGCTATAGATAAGCAAACTCTAAAAATACAACCATGGGACGTGGCTAATTTAAAGAATATTGAAAAAGGCATTAATGCTGCTAATTTAGGTGTAAATGTTAGCAATGAAGCTGGAATCTTAATAGTTAAATTGCCTATTGTGACCGAAGAGCGCCGTAAAGAAATGACTAAGGTTATTAGTCAATTTGGCGAGAAGGCTAAAGTTGCAATAAGACACATCAGAAGAGATGGAATGGAAACCTTAAAAAAATTAGAGAAAGAGGGTGTGTCCGAAGATATTGTTAAAAAAGAAACTGCAGAGATTGATAAATTAGTTGAAGAATACAACAAAAAAGTAAACAAAAGAGTTGAAGAGAAAAATTTAAGCCTAATGTCTCTAAAGTAACTATTATTTTTTTTATTAATAATTCTAGTTGAAATTGCAAATTATGGAGAATCCAATACCATTACTTGAGATAGAATAAATTATTAACAATCTAAAATTGTATATGAACTATTTTGAATTATTTGGAGTTGATCCAGAACAATACATGAGGCCTCTTAAACTTAAAGGATATCAAGTTTTAAATCTATCAAGACAGTTTGAAAAACTATTTGAAAAATCATCCCCAGAAATATGTTTAGAGGCGCTAGAAGATAAATATTTTAATTTATTGAATGATGAAACAGAGGCGAACGATGCGCATCAGGGATATAAGATCCTTAATGATGATATATTGAGACTAGAGTATTATTTAGATCAATTGGCTAAAAAAACAAATCTGGACCTGAGTAACGTAAGTTTAAATTTAGAATTTTTAACACGATGCTTTGAAGACAATCAAATACTTAATACTACTCCTGATAGAATTCTAAAATTGTTGCGATCAAAGATAAATCTTGATAATTTTGATGAAGATATATTAGATGAATCTTTCATTGATCCAGAGTCTGCGGAAGCTCCAGAGTTTATCGAAGCTAAAGAAATTTTACTAAAGTGTAAGTCGGATTATAGACAATATCTGTATGAGGGCTACGAAGCAATTAGGAATCTTAACCTAATTGGATCAGCTGAGGCGTTGGCTAAACTAAGATTTGTTGCAAATATTTTGAAAGGTGACGTAAAGGATATCACGATATAAAAGTTAATTTTGTATTTTGATGGTGTAAAAGATATCATGATATAAAAGTTAATTTTGTATTTATTGTTATCATTCATAGCTAAAATGATTTCAAATCTCTCCATGTTGGATTTCAAATTAGTTTTATGGTATATTCTAAAAATAGTTAAATATGATCAAAATGACAGACATCGCACCTGATATTCATAATCTAAGCGCCAATATTATTGATAAACATAATCAAACTACTGTTATTGAAACTCGCGTTCAAGATACCAAGAAAAATGGAATTATGCATGATAAGGCTTTATCCAAAGAAGAATTCATGAAGCTGAGCAATATTCAATTGAATCAAATAAGTCAGGTATTTATTGAATCTTTATCAAAATTGAACGTTGAAAAAGTTCAAGAAGCAATTAAAAATTTAGTTAGTACGTACAACATTGTTCTTTTTATGAAAGGTGATAATGATTTCCCAGCTTGTGGATTTTCTTCTAGAGTAGTTGATTTATTAGAGCGTTTAAAGGTTCCATTTGTAGGAATTAACATTTTAGATAGCGAGCAAGTAAGATCAGGCGTTAAAGTTTTTAGTAACTGGCCTACTGTACCACAATTATATGTTGATGGAAATTTTATTGGTGGGTGCGATATTATAATCGAAATGCACAAATCAGGAAAACTTAAAGATTTGTTAGAGGGTTATATAAATTAGTTTCTACTTACAACATAATTATGGGAAGTTTCTAATATAATTTTTTGTGATATAATTTAGTTTATTAACCTAAATTAGACAATATGGCTAACACTAAATCTGCAGAAAAAGCAGCTAGACAAAATCAAAGAAGAAGACTTATCAATGTGTCCAGAGCAAGTGAATTTAAAACTTACATAAAAAAGTTTAAAAACTGCTTAACACAACAAAATTCTACTAATTCTGAAGCTTTTGAATTGCTACAAAAATGTCAGTCTATGTTACATAGATCTGTAAATAAAAATATATTGAAACCTAACAATGCTTCAAGAAAAATTAGTCAAATTCACAAGTTATTTAAAAATAAATTTGTTTCAGCTTAAAAGATATGCTTTGTTTATTGTCAACTTAGAAATTTTTTGAATAAAATTATGCTAGAATGGCTAAAACTAGACCTTAATTTATGAATCTTCTAGAAGAGGCTATTTCAGATGAAAAATTTGAGAGAAATATAAAAATCTTTAGAAAAATTTTATATACATCTATCATTTTGGGAATAGGCTTAGTAAGCTACTTTAGTATTACTGGGTACTTTTATCAACAAACTTATCATTATAATCGAAAAATTACAATTGATATTTTGAATAATTCAGTTGAACTGGATAAATTAAAAAATGATTCCAAAATAAACTACATAGCAAAGTTTAAATTTATCTCTAATTTCATTACTAAGTCCGCAGAAACGTTAGATGATTCATCTGATGTTGATATCAACAACATCAACACAACTCAGTTTGCAAATGACGTTAATAGAGTCAAAGCTCAGTTTGCAAATAAAATAGATCCTGAGTTTAGATTAAATGTGATTGATATACTTGAAGATTTAAAATCCAGTTCGAATCGTTTTGTATCCGAATTAGCTTTAGATTACTTAGGAAAATTGATACTAGATCAACCTAGAAATTTCACTCATGATTACGCGCTTAAATATTTCACCGAAATTGGACAAATTATTGATACAAAATTAGACGTTAAACTAGATAATGTTTCGCGTGGGAATGTTTCGCGTGGATTTGATGAAGTGTCCAACTTAATTTTATTAAAAGGTATTTGGCTAAAAAAAATTAACATAGAAGAGTTTTTTAATTTTTATGTTAAAGTTAAAAAGTTCTTTGATCAGACAAAATCTAAAAATCAAATGTCAATTAATCAGATGTTAATTTTAGATTTAATTGCTGAAAAAAACAAAATTCATAATACCAACCTCTTAACTTTTTTCGGTAAATAAAATTTATGTCCGCTTTATCAATTTCAAATTTGTCTAAAATTTATCAAGATCCTTATAATGTTGGGATAGATCATATATCTTTCGAATTACCATATGGACAAGCTGTGGCAATTTTAGGCAAAAATGGAGCAGGGAAGTCAACTTTGCTTAATATAATTGGCTCAATTATAAAAAAAACTGAAGGCTGTATTAAGGTTTGTGGACTTGATTTAGATAAAGGCGCTAAACATTACTTAGGATTTATGCCTCAAGAGCCATTTTTAAACGTATTCTTAAATTTAGAACAGTATTTGAAAGTTTGGGCTTGGAGCTATGGAATAGAAATAACTCCGGAGCAGATTTGGGAATTGTTAGATAAAGTTGGCCTACTTCCTAATTTAAAACACAATACTAAGTCATTATCTGGTGGCATGAAAAGAAGATTTTGCCTCGCTAAAGCTATGCTGCACAATCCACAAGTACTTATTTTAGATGAGCCTACTGCTGCGGTAGATGTGAACTTATCTCGATTAATTATGAACCACTTGAAAGCTATTAAATCGACCGGAAGAAATATTATTTTGTCTACTCATCAATTCCATGAAGTAGAGGAACTTTGTGACAGAATAATAGTGATTGATAATGGTAAGATAAAATTAGATGGACCTGTAAAAGATATATTGCCTATCATTAGACATGGATTTAATTTTTAAGATTAGGGAGATATGTAAAAAGCATGTTTTTTATAGACATGGATTTTAATAAAATATTCGAAAAGTAGAATTTCCTAATTATGAATCAAGGCAACCTAAGAATTGTTTTTGCTTGAATTTGAAGTATATATTGATAATATATTGATGTGTTTATTATGTTTCAGATGCTCCAATTCATTACTATAACTGAAAATGATCAAGAGATTACCCATTATCACAATTATGATTTGGCAAATTATGTTAAAGATCTAAATAACAAAAAATTTTTAGCTTTTGAAGATCCTTTTAGAATTTTTAGAACTATATCGATTATTGAGCTAGGCCCTCATATCCACATAGAGCCTTCTAAGATTAACTTAGGCTTAAATAATGCCTCAAAATCAAACAATAATGATATTTTTAACAATCTTTTATTAAAGTCTGAAACTTATCTTGATTTGGATAAAAGCGTTGTGGAAATAGAGATAAAGTTCACTATAGGTGAACAAAAGCAAGTTATACACGATAATAATATCGCTGCTATTTATGAGATATTTAGTACTGCCAGGAAAATAAATTTACTCCCTTTTAAGTTTTATATAAAAAAAACGGTTTATCATTTAGTATTCATTTCCAAAGAAAGTTTTTTAATTCATCACTTAGTTGGAATATTATATGTTATAAGAGGTGTTTTGAAAACCTATTTAAAAAATCCAGAATTTTCTTCTGAAAACTGTATATTAAACTTTACTATTTTTGGTGAAACCATTTTTACAGATATTACCAATATCCAAATCTTGAGAAAAAATACTATAATTGATTATAGTTAGATTCTCAAATTATACTTAGCCAGCTTCTGACTGCGCAATAAACTTGTATAATGACTATTCAGATTACATCTTTTAAATCCTGATTAATTAAGAGAATTATTAGCTGCTATTCAATACTCAGCCAAATTTTTTGGTTAGCATTGTTTGTTTGAAACTCTATTTTATAAAGTATATGAATAAAAAATTAATTGTATCGTTACTTGGCGCTCCTGGATCAGGAAAAGGTACACAATCATCCAATATCTTACATGATTATGATTTTGGATATTTGTGCGTAGGAGACAAGTTAAGAGAGGTCATGAATGAAGATCCTAAAATGAAAGCAATTTTAGCTTCAGGTCAATTATTAGACTCTAATTATGTTAATAGTCTAGTAGATTTGGAGTTAAATAAAATACAAGAAGATATAATCTTACTCGATGGATATCCAAGAAAATTAGATCAAGCCGAACATTTAAAGCTAAATTATGAAATTTTAGTTATTTATCTAAAGCTTGATAACGAAACCATAATCAAGAGATTGAAGGTAAGGGCATACTGTAATCAATGTAAAGAAATTCTTTCACAAAGTACTAAATGTGTTAAATGTGGAAGTGTAGATATAAGTCAAAGAGAAGATGATAGCATATCAACTATCCACAATAGATTAAGAGAATTTGAAGAATTCACGAAAAGCTTGATAGAATACTATGAGCCTGTAATTAACGTTGTGGATGCATCTAAATCAATAACTGAAGTATATTTGAACATAAAGCAAATTCTTGATTCTAAATTAAATTTTTAGCTTTCTGATTTTTAGCTTTTTGACCAAAGGCTTAAGTTCCTAAGTACGGTGTAATTGAAAACAACATAGGACTTATATCATATATAATAATTAAACTAATAATTATATATATGGCATCATTTAATATACACACACAAGAGTTTATTCTTAAAATCAGTGATTTTACTTTGAGCACTAAGGTTATAGCGACACTTAAAAAAAGAGCGGACATAGGAAAACCAGTGAATATTTTGTTAGGATCTCATAATATTGCATATGCAAATATAATAGGAGATGATTCAACAGAAACAGAAGAGAAATTTTTAGCATTAACAAGTCAAATTAAAGCAATCTCACCAAAATCATTATTAATGATAGAGGCAGAGGGAGGCGTGATACAAAAAATTAGAATTCCATTAGCGCCAGTGCTATTTCCTTCTAGTTTAGCTTTCAAGTTGTTTTATGAAAAATTACGTACATATCTCTATTCTAGAATACAAGATGATCTGATTGAATTGTTAAGAGATGAGATATATATTTTCTTTAGAATGTCGGAAACTATGAAGGCGCATATTGATATTAAAGCTTTAATAGAAAGTCATTTATCTGAACCAGATCCCAATAAACCTGCAGGCGAAAATGAAAAAGCCATATTGATTACATCTACTTTGATTGAAATTAACTATGAGGTAATGAGTAGAAACATCAAAAAATATGGCGCAGATGTGATTCTTGCTCCAGTAGCTGATTTTTATGATGGTAATGTAGGCCTTATACAGTCTAGATCATTTGGATCTGATCCTCACTTAATATCCAAATTTTGTATTGCTGCTTTAAAAGGAATTAAAAATAGTGGATTAAAAAACTGCTTACGTCATTTTGTAGGCCAGGGCCAAGCTAGAGATGTGAACAATAGGGTCAATGATCCTAATCAAGTAATTTTAAATTACCATGGCAGCATGGAGGACTTGATGGCTACCGAAGGATTGGTTTTTAAATTAATATTTGAAGAATATACTGATGTTGATTATATGATGTTGGCAAATATCACGCTTAGCAATATTACTGAAGATTTGCCGATAAAACCTTTACTTCTATCACCTAAAATATTAAATATGCTGTTTGAAACTACTAAAGTTCCTAAAAGCACTACCATAATAACTATGGATGTTTTTAATATGCCTATTACAAAGCACTTAAAGGATAAACATGACAAGATACTGATAGTAAAAGAGATTGCAGAGGGTTTATATAAAGATTTAAATCGAAATTCAATGATTCTTATACATCATAGCATTGAAGATTTTGAAAAACTTGGAGGATTTGAAGCTTTAGACAAAATTACACCCTATTCTCCTCAATTTGAGGCACCTCAATAAAGATTTGAAGCCGTTGGACAGAATGATGTCTAAGGCGCCCCAATAAAGATTTGAATACTTTGAAAAACTTGGAGGATTTGAAGCTTTAGACAAACTTAGAGAAGAAGTTTTGAATAGGAGTATTTGAAGCCGTTGGACAGAATGATGTCTTAGGCGCCCCAATCTTCTCAATCAAATTTTTTTATTAAAACCTGATGTTATTTTATAGAGCTTATTTAGTTGATTTGTGATTTCAAATCCAAGGTGCCTAAGTTTCATTAAGCCAGGTTTTTCAGAATTAAATAAAAGATCTATCATATTTAATTTTACTGCGCACTTTAAATTATCTTTATATCTATTTTTTTCGTAGTCACTTAGTTTTATGTTATAATTTTTGTCTTGATTGCAAGATTTGCTTTTAAGTGATAAGAAATTGTTTATATCCTTAACAGTTTGATTAAATCCTAATCCTGCTAATGGATGTATTGTGTGTGCAGAGTCACCAATTAAGACTAAATTCTTATCAAAATACTTCTTGTTTACATGAGTCTTTAGTGAATGCTTATATATTGGAGTTAAAATTTTGATGTTTCCATAGCTAAGTCCAATTTTATCTGTAATTTCTCTAAGAATCCTTTCAGGCGAATAAATATTTGCTAAATCGTTTTTTAAACACCATACAATAGAAGATACATTTTGATTTTTTGTTGGCAAGCTTGCAAAAGTACCAGACGTAGTAAAGTGCTCTATGGCTGAATTTTCATGATTTTCAGTATGCTCAATATCAAACACCAATGCAATTTGATCATGAAAAACATGATAAGAATATTTGTTTAAGTATGTATGTCTAATTTCAGAGTTACCACCTTCAGCGCAGATAATTAAATCTGGATATTCATTAGTTTTGGCAGTTGATTCACTTTTAGAATTATCCTCTGACACCTCTGATGCTTCTGTAACTATATTTTCTTTAGAATATTTTTCCAATTTCTCAATTTGGCTGCTTGACATTTCATCTTGATTGTTTGATATTTCGGCCTGACTGTTCAATATCTCCCTCTGGACATTTGATGTATTTATTAACA
Source organism: Rickettsiaceae bacterium (assembly GCA_043777815.1). Taxonomy (GTDB): domain Bacteria; phylum Pseudomonadota; class Alphaproteobacteria; order Rickettsiales; family Rickettsiaceae; genus JAXMDS01. The sequence goes on along the minus strand of JAYWHH010000004.1, from coordinate 7,040 downwards.
TCTCACTAAATTTAGAATAATTTCTAGTCTCAAGTCTGTTTTCTGAATAGCTAATATAGTATTTAGAATCTATATCGTCATATAGCACTTGATAATTAGTATTTATTATTTTAATACGAGAATCATCTAGGATGCTTGTTAATAAAATATTGTATAAGTCGCAATACTTTATCATGTATCCTAAGTGCATTCCTTTTTCTAAAATAAAGCCATCAACAATCAATTTATAAAAATTGAGGTAGTTACTCGCGCTGGTATTGGTATTGGTATTGGTATTGGTATTGGTATTGGTATTGGTATTGGTATTGGTATTGGTATTGTCTGATTTTAAATGTATCACTTTTTGGTTATCAATTACATAAACATCTTGGATCTTAGTTACATATGTTTCTATCTTCTGCCAAAGATTTATTTGATTAAAGAAAATTTTTGTTTCTTCAGTAAGAGAGATATTCCTAATATCTTTAGAAGGACTCAAGCTTTCTTTGGTGTATAGAGTAAGTCTTTGCTGTAAAGCATAACTCATACATAACGCACTGAGTCCACTCCCTAAAATAGATATATGTTTACTCATTTGATAAGATAATAAACCATTACATTATTATATTGTTTTCAGCCTTAGGTTTATCTTTTGATTTTATAATTTTATCTATTTAGCTAAGTTAGTAGGGCCTGTATTTTTGTTACTGAAATAGTTTCACTTACACATTGCCATCAACATGAGCCATGATCAGTTGGTGAATTTTGCAGATCATCATTTTCTACAATTAATATCATTAATTTTAAGAATCAGTAGATTTTTTTAATGATGCAATAGAAATTGCAGGAATTCCATCATCAATATTAAGTTCAATTACAATAACATATTTTGATTTTATGACTCTATTTTATTTAGTTAAGTTAGATGAGCTTCTGTTTTTGTAATGAAATAGTTTGACTTACAAATTACCATCAATCTACATCATGAAGTGACGATTTTTCTACTCCACACATTTGCATTTCTTCTCCAGGGGCAAAATTATCTTGAGGTTTTGAATCATCGCTTTTCATGAAATCCATCTGCACTAGATACTTATGCGTATCTTTGACTTTGTTATCCGGGCAATTTGGCATTTTTTCTTCATTAGAGATTTGTTGTCTAATTTTTATATTTTTTGTTTGTATTTGCTTAATTTTTAAATCATATTGCCTTTGTTTATCAGTTAGTGCATTTTGTAAATCTTCATTTTCACCCATCTCGGAACTGAACCTACATTCAAATGTAACATAATTATAACTTGAAGAATATGCATCAAAATCCGTCATATCTGCTTTTAATTGCTCTATAGTTCTTTGTACTATCTTAGCTTGCGGAATATTATGAATTAAATCGACATTTAATTCATCTATTATTGTTATTATTTTATTAACGATTTTTTTATATTCTTTCACTTCTTCGGCTATTGCATTGTTATGAAAGTCAAATGCTTCATTATCTGATGTATGATGCGGTAAATAGACAAATTTATTAATAATTAATTTGGCTATTTCTTTTTCTGTTTCATTATCAATTCCATTGTTTAAAACTTGAAATAAAATATTTTCGAAAGTTTTTTGTAATATTTCTATAATATCTTTTTTGATCAAGTGTTTATGTGCCAGTTTTCTCTCTGCTGGTGATTGAAGAGAAAAATCAGATTCCATTTTAGCTTTATTGTCTTTAGCAATATTTTTCAATATTTTGTTTACTATAAACTGATCATAAAAAGCATTGATCTTAAGATCATCTCCAGCATTCTCAATTTGATAAGCTGCAGCAATTTTTTTTAAAAAAAATTTATTAGATGCTTTTCTTGAGCATGAGTCATTTTGTAAAATTGAGTCATTTTGTAAAATAATGTCAATCATTTCTTCTACTTTTGAACATGAGTAATTTTGTAAAATCGTTTTAGTAATTTCTTCTACTACATCAACTAATATATTAGCAGCATTTTGTAAATTTATAAGATCTAATTCAGAAATATTTTTTAGTAAATTTTTTGTATGAAATTCAGCCGTTGATTGTAATTTCATTTGTAAATTTGGAGCTACTTTTAATTTATCAATTAATTTAGAGTTGGATAAATTATTAAATTCTGAATTAATTTTAGATTTAATCCACTTGTCATCTAATAATGTTTCTATGATACTTGTATTAATTCCAAGATTATTAATATAATTGTCTAATTTTGAACTAAATTTTAAACATTGTGTATAATAAGTAGTGTTTTGAATTTTATTTGCAAAAGTTATTTTTGGCTTTGATTCAATTTGTTTTAATGAATTAATTTCTTCAATAGCGCATGGCTGAGGAATATTTTGATCAAACTGCGTATTATTATATTGTTCTTGACTTTGACCTCGAATATAAGCTTTTGGTGCGCTTGGTCTCATTTCTTGTGTTTTTTGCATATGAAATATGTGTAAAATGCTATATACATTATAACACTTTGTGTAATTGTTACAACTTTTTTAATAAAAACTTTTTAATTGAACTAGTCTTATTATTAGTTATAATCTATTTTATTTTTTAGTAGCATAAGAAATTTTATATTTAATAATTGATTTTATATCAAAAAACTTATTCTTGAAACTTATTATTGCTCTAATTCCAATGTTGCATTAATAACATTTCCAATAATTTTAGATTTTTGAGATAATCGAATCACGCCTTCTTTTTCAAAAATAACATTACCGTTAATTGTAGTATTTTTCAAATATAAAATTTGTGATTTGCAATTAGATTGTTTTTTCATTAATATATCACCATCAACTTTAGTATTTTCAAAAATAGGATCTTCAGAAGCAATATCAATAGAATTGAAATATCCTTTAGTAATTTTTATCTTACCAGCAAATTTTGCGTTGATGACATTAATATTCTTACCAACAAAATCGCCTGAAATTGATATGTCCTGTGCTTCCAACCCATCAATATTTGTAGACCCGCTGGATTTTAATGTATTACATTTCAGGTTTGTTCCTTTAATAGACCCGCTAATTGTAATCAAATCTTTAATAACTAAAGCATTAAAGATAAGAGAGCCAGCCACATTAAGATTTGCTTTGCTTGTGTTTTTTAATTCAACATCTCCTACTAAAGTAGAGAATTTTGATGATAATATATTTGATTTTTCATCAGAAGACTTACTAAATGCATCAGCAAAAAATATAAGCCCTGAAACGAAACAATAAAATTGTAAAATAAAGAATTTCATGATCAATATCAATTGTTTTTTAATCAAATAATACTATCTTAATTAATCAAGAAATTAAAAATGACTATTTCTAGCATATCATGCTGTAAGCACTTCTAGCCAAGGCGAAATTGAGCCTTGTATTTCTTCATTTGTTTTTAGGACATATATACTTTCTGATATTCAATTTCTGATCAATAGTGTTAAATAAAATAGTGAAACTTCAGAAAGCAAATTGTACTGCACTGTGATAGTGATGTTTAAAATGGGTCTAATTCGTTACTTTAAAACTGAAGCTTATAGAAAATTCATCCTTCGTGCCCCTTTTTTTCTGTATTTTTATTAATGACAGATGTCTTTTTACATATTTTTTGAGCCAAGGCGTGAACGCAGTTATTTCACCATCATCCGATATTATTATTATTTCAAACGATTTCTTTGTAACATCAAACCCTATTTATCTAATTGGAACTCACGGCCATTTATACCCTCATATTCCAATCTTCCAGTAAGACACCACGATCCCGCGGCATCTATTGTTAGATTCTCAGTTACAAATTTAGATTGAAAGCCACTACCGTCTTTCTCTTGGCCACCATATGGAATCAATCCTAGGATATATATTCTTTCAGAAAAAAGGATGATTAGGGTAAAATACTATGTCTTTGCTGTTTTAGTACAAGTTTTAAGCGCTGTTTGATTTTCTTTTAACGTAGGAGAGGGCTTTTAAAAGTTAAAATCTTTTCTAGTTCTCCTAATTTAGGAAGAATATATAACTCGCTATCTGAACTAATAATAAAAAATTGGTCGCCATATAACATATCAGAACGGCTAATAAATTCATATTTTTTGCTGTTAACAGTAAATGATTTATAAAATTCTCGCCCTACATCGTTTTTATTCAAATCCTTTAATACATTTTCATAATAACCTAACATTATTTTTATTTCTTTTGGTAATGGGTTAACTATCGCAAATCCTCATAACCTAACATTATTTTTATTTCTTTTGGTAATGGGTTAACTATCGCAAATCCTCCATCAGAGATCATGTCTTTTTTAACTATTTCCATAGTCTTGGCGACTGATTCAGCAATTTCTGGATCTTTGTTGGAGCTTTTAGCAGTATTTCCAAAGCAACAATGGTTGCAAAGACACATCTGAAAAAATTTCTTACTTCAAGTATAATGAAATCTCGACGTTCTTCGAATTTAATATTTGAAGGTTAGAGAATTAAAAAAAAAACTTCGATTAGAAGTTCAATTCTTCACTCAGTAGGCAGGTTCATTATGTACTTTTTATCAAATCCTCCATTTTGATTTTTCTTATTAAGCTTAAATGATTGAATATCTTCCTCTTTTAAGTTAAAAGTATTTTTTATTGCATCGATTACTTCCAACACATCCGTCATCTCATTTATCATGCTTTCATAATTATTTTTAGATTCAACTAGCTCGTTACATTCTTCTATTAGCTTATCGAATAAAAATTTTTTATACTCTTCTTCATTGGCAACTTTAAAATTACACTTTTTACCTAATTTTTTCATAATCTCAGGTATGTTATCTCTAACTAATTTTTGCTTAGACATGATATCAAATATTTAGATTAAGTTTTTCAAAAAATTCTATGCTTTCTAAAAATATAGAGTTTTTGCTGTATAATTTCCAATTAGATCTATTGAAATGACCTAATTTACCACAAATCAAAGTTCTTAGAAAATGAGGTGGAGTATCATACTTATCATTTTCTGGATAAAAATAACCCTCTTTATTTTGGAAATATAAGTAGTTTCCATATTCCATATAGTGTTTTTTTAAATCAAATAAAGAAGTTTGAGTTTGTGAGATTCTTATTGCTTTATTGAATTGTTTTAATTCATCAGTTATATCTAAATCTATAGGTAAACAATGTAAATGAAAATGTTCACACTTAGCTTTTTCAAAAGAACAATTTCCCGATCTACCATGTTCATAAAAAATACATTGTAAATTATTCAAGTGAAAACTTGATGTAATTTTATTTTTTAATTCAGTTAACTCATGCAACAAATCGTTAGAAAGATCTCTCATGCATCCAAAATGAAATTTAGAAACCAGCAAAATATGACCTGGAATTATAGGAAAGTTATCTAAGCTTAAATTAAAGTTTTCAGTAGAAAGTAATGTGTGAAAATTTTTATCATTACAAAAAATGCAATTAAAGAAATTAGACATAAAAAATTACTTAAAAAAAATCTAGTAAAATGATTTGAGTAATAAACAAATAAGGAAGTAGACAAGAGAAAATAATTAACAAATAAAATAAGATATTGAGTCTGGCCTGGCATAACGTACTCTCCCACACCATCACAGTGCAGTACAATCCGCGTTCTGAAGTTTCACTTCTGAGTTCGGGATGGGATCAGGTGGGACCCTCAGAACAATAAATACCAGACTGAATATCGAATCTAAAATCTCATACAAATCAAGATAAATTTAAATAATGTACTTTTTTAAAAGGCACAAAGAAAAATCTAAAGTCTTGTTTTTTCTTATCTTTATAACAAAAGAGAAAAGATATCTAATATCTTGAAGCTCTTGATTAATCAAGAAAAATGAGATTATTTCAACAATAAAAAAAATTTAAAAAAGCAAATACTAAAAATAGTAAATACTAAAAACGTAAAGTAGAAATTGAGCGATTTTGTTGTGGCGCTATAAAAACACACAACAGAAAAAATTATAACTAATTATAATAAGCAGAAAATAAACTAATCAAAAAAACTTTGATTTAGATAAATCTTAAGGATCGCTCAACAAAAATGAAAAATTTACACTGCATGCACAAACTAAATACATTAGCTTCAATAAGGTTATTAGTATCAGTTAGCTAAACACGTTACCATGCTTACACACCTGACCTATCAACGTAGTGGTCTACTACGACCTTTAAAAGGGAAGTCTAATCTTGAGGCAAGTTTCCCACTTAGATGCTTTCAGCGGTTATCTTTTCCGTACTTAGCTACCCAGCAATGCTCCTGGCGGAACAACTGGAACACCATCGGTACGTCCATCCCGGTCCTCTCGTACTAAGGACAGGCCCTCTCAAACTTCCAACGCCCACTGCAGATAGGGACCGAACTGTCTCACGACGTTCTAAACCCAGCTCACGTACCACTTTAAATGGCGAACAGCCATACCCTTGGGACCTGCTCCAGCCCCAGGATGTGATGAGCCGACATCGAGGTGCCAAACGATTCCGTCGATATGAGCTCTTGGGAATCATCAGCCTGTTATCCCCGGCGTACCTTTTATCCGTTGAGCGATGGCCCTTCCACGAGGGACCACCGGATCACTATGACCGACTTTCGTCTCTGCTCGACTCGTCAGTCTCGCAGTCAGGCAGGCTTATGCCATTGCACTCAACAGCCGATTTCCGACCGGCTTGAGCCTACCATCGCGCGCCTCCGTTACACTTTAGGAGGCGACCGCCCCAGTCAAACTGCCCATCATACAGGGTCCCGGATCCCGATAAGGGACCGCGGTTAGACGCCACCGAAAATAAGGGTCGTATTTCAAGGGTGGCTCCACCAGGGCTGGCGCCCCGGCTTCAAAGCCTCCGACCTATCCTACACATACGTTCGATAGCGCCACTGTAAAATTGCAGTAAAGGTTCACAGGGTCTTTCCGTCTGGCCGCGGGAACTCCGCATCTTCACGGAGATTTCAATTTCGCTGAGTCTATGGTGGAGACAGTGGGGAAGTCGTTACGCCATTCGTGCAGGTCGGAACTTACCCGACAAGGAATTTCGCTACCTTAGGACCGTTATAGTTACGGCCGCCGTT
>JAYWHH010000003.1:0-14871 GCA_043777815.1 Rickettsiaceae bacterium | reverse complement strand
TAAAAATTTGGAAAACATTAGATAAAGATAAGAAGATGGAATATTTTTATAAAGCTAAACCTGAGCTTAAAATAAAGTTGGTCAAAACTATTATGAATGCTCCAGCTGCAGATGAAATAAATTACTTTCTTAGCCGTTTGCCAGAAGAAGATCGCGCAGAGATTCTAAAGGATTTCACTCTTAGTCATTTGCCAAAAGAAGATCGCGCAGAGATCTTCAAGTTCGCCTCCGATCTAGACCAGTGGTCAAAAGATGGCGCAGAGCTTAAAAACCAGTTGTCAGAAGAAGAAGGTAGCAAAGAGGACCTAAGCCAATTGTCAGAAGAAGATAGCAAAGAGGATAACGCATCAGAAGAAGATGGCGCAGAGATCTTCAAGTTGACTTCCATTCTAAAAACGTTATCAGCAGTTCAAGCAGAGCTTACAAACCAGTTGTCAGAAGAAGATAGCGCAGAGAATCCAAGACAATTATCAAAAGAAGATATCACAACAAATCTCATATTAAAATCTTCTCTAGTAAACCTCAACTTCTCGGAATCTATACTTGAAAAAATAAAGATTTCTTCTATTCCATCATTAGAAACAGACTCAAGACCTATTCAAGAAGAGTTGGCTTTAGATGAAGATATATCTTTGATAGCTAATATTACGTAGATAGACTAAATTTATCGTGGTCAAATGATTGTTGGTCATCAAGCCTCATGTTTAAAATATTAAATTTTTAATGAAAAGATATTAATTAGTTATAAAGCGGTATGCGAGATTAATGAGAATAAAAATCATTTTTTATATAAAATTTGCAACATAGTTATCAATAAAAATAATTATCATCATTGCCATCCTAATATATATGACGTGCATTATCAGAAAAATTCTTTTACGAAAGAAAAGTGCAATACTAAAAGCAGTCTTGATTAGAATTATCAGAAAAAATTTTTAATATCAATATGAGTAATCAAAGCTATACAACTTTTAGCAAAATTCAGTCTAAAAATATAAATTCATTAGTAATAATACATTAAATAAAAATATATTTAAAATATAATATCATATTATATTTTAAATATATGGTATATATAATATATATATATACATATTTATCACATGAAAAAAGAAAAAATCTCTATCAAGCCATTTAATAAATCTATAATTTCTAAAAATTCAAGTAAAAGTCATATAAAGAATGATGATGCTACCTTAGGAAAAAGGAATATAGAGTTTCAAGAAGACATGAATTATTCGCTTCCTGCAAATCTTCCTGGTGATTCTTTTGTTGATTCTCTTGAGCGTTTTTCTAGTGATCTTCTTGCTGATTTTCCTAATGATTTTTCTAATTTAACCCCCAACTCTTTTGAACCAAGAGGAAATTTGATAAAATCATCAAAAATAGAAGAAGAGTCGGATAAAAGAAAAAATCTATTCAATAACATGCATAATTTAGTGCCCAAATTTACCATACCACACGAAAGAGTAGAGATGAATGTGATTGATGATAATAAAATTAGTCTAATTAAAGTATTAAAACCTGAAGAAAGTATCGTTGTAGCATTAAAATACGTAGGTGCAAATAAGGATTATGTTAATGGTAACTTATCATGGGGCACTCAAATTCTTTTCAGAGAAATTCAATGTTGCAATAAAGGAAATGATATAGTTTTTAAAAAACTTGTGCTTTCACCAAATAATTTGTTAAAAGAAACCAGTTCATTTGTATCATTTTCTTCAAAAGAAAGCGAGTCAGAAAATGGTGAAATTCATTATTATGAAAACTTGTTTACAAGTCCACTTGTTATTATGAAAGTAGTAAATAATGAGCCAAAGCTACCATTAATTGAACATAATTCTTTTGACTATAGTAAGATTAAGTATCCTAATAGGAGTGGTAAATTTGCTCTTGAAAAGATTTATAAATCTGAGATTATTGGTAATGTATATAATGAAAATCAAATGCCATCAGTTAAAGAAGATTTAATGACTAAAGATACTTTAACTTACATGAAGTGTATCGATGAAGGAAAATGGCACAAAATTCATAATACTAAAAATAATACAATAATAGATTCAGCAATTTATGCAGGTCAGGGTTTCAAGGTTTCAGTTTCTAGTTGCAATATTTTAAATGATAAAACGCCTTGCGGGGCAATTCAAATATCGTATGATCTGGAGAACAACGACATATCTTTTGATTTTTGTATGTTGATAGCTAATGTAGAGAAGTATAAAGAAAGTAGTGGAGTTTATATAAAAGTCAGTGATACAAACATAGGAATCATAAAGAAAGACAATAATGAAAACGTAGGAATTATGTTTAAAGTTCCAGAAAACATGACAGAAGCTAGAGATCTAGTTAATGAATTTGGGATATTATATCCACATTTTAAATATCCTATTTCTGATGGTTTGCCACTATCATATTTAACAAAAAAGACTACAAAAACATCAGAAAAGGACGAATGCGCTTTATTATTGAACAAAGAATTAAATGATCAAATAAAAAATTCAACAATAGGCCAGAGGATATTTAATGAGCTCAATAAGGCTATTGAACTTAATAAAAGTAATTTTGCAGGACTTTCTATTAAAAATAGTAAATCTAAAGGATTAAAAAATAACTCTGAAGTTTTGAATCAATTTTTTAGGGATGAATACAATAAGGTTCAATCGCCAGAAGAGCTTGATTCGCTCAAAATGATTAAATGGTATGTCAAAGAAAATAATCCACACAACAATTTACATTCAAATGCATACTTTAATAATTTTTTCAATACTGATATTTTTAATGATGATGATTTAATTAAAGAGCATAATGTTGTTTCTCAAAAACCTATGAGCAAGTATTGTCCAAATGAAACAATCATCGAGCGCCCAGATAAATCATATAAGGGGTACAAGTTTTTAGTTAAAAGGCCTCCAAATAAATCACATGAGGAGGACAAGCTTCCCTTAGTTAAAGAGCTTCCAAAGAAATTGATTGCAAAATCTGAATTTTCATCTGTAAAAACACTTTTAGAACCAGAAGCAAAGGTATCTTTAAAGTCAGAAGCAAAAACACTTTTAGAACCAGAAGCAAAGGTATCTTTAAAGTCAGAATTTGAATGTCTATCTTTTGATAATATTGCGCCAAACCAATCTTATGACTATGGCTTTTATGATGAAATTGATGTCCAAAAGAATAATACGTTGGGAGATATAAGTGAGGCTCTCTAAGAGAATTATGAGTAAAAAACTAATGCAAAATAGTTGATTGAATAATATTCATACTCTGCAGGTATAAAAATACCCCTAATATCAATTTTTATCAAAAAAAGCTTTTAATATCAATATGAGAAATCAAAGCTATTGCAACTTCTATTGTTATTAACACAACAATAATCAACTCCAATCTATTAGAGCTACTATGATTCATTTCAGTTGCGAGAACCTCATAAAGTTCCTGAAGAATATTGAGCTTTTTATTAATAATTTGTTTTCTAGTATTGAGTTCTTGAAAATTAGAAACAATAAGATACAAATCTTCATATTTAGACCCTTTCCTCCAGAAGAATTCTGGGGTTTCTAACACTTCACTATAAAGATTAACCAGATATTTTTGAGCAAAAAGTTCCCCCATGCTTTTAGTCATGCTTTGACGAGATAAAGAGACTTTGCCTGTAAGCGCAAGTTCTTTTTGTATTGGCATAATTTTTGTAATTAAGCTATTGCATGACCTTTCTAACGCATCCAACTTAACTGATTGGGCCAGTCCATAAGCTATAGATAATTTAATTGGAGTAATATTTTCTTTTACAATTACTTCATTATTATTTATATCAATGAAGTCTTTACTTATACTTGGGTCCACTTTGTAGTTAAGGTAATCAAGGTCTCTCAGTATTTCCATTGAGTTAAAATTGGCTTCAGTAGATATGTAGCTCAAGCTTTCATTTAAAAAATTTCTTATTTCAGATTCTGAATCTTTGGCTTCAAAAATTACTATGCAACCGAACTTAAAATAAAACACATCAGTTATTTCTTTTTCTTTTGTATCATTTTGTTTCAAATTATCTTGCATTTTCATATACTTTTCAGCATTAAAAGCTATATATATAACGTTATCATTATCAAATTTTTGAACTTTACAATCTTTATTATGCAAAAATTCTATTAATTTACTAGTATCAAAGTTGTCTCCTAAGCAATATGCTTTACACTGCATAATTTAAATTTAATTTATTAACCCTTGATCTAAAACAAACAAGGCATTCTACCTTAATTATATATGATTTAGGCATCTAATTAGAAAATGCCAATTGATTATTTTCTTCTCTTACGTACCAATCAATCAAACGTTCCACCTTACACACGAATCAATCAAACGTTTCACTGGTCTACGAATCAAACGCTTCACCTTTTGCTCGAATTAATCAGGCGCTTCACCTTGTTCACGAATCCAATCAGACGTTTCACCTTACGCACGAATCAATCATTACATCTCAAAATTGCATTTAATTCAGCTTAAAAATCTATTAGAAGCAGAAAATTTGAAAAAATTATGAAATTTAATTCATAACCACTTGCCATTTCAAGTATTTTGCACTATATATATTAAGTGTAAACAAAAAATAAATTTTTATGTCAAACAAAATTATAGGTATAGACTTAGGTACCACTAATTCATGTGTATCAGTAATGGAAGGCGATAAGCCAATAGTTATTGCAAATTCCAACGGGGAAAGAACCACTCCTTCTATCGTTTATATAAAAGATGGTGTGCCAGTAGTTGGTAATCCTGCTAGACGTCAGGCTTTAGCCAATCCTCGTAATACTATTTATGGAATTAAGAGATTCATGGGTTCCCAATTTAACAGTCCGGAAGTTCAAAAGAACTTAAAGCACATTTCATATGATGTGATTAAATCTAGCAACGGGGATGCGTGGGTAAAAATAGAGGGGAAGGAGTATTCTCCTGAGCAGATCAGTGCTATGATTTTAGCTTCATTAAAAAAAGCAGCTGAGGACTATTTAGGACATGCTGTTACTGAGGCGGTTGTTACTGTTCCAGCTTATTTTAACGATAAGCAAAGACAAGCAACCAAGGATGCTGGCAAGATTGCTGGACTTGATGTAAAGAGAATCATCAATGAGCCAACTGCTGCTGCACTTGCATATGGTTTAGATAAACAAAAGTCTGGAAAAATTGCTGTATACGATTTAGGTGGCGGTACTTTTGACGTTTCTATTTTAGAAATCGAAGATGGTGTATTCGAAGTTAAGTCAACCAGTGGTGACACTTTCTTAGGCGGTGAGGACTTTGATAACTTATTAACTAATCACATAGTAGATGAGTTTAAAAAGCAACATGGAGTAGATCTAAAAACTGATCCTAAGGCAGTATACCGTATTAAGGAGGCTGCTGAAAAAGCCAAAAAAGAATTATCTTCAACTGAATCAACTCATATCAATCTTCCTTATATTTACAAAGAGGAGCATTTAGATTTACAACTTAGTAGAGCCAAGTTAGAAAAATTAGTTGATTCTTTAATAGAGCAAACCAAAGCTTCTTGTGAGAAAGCTTTAAAAGACTCTGGATTCAACAAAAATGAGATTGACGAAGTGATTTTAGTTGGTGGAATGACCAGAATGCCAAAAGTACAAAAGTTTGTAGAGCAAGTTTTTGGAAAAGCTCCTAGCAAGGGAGTAAATCCAGATGAAGTAGTTGCAGATGGTGCGGCAATTCAAGCTGGTATTTTATCAGGCAGTGTAAGAGACATAGTTTTAGTAGACGTACTTCCATTGTCATTAGGAATTGAGACTATGGGCGGCGTATTTACTCCAATTGTTGAGAAAAACACTCCAACTCCAGCTAAAAAGAGTCAAATTTTCTCTACAGCAGCGGACAATCAGACTGCAGTTGAAATTATGGTTTATCAAGGAGAGCGTACTATGGCTAAAGATAATAAACTCTTAGGCAGGTTCGTTTTAGATGGCATCCCACCGGCACCAAGAGGAATGCCTCAAGTTGAGGTAACTTTTGATACAGATGCTAACAGTATTTTGCACGTATCAGCCAAAGATAAAACTACAGGAAAAGAGCAAAAAGTAACAATTCACGCTACTGGCGGATTAACCAAGTCAGACATAGATCGTATGGTAAAAGAAAGCGAGGCACATCAGGATGAAGACAAAAAACTGAGAGAGTTAATTGAGATAAAAAATCAGTCTGAGAATTTAATATACTCAACAGAAAAAAGTCTAAAAGAGCATGAGGACAAAGTTTCAGAAGAGGACAAGCAGGCAATTAACGCTTCTAAAGAAGAGTTACATGAGGCCATGAAGTCAGACAATCCAGAGACTATCAAGGCTGCATTAGATAGATTTGCTCAAGCTAGCATGAAGATAGGTGAGGCTGTTTATAAACAACAGCAACAAGCTAATCAGGGCGACAATCAACAGGGTGGAAATGACCAAGAAGGATCCGGTAACCAGAATAATCCAACCGAGGAAAAAGTAGTTGAAGGAGAAAAAGCTTAAGCATTGTTCAACAAAAGAAAGAGCTTCTTCACTAGGGAAAATCTTTTCATTCTGTTAAAAATAACAAGGCACTAGGCTATTAATTTTTCTAAGCAAGAAAGTTAACTTAGATTTTTTCAAAGAAATCCCAAGGAAATCTCAAAGAGCAATATTAAAAAATATTTAACACTAGCCAGTAAATTAGTTAATAATACACAAAATATCATTAACACCGCGGCCGGTATCAGGCTTCTGAATATGAATAAGAGCTTTGTAGCACCAGGTCATAAATAAATATACAAACAATAAGAATATTATTCTGTTTTTAATTCCTGCATTAATTATTAACAAGCTTGTTTTAAAGCGGGTATCACATTATATAAGTCTTATAATGTAAGAACCCAACTTGGGGATAGGCTGAATATAAAATTTCAATCGAGACATATAATGTAAGACTTCAACTGAGCATAATGCAAGACATCAACTGAGCATAATGAAAATGTAAGAACTCCAATCAGAGCTTAGACAATATCCCCTCATATAATTTGTGTGTCTTACTAGAAAATAAAGGAACTTTCATTTATAATAAATGAAAACTCGCATGTTTTCTCAGAGGTTTATACATCAGGTTTTTAATCGCGTAGCTAATAAATATGATTTGATGAACGATGTTATGAGCTTGGGCTTACATCGAAAATGGAAATCGGAATTTACGAAATTGGTCATTAAAGAAACCAGAATAAATGAACTTATATGGTCATATTTTTTAAATTTAGACTTATCTGAATTCAGTAAATCAAACTCTAACTTTAATTCAACCAAGTGTGACTCAGATTTAAGTTCAGCTTCAACAAATCAGAGCGAAGCTAATTCCGAGGCTGCGCCCCAGGTATTCTCTGCAACTCCGCCCCAAGTAGACCACACAACTCCGAGCGAAGCGAATTCCATATCTCCGAGCGAAGCAAATCCCACAACTCCGCCCCAAGCGGATCTCACAATTCCGAGCGAAGCAAATCCGGGCAAAGACTCAGCAAATCAGGGCAAAAACTCCCCACATCTACTTGACCCTGACAAAAACTCCCCACATCTAGTCGACCCGGACAAAAACTTAACATCTTCTGAAGAAGTGAGCTCCAAGGCTTTTTCTCAAGCAGACCCCACAACTCCGAGCGAAGCGAATCCAAATGCTTCGCCCCAGGCAGACACCACAACTCCAGGTAAAAGTTCCTCGCATCTAGTCGACCGGGACAAAAACTCCACACATTTAGTCGACTCGAACAAAATCTCCACAGTCCCTAGAGAACATCCAAAAAGTCATAATAAGATTAATATTTTAGATATGGCCAGCGGAACATGTGACATTCCAATAGCTATTATTCAGGAAATTACTAAGAAAATTGCAAATTTAGAGCATGATCAAGTTTCTTTTCCAATAAGAAGCTCTGCGGCTAGGCCTAACATTAGGCAAGAAATCTTCAAACAAATATCTATTACGTGTGTAGATCCCAGTCATTCCATGTTGACAAAAGGCAAAAAAAAGCTTTTAGACCAAACAGCAACAAGCCATCATGAAGCCACCATTCCATCTGTCAATTTTCTGGTACATGATAGTCTTGGACTGCCTTTCGAAGATAATACATTTGATATATACACTATATCGTTTGGTCTTCGCAATATTTGTGATACATTTGCCGCGATTCAAGAGGCTGTTAGGGTTTTGAAGCCCGGTGGGCAGTTTTTATGCATGGAATTTGGTCAACCAAATTTTTATTTTATGCCATTTTATAAGTCATATGCTAAATGTGTGCCTTTTTTGGGCAAAGTAATCGCTGGAGATCAGGCTTCATATGATTATTTGATTCAAAGTATAGATGAATTTCATGCTCCAATAATGGTATTGAATATGATGAAAAAGGCCGAACTAGGAGACGCAAAGTACAAATCACTTTTTGGTGGGTTGGTTAATATGTACATTGGTACCAAAATTTAAGCCTAAATATACGTTGAGGTTTTGACAGATAAGTTGTGGCTTTTTCTGGCAAAATGTACCTTCCTTCCAGGTTTTTAAGACGTGACGTTCTGGGTTTTCAAGACGTGACGTTCTGGGTTTTCAAGACATTTATTCAAATGAATCTGGTAATATGTATCTTTGATACTAAATTTCAAGACATTTATTCAAATGAATCTGGTAATATGTATCTTTGATACTAAAATTTAAGCCTAAATATACGTATTGATCATTTCGATTGAATTACACAATCTTTATCTTGAAGTCTTCCTTCATATTGAAGTCTTCAGACTAGATAAAAAGCGCCAAAATACAATAGTCTCTAAATAACTGCCGCCAGAAAATAAAAAATATCAGAAAACAATATAAATATCAAGTATAAGGGGCGCCAAAATGCAGTAAAATATTGCAGATTGATTTACTGAAAAAGTAATTCCATAAATCGTTTTGGGCGCGATCTTATCATTTTGGATGTGATCTTATCGATTGACTTAACGCGAAAACACTTTGCGGCAATTGACTCCACGGCTGATTTACTGAAAAAGTAATTCCATAAATCGTTTTGGGCGAGATCTTATCGTTACATTGATTGATTTGGATGCGATCTTATTGATTAATTTACTGAAAAAGTGATTTCATGAATTAGCTTGGGCGCGATCTTATCGCTTTGGGCGCGATCTTATTCATTGATTGGTTTGGGAGCGATCTTATCATTTTGGATGCGATCTTATCGATTGACTTAACGCGAAAACACTTTGCGGCAATTCACGGCATCTATTACAAATTAGATAAATCATCTTTTATCTGAGGCGCCTCAAGCATTCCTATAACATTTTCATACTCGAAGAAATTACATACATCTTCCGCATAAATATGTTCAGTACTAACAATATCTTTTTCATGCGGCTTATATATGTTTTCTATTATTTCACCTGAAATAATAGAAATTACTAATTTCATCAAATAGTTTATATTAGATACACTAGATTTAAAATCTTCTTTAGAAATAAAGCAATTGTTTAAATATTCTTTGATATCATCAAAAGCATCTTCAATTTTTAATGACAATTCTCCTTTTTCATGTAAATTATTTAAAATTTTTATTTTAAGCAAATTATTTTCTTTTAGTGTCTTAGGATGAAATTCTTTTTTTTGTTCATAAAAAAAAGAGGTAAAGTTTTTTGTCAAATACAATTTATTCAACTCAAAGTTTATTTCTGTGTTTAATTTAGGCATAGATTCATTATTTTTTTCTATTTCCAGCACTCTATCATAATTAGATACTAATATCTCTTCGACATTATCAAAATTTTGAATTATTACTTCTTCTATGTTATTAAGAGAGATTTTTAACATTTCTTTTTCTTGTATAAAAACATCACTTTTAAGTAGCCTTTCATATATTTCTTTTATTTCTGAAGCCTGTATTGCAAATTTATTTATTGCTGAAGTTTCATTTTTAGATCTTTCACTTATGGATAATAATTTTGTCTTAATATAAAAAAAGACTTCTATTGTTGAATCTTTATAATCTGGTTCATTTTTCATATAGTTTTAATATTTAGTTGTAACGTGTTACTTATAGCACTATTAATACCAAATGTCAAGATTTTTCAAAATTCTTACTTAATGTATATTAATTAAATCTATACCTCAAAACTGTTATATTTTTTCAAGATTAGCGATGTCATGAATTGGTTTGGATGCAATCTTATCGATTGATTTTAGGATCACAGTGCTTTTACCACAAATTAGATAAATCATTTTCCAATTGAGGCAGTTCGATTATATCGATCATATCATTTTGCTCGCCGAAAAAATGATCCAAGTTTTCAACCTCAATATGATTAGTGCTAATAATATCCTCTCTGTGCAAATCATATAGCCCCTTTATTTCGCTTAACATATACCATAATGATTTCATCGAATAGTTTATATGATTGATATTATTTTTCAAGTCTTCTTTGAAGACCGGTAAATTGTTTATATACTCTTCAATTATAGCGAAGTTTTCTTCAATTTTTGGATGTAGATCACCTTTGCTACGTAGTACATTCAAAGCTTTCATGATAAAAAAATTATTCTCATCTATTGACTTAGTTTGCAGACCTTCCTTTTGGTCACTGAGAGTTGACTGAAATTTTTCTGTAATAATAAATTTCGTAAATTCAGATTTTATTTCTGGCCCTAATGTAATCGCAGCTTCAATATTGGCTTCTGTTTCAAGCATTCTATCATAAGTAGATGCTACTAATTCTTTCAAATTAACAATATTTTTAATAATGTCGCTTATATCAAAAATAAAGCGATATATTGTTTCTTTTTCTTGGATAAAAACAGCACTTTCAAATAATATTTCACACATATCTCTTATCCCCAAGATTTGTATTTCAAATTTATCTATTGCTGAAGTTTTTTCTTTAGCTATTTCATTTGTAAACAATAAGGTTGTCTTAATATATAAAAAAGATTCTATTAGCGCATCTTCATAATTTTTTTTATCTTTCATATAACGTTAATATTTAGCTGTAATGTAGTGATTATATCACTAGCAATACTATATGCAAAGATTTTGATTTATTGATTAAACCTACATCTAAAAATTTTTATATTTTTTCAAGATTAGTGATTATATTGATTGATTTGGGTGCGATCTTATCGTTTTGGGAGCGATCTTATTGATTGATTTGGGAGCGATCTTATCCATTGATTGATTTTGGCGCGATCTTATTGATTGATTTTGGCGCGATCTTATCATTTTGGGTGCGATCTTATCGCTACATTGATTGATTTACTGAAAAAGTGATCCCACAACTGATTTAGCGCTACAACACTTTACGTCAATCAACGTCACCTATTATAAATTGGATAGATCATATTCTATTTGAGGTATTTCAAACATTTCTATAAAATTTTCATTTTCGAAGAAACTACATATATCTTCACTATCAATATATTCAGTACTAACAATGTTTTCCTTATTAGAGTTATAAAAATCTTGTATTTTATATGATACAGTCTCAGATATTATGAACATATCTGAGTTTAATTCTTCAATTTCATTTTGAAAGATTTTTTTAATTATAGGTGGATTTTTTACATATTCTTCAATTTGAGATAAATTCTCTTTAATTTTTGATGGCAGTTCATTTTTTTCATTTAAAAAATTCAAAGTTTCTAGCATAGATAAGCTATTATCTTCTGCTTTTTGAGGTGTGAAATTCATAAAATGATGAACATGATGATAATAAGTGTATTTATAATCTACTCCTTTAGTAAACTTAGCAAGTTCCGATGCTACTTCTGGCTCTAATTTATATTCTGTTTTTTCTACATCAATATATTGTTTATGCATACATATTACTTTCTCTTTTACTTGATAAATATCTTTAATTGTTTTGTCTAAATTCACAATAAGTTTTTTTATTATTTCTTTTCCTTGTATAGAAACATCATCTTCAAGTATTCTTTCATACATTTTTTTTATTTCTTCAAGTTGTATTATATATTTTTTTGCGATTGAAGTTTCTTCTTCAACCATTCTAATTGTAGACAATAGGCTTATCTTAATATAAGAAAAGACTTCTGTTATTTGTTTTTTGTCATCTTCTTCATTTTTCATATAGTTTTAATATATAATTATAATATAGTAATTATGTTACTAATAACAGTATATATTACAAACTTTATTTAATAAAATAAAATCCAAAAATTAAAATTATGTAAAATGTCTATTTTTATTTATACAAACAACTTGTTAGCGAAATAGATAATATGACAGAGAGGATAATTCCATGCAAAGATCCTCTTGCACAACCAGAAAATAAAGAAGAGTTTTTCTATGTAGTGGTTTTTCTACATAAAGTCACTCGTATAACCAGGACATAGAGAAGAGTTTTTCTATACAAAGTTTTTTTATACAAAGTTCTTCTATGCAAAGACCCTCGTACAACCTAGCAGCAAAGAAAAGTGTTATATAAAAAGTCCTTGTATAACTCAGTAATTATTTATTTATATGAGTTTGCACAATTTTAGTAATTGAGCCATCTTGAATCATTTCTTGAATAATTTTATCAATTTCAGGCTTTAATTTAGAGTTTTTAGGCATTCCAATATGCATAGTACCTGGTTCTGAAGCAAGCAGATATTGGACTTCTAAGCCAGTTTTTAAGATATATGCAAGCTGATGCTGTTCCAACATTGCACAATCTATATTGCCCAACTTAAGTTCTTGCAATAAACCTAAGTTATTTCCCATAGCTTTTATCGAAAAGTTTTTAATTAACGTGATATCATCTTGTTTTATATTACCGTCCATTCTGATATCTTGTATTTTATTTAAATAATTCCAACCAACGCTGCCAGTCTGCACTCCAACAATCTTTTTTTGCAATATTTCAGCTAGTAATTTATTAACTTGATTCTTATCTTTATCCTGATCCTTAGATTTGCTTTTCGTAAGCATAATATTCAAATTTTCAATTTTCTTAGAATCAAATTTATCCTCATTTTCTTTTAAAAAAAAGATGGCATTAGAGCTATCCAAGTAGCTTTCTGAAAAGTCTATCTGCGCCGCCCTTTCAGGAGTTTGGCTTATACCGGAAATTATTAAATCTACATGTCCAGCTTGCAAGCTAGGAACTAAAGCATTGAAATCTATATTTTTTATTTTAATGGTTTTATTAAGTTTTTTACCTATATGCTCGATGATTTCTACATCAATTCCTATAATATTAGATTTTTCGTCCAAATATTCGTATGGCGCATTGTCGGGAGAAATTCCCACTATCAAAACATTAGGATTTTTTTCATCTCCACATCCAGATAAAGTTATAGCAAAGCAGATTAGTAGCATAATTTCTATTATCTTTAAGTAGCCAAACCATTTGATTTTTGCGCATTTAAACCATTTAAGTAATATTTTTGACATCTTGGGTCATAATTAATTTTGGTAATTATATCAGAAAAGACTTAAGAAGTTGTTATATATTTTGTAGTATAGTCCGCATTATACATAATTATTATTTTTGCAACTATAGAAGCAGAAAAAGAGAGAGGCATCAGTTTGTTTATAAGCAAATCATGCAAATCAATTGAAGCAAATCATACAAATCAATTGAGGCAAATTATCTAAATAAACACTAGTATCATGCATTAATTACTTGTAACTAGTCCCGCTAAATAAACACTAGTATCATACATTAATTACTCGTAACTAATCCCGCCGCCAATCAAAAAAAACCACAGAAGATGTTCACTTGTAACTAATGACTCGTTTACTTATGAACAATGACTCGTTTACTTATGAACAATGACTCGTATACTTATGATAAGTCGTGAGTTAATCACAAACCACAAGGTGTGTATTTGTATATAAGTCGTGAGTTAATCACAAACCACAAGATGTGTATTTGTATATAAGTCAATCAATTAAAATCGATCAATTGAGGTAAATTATCTAAAGAAACACTAGTATTATACATTAATTACTTGTAACTAATCCCGCCGCTAATCAAAAAAAACTATAATTACTTGTAACTACTTTTTATATACTAATATTCACTAGAGCTTTCCCTAAAATGACCAAAGTCCCCATCTTCATTAATTTTGCCACTGAAGTCTAAAATATTAGAATGAATTGGATCTGGTCCATTTGCCCAATCATCTGTTGTTTTTTGAATTGGATCTGGTCCATTTGCCCAATCATCTGCTGTTCTCTTTCTTTCAAAAGATTCACTTTCAGATTCAATCTTTTCTTCCATCATCCCTTTATTATTACCAATATCTTCCTGCGCCATGCTGTAATCATCGTAATTTTGTACTAAAGCATTATTTGCACAATCTATTTTGAGCTCTTTTTCAGGATTCACTTCATGACTTACTTTTTCTTCCATCATTTCTTCACCATTAGCAATATCTTTTTTCTTTCCTTTATTATTACTAATATCTTTTTTCTTTATTCTGTAATCATTAAGATATTTTGTTGTAGAGAATTTTTTATAACACAAAGTATTGCCACTTTCACTACTACTTTCACTACTACTTTCACTTTCAGAATATAAGGGCACTTCTTTTTCATTATTAAAGTCACTTTCAAAATCTACGAGCACTTCTTTTTTATTATTAAGATTAATTTTGAAACCAAGTATATCTTTCTTATTATTAAGGTCACTTTTATAACCAGGTATATCTTTTTTATTATTAAAGTTAATTTTGTAACTAAATAGATCTTTTAAAGTAATTACCTTATTCTTATGTTTCAATTGCTCTATACACTCTTCTTTATAGACGCTTATTTTATCTTTACTTACGAGTAGCAAGTTCAAACATTTTACTCCACCACTTATTATTTGTTGAAAAGAAACTATTTCAGTA
>JAYWHH010000002.1:0-102405 GCA_043777815.1 Rickettsiaceae bacterium | reverse complement strand
TTTTAATAAGTGTAGATACGTTTTGAAAATAAAATTCATGCTATTAATCAGCATAGACTTTTGTCGATCCCTTGACAGGTGTTTAATGGTACTTTCCTTATAAAGAATTAAAAACAACTACCTAAAACAGCCCTCACACGAAAGCTCTCTGTAAAGTTTAAAAGGATATTGGGATTTTCATCAATAACAGGCTGTATTCTAGTACTTCTTATGACTCCAGGATATTCAAACTCTATTACAAGAGTACATAGTGTCTCATCTGTGAACACGTACAGGATGCCTCTTGTAGTTATTCATCCGTGCGAGCAGTAGACAAAAAAGATAATTTGTGAATCAAGCTATTAACTAAACAGGAAGTACTTGAATCGAGAAAAGCAATTTAGCTAGGATCGTCACATCACTATTTTCAAACCTAGTCAATCCTTTCTTCACTTTGTTATAAAAAAGAAAGGCCTGTCTAGGTAGAAGGACCACTTTACCTTGTGTAATGATTTGATTTAAATGTTAGACAAAACGAGCTTTTAGATCACACGAATGTTTCAAGCTTTTACGTTGCAAAAAAGATCATCCGAAAAAGCATAAGCGGCCACGTTAGCAAATCAGTAGTTTCAACTCGTCTCTTCATTAGACAATGCTCTATAAACAAGCAAAATAAGAAAGTCGTTATTCGTACGTGCGGTCTTAACGGGGAAGGCACAATTAGTTGCCATTTATTAAACCTACCGACAACTTTTTGAGTCTACGTAAAAACCACTCCGTCTTAGAGGATGAAGGGGCTTAATATATTTGCCTTCGTCACTGAAACGCTTCTATCTGTGTATTTTGAGTGGACATTGAGTTAAAGTAGTAAAGGGATATCAAAGTAATTCATTTAAACAAATGCGCACTATCAAGGATAAACATAGTGATTCGCACTCTATCACAATCTCTTAATTAATTAAATGGACGGCGTAAAAACTGAATCAATCTATGGAGCTCTTGTTTGGGATCTCTTCTTTCGTCTCAAAGTGAACTTCCAATGATTTCAATTTGAGCTTAAGTCACCTGCGAGCACTAACAAACAATGAATATGAAGATCGATAAATTAGCTCACTTTGTACCCTTAAAAAAACTTGAGCATAACCAGTCCTTTCTGCCTCGAAGCGTCTACATTTAAGCAAAAGTTACGCCACTAGGTAAGCCAAACAGCTCATGCTCTGTGCTTGCTTGATATTTTGACCAAAAGCCTTACCCAACTTATACAGTGATATTTACATGTTCTAGACTATTAAAAAATGTTTGTAAGATGCCGCAACAGTTCAACTTAAAGACGTTTTAGCTCCGCTTACACTCGCCAAGGAAAATGGGCTGTTTCCATGCCTAACTTCGTCCACGTTGACAAAGACCTAGACATTGTTCGAACGACCCTCACAATATTAAGTTAATGCTGCTAAAAAAAAACGCGCATTGATGGTCCAAAGAAAGCATTTTTTAGTAAAAATCTTTTTCGAGAGACTAGTCATTTTCATACTCATGTTGCGAACAGTCTTCTTAAAAATTCTCCATAGAAAGATTTTTTGTTTATGCCAAGGAAATGCACGATCAAGAACAAGACGATTAGGACAGATGTCAGATACAAATTGAAAAGTGGAATTAACTGTTTGAATAATTTGAAAGAAGTATAAAAAAATACCTCAAGAGAGTTAATCCTATAACGTTAGCTTTGAAACTTCATTGTACCGGATTACATTTACCACAACAACTTCTCTGATCTGGTCCTCACCGATTGTTTTTAACCTTTGAAAAGTACTGAGTCTGCTTACTGAAAACTGCAGGTACTCAGTTGAAATTCATGCTTCTAATCCTGTAATAAATTATATTCTGTAGCTAGTCATAAGTCTAAAGGAATCAAGGCGTAACTTGCTCCGCTCTATAAACATTTTCTATCAACAGGAATTATAACTGTTGCTCTTATGACGCTCCAGTGGAAGTCGTGCGAGATCACGTAATGTTCTCTATCGACCATAAATATTAAGATCAATGTTGATATACTATATTTAAACTAACCAATACAAACCTAAAAGCAAAGCGCGTGTCTAGTTTCCTTTTGCGACTTTTTTTTCTTACATGCGCATTCAAAGCTACTTATACGTCTTAAAAAAAGCGTAATGCGCAAATAGTGTAAGACATGTCAAAAAAAAGCAGTTTGTGCGCATTATTACTAAATGCGTACCAAATGAAAAAAGAATTTACCTAGAATCCTAAGTGTAAAAAACTACACAGCCTCAATATAGGTAACAGTGATTGTCGCTTTCCCGGCACTACCCCCGTTGAGTTAGCAAAAAGATTAACATTCGAATTTAAATGCAGCTGTAACTTTATCAAAAAAGCCCACTACTTTTCAAACCCGAAAAGTATGCATATGCGTATCGACTTACAACTTCTATTTCTAACGGCTAACCCAAGTTTATTAATAAAGGTACAAAAGGTAAATTTTTAGAAACTGGAATGTGAGGTATGACTTAGACTCTTGCGTTTTGACGCTGTTATGGCTTCACGGGAAAAGCCCTCGACGGAAAGTATCAAATCTTTTGAACTAAAAAGTACTTAATCTCAACGAGTACGGTTACAAACAAACAAGTTCTAATTACGCGATAAAACGGATTCAATCAAACACGCCAAAAAAGCTAATTTCTTAAAATTAGTCACGTCGTTAAATATTTTGTATGTACTATGATTTTGAACTTCCAAAACGGAATTCAACTTATTAATTAAAAGAATTTTCTCATCAAAAAGTTTGCTTAAAGTTGCTTGATTGCTTAGAGAATCTTCTAATAAAAGCAGACTTCGGCGTCTCGAACTATGACCAAAACTTCTTTTACAATCAAGCGCGGTCCTTACGCGCTTAAATCCTGTAAATTCACTCCTATACAAATTTAGCAGTTCTAAGGTATCTATATTAGAGCTACAAATAATAAGCTCTCCCTTGCAATTTTTTTTTAAGAATTGTAAAACTCTAACGAACTGTTTGATGCTTTTAACAAGCTCAAATAGATCAAGCCCTAATTCTGACTTGATCTCAGACCGATTTGAAATCATTCTAGTTGACTTTTGACGGGATTTTCGAGACGTACCTGAAAGAATCAAAAATTCAGAACTAATAATGCTTTTGAATAATAATGTATTCAACTTATTTTTCATAATTTTACTAAAAAAAACAGACTCTCAAGCACAAAAGGGTAACACTTTTCGCTCTAGTCATGATATAACGGGTTCGAACCGCTTAATACAAAATAATTGTCAATTCCTTACAATAGATCTTCAAAAAACAACATCTCACAAAGATAAAAAAGGAGATCTAAAATTCATTTGGTAAAAAATAAAAGGGTTAGTACTTCTAAACTAAATTGATCTTAATTTTTACATTCGAAGCCTATCACGTGATATTCTTTCACGTCTTTGAAAAACTTGATTTGAGGTAAGTTTCCTACTTATATGCTTTCAGCAGTTATCTCTTACAAACGTAGCTACTCGGCGTTGCCTTAGATTTAACAACCGATACACAAGAGGTTTGCTTAATTCGGTCCTCTCGTACTAGAACGCAATCCTCTCAATTTTCTACACTCATAGCAGATAGGGACAAAACTGTCTCACGACGTTTTAAACCCAGCTCACGTACCACTTTAATCGGCGAACAGCCGAACCCTTGGGAGCTTCTTCACCCCCAGGATGTGATGAGCCGACATCGAGGTGCCAAACGATTTCGTCGCTATGAACGCTTGGAAATCATCAGCCTGTTATCCCCGGAGTACCTTTTATCCGTTGAGCGGTGGCCCTTCCACGCAGAACCACCGGATCACTATGGCCGACTTTCGTCTCTGTTCGTCTTGTAGGACTCACAGTCAGGCTAGCTTATGCCATTATACTCTAACGATCGATTTCTATCCGATCTGAGCTAACCTTCGCACGCCTCCGTTACTTTTTAGGAGGCGACCGCCCCAGTCAAACTACCCACCATGCACTGACTTGATCCCTGGTTCAAGGGATTCAGTTAGAGGTTAAAAACTGAAAGGATGGTATCTCAAGGACGGCTCCACATCAACTAACGTCGATGCTTCAAAGCCTACCATCTATCCTGCACATTCAGTTCTCAACATCAATACAAAGCTATAGTAAAGGTTCACGGGGTCTTTCCGTCTAACAGCGGGAACTCCGCATCTTCACGGAGAATTCAATTTCGCTGAGGCGATGTTGGAGACAGTGGGGAATTCGTTACGCCATTCGTGCAGGTCGGAACTTACCCGACAAGGAATTTCGCTACCTTAGGACCGTCATAGTTACGGCCGCCGTTTACTGGGACTTCAATTCAGAGCTTGCACTCCTCTTTTTAATCTTCCAGCACCGGGCAGGCGTCAGACTCTATACGTCGTCTATTGACTTTGCAGAGCCCTGTGTTTTTAGTAAACAGTCGATACCCCCGATTCTGTGCCACCGATCTTAGGTTGCCCTAAAACCGGTCATCCTTCTCCCGAAGTTACGGATGTAATTTGCCTAGTTCCTTCAACATCGTTATCTCATTCGCCTTAGTACATTTATACCAGTCCACCTGTGTTGGTTATAGGTACGGTCTATTATGAAGGGCTATTTCCTGGAAGCTATTCATTACAAAATCAATCCATTAAGACTTTATAATTTACTAGCTTCGTCAACACCTTCAGGTCAAGTAATATTAAACTTGTTCCCATCGATTACGCCTTTCAGCCTCATCTTAGGGGCCGACTAACCCTGCGCAGATAATCTTAACGCAGGAAACCTTGGACATTCGGCGAGAGTGTTTCTCACACTCTTAGTGCTACTTATGTCAGCATTCTCACTTCTGATACCTCCAGCAGATTTCACAATCCACCTTCACAGGCTTACAGAACGCTCCGCTACCCCCAATTGATTAGAAAAATCTTTCAATTGAGTCGCGCCTTCGGTACACAATTTTAGCTCCGATACATTGTTGGCGCGAGAAAACTCGACTAGTGAGCTGTTACGCTTTCTTTAAATGATGGCTGCTTCTAAGCCAACATCCTAGTTGTTTGTGTTTTCTCACCTCCTTATCCACTTAATTGTGATTTTGGAACCTTAAGCGGCGATCTGGGTTTTTTCCCTCTCGACCATTGATGTTAGCACCCACGGTCTGTCTGCTGTACTTTAGTTGATTAGTATTCGGAGTTTAGTTAGGTTTGGTAAGTTTTTTACACCCCCTAGCCTATCTAGTAGCTCTACCCCTAACAACGACTACATACAACGCTCTACCTAAATAGATTTCGCGGAGAACCAGCTATATCCGAGTTTGATTAGCCTTTCACCCCTAGTCACAACTCATCCCATAACTTTACAACGTTAACGGGTTCGGCCCTTCAGTAGGTTTTACCCTACCTTCAGCCTGGTCATAACTAGATCACTCGGTTTCGGGTATAATTCATCGAACTTAGCGCCCTTTTAAGACTCGCTTTCGCTACGCCTACACCTAACGGCTTAAGCTTGCTCGATAAATTAACTCGCTGACCCATTATACAAAAGGTACGCCGTCACAGAATAAATTTCTGCTCCGACTGCTTGTAAGCATTTAGTTTCAGGTCTATTTCACTCCCCTCCCGGGGTTCTTTTCACCTTTCCCTCACGGTACTTGTTCACTATCGGTCGCTAAGTAGTACTTAGGCTTGGAGGGTGGTCCCCCCATATTCGAACAGGATTTCACGTGTCCCGCCCTACTCAAGTCATATTAATCAAGATTTCTTATACGGGGCTATCACCCTTTATAGCTACCTTTTCCACGGTATTCTAATATCTTGATCATATGCACTGGCCTGGTCCGCGTTCGCTCGTCACTACTAACGGAGTCTCGGTTGATTTCTTTTCCTCCGGTTACTTAGATATTTCAGTTCACCGGGTATCGCTTTGTATGCCTATTTTATTCAACATACAATACCTCTTACGAGGTGGGTTTCCCCATTCGGAAATCTCTGGATCAAAGCTTATTCGCAACTCCCCAGAGCTTATCGCAACGTATTACGTCCTTCATCGCCTCTTAACGCCAAGGCATCCACTAAATGCTCTTATATAAGTTAATGCACTAATTTAATTGCATACAGAGTAAATTTTTCACTTACTCTAGATTTACGAAATTAAATTTTTTTTATTTGTTGAGATCTATTTGTTAACTACTAATAAACAGCTTATGTAAGTAGTATATCACAACTTTTACCTTAGTCAACTATGTAATAGAAAAAAATTTTCTGTAACAAACATTTACTAATAAAATTCGCAGCTTTTTCCTAGGAAAAAAACAAAAAAAAATTTTAAATTTATGAAAAATTAGTATTAAAAAGACTTACTTGACTTAAAAAACTAGGTATGTTTTTTTAAAAAAGTACATGATTAGAGGAATTCTATATAAAATTAGTAACAAAAAGAGTTAATTTGGACTTGCTACAACAAGATTTTAATTTTATATTAAAGTTCTAAATTTGCTATAAAAAGATTTTGATTATAAATCAAGGCTATAAGTTAGCTTGAAAGTTTTAAAAATGTATGATTTAAAAGATTTTGATTCTAAATCAAGTCCATAAGTTAGCTTGAAAATTTTAAAAAACCCATGATTTAAAAGATTTTGATTATAAATCAAAGTCCTAAATTAGTTTGAAAATTTCAAAAATATATGATTTGACCCTGAGTTTAAATATATTAAATATATATGTTAAATGCTTTATATTCTAAAAACAATGTTATATGGAGAAAAAAATATTGATTTTACCTATTAAAAAATAGTTTAGATAGATTAATACAGTGAAATTTTATTTTAAATTGATACTGGCAGAAGCTCAGAAACTTCATTAAAAATTTTATTTTTTATCTTAATTCGCATTGGTCTAATCATTTTTCTGGCGTCAGTTCTGTAAGATAGCACCTTAAAACAGGCATTTAATTTAATTTCTGACACTAACTGAAAGTTTTTATTAGCCCCAGAACCGGTAATTACTTTAATTCCAGTAGAAAAATCTATCATCTGGTCTGATAAATCATTTAGCCAGGGTTCTATTTCAAGGTATTTTAAAATTTTAGGAGAAATAATCTGATTATTTGTTTTGTCTACTATTTCAACGTGACATTTATCAAATGTCATATGCGAAAGATTGATAATATAATCAAAATTCTCTACTTGTTTTTTTACTGCGCAAAAAATTAAATCCATACCAGATAATTTTACTATTCTTAAATGAGGATTTTCGATTTTTAAGGCTCCAACTATACTAATTCCAACTCTAATACCAGTATTGCTACCAGGTCCAATCATGATTGAAACAACGTCAATATCACTTGTTTTTAAATTATGCTTTTTTAACAATTCTAATAAAAGCTCAGGACCAGACTCTGAATGACTGTTGGTCTTGTCCGATTTGATATACCCGTGAATAGTTTCAGATACACTAAGTGTTGCCGAGAAATATTCCGACGAAGTATCAATTGTTAAATTATAAGACATAAAAAGTTAGATTATCTAACACTTAGATATATCATATCACACATTCAGCTAATACGTACCCATTTTAAGATTAGAGCCATTAAAAAGATACTAAAAATTATGTTGATTAACTTGTTATAACGTTGATATTTAGAATTCAAAGTCAAAGACATTGCTTTTTTATCAATCAAACAATGCATTGGCACACGTATAAGCATAATAATCAGATAACAAAATGTATAAATTGCTAATAATTTTAAGTTTTTTATTGATAAAATTTTCTCTAAGAAATGTAAAATCTTGTCTTTAAAACAAATTACGACACCAATTGTAATTAAATTTGTAATCAGAACTTTAGCTAACTGCATTCAAGTTAAACTTTTAATCATTTTACTGCAATTAAGTGCAAATTATAATATGAAATTTGCATTGTGATAAAATCATCTTAAATATTAAAAAGATCTACATGGAAACTGAAATTAAGAAGTCCCAGTATAAGCCTCGGAAGTTAATTATAGTACTGAGTAATAGTAAAGGTGGTGTTGGAAAAACGACTTATTGCATGCATTTAATCTCAGCTTTTTTATCTTCTGGGCTTAATGTTTTAAGTGTTGATCTAGATGTAAAACAGAGATCCTTATCAATTTATTTAGATAATAGAAAAAGATATAAGGCAAATTCTCCAAATGAAAATATTTTATTACCATCTGAATATATTTTGGTAGAAAGTAACTCAACCGATATTAATGTGATCAAAGCAGAAGAAACAGAAAGTTTTAGAAAAGTAATCTCTAATACAGATGCAGATGTTGTAGTAATAGATACCCCTGGTGACTTTTCTCATCGTTCAATCTTAGCTCATGAAGTCGCTGATATAGTAATTACTCCAATCAACGATAGTTTTTTGGATTTTTCTGTCATTGCAAAAATAGATGAAAATCTAAAAATATCTGGCCCATCTATTTATAGCAATATGGTTTGGGAACAAAAATTATTACGTGCTAAAAGTAGAAGAAAAACTTTTGAATGGTTTGTAGTACGTAATAGAGTTAACAACACCGATACTATTAGTAAACGTAAAATTAATCAAGTGACTAATGAAGTTTCAAAACAGCTAGGATTTAAAGCAATACCTGGATTTAGCGATAGAGTTATATTTAAAGATTTATTTTTATATGGCTTAACTTTATTGGATATAGGAAAAGCATCTAAGGTGAAAATCTTTACTCCAGCAAATTTAGCTGCTCGCATAGAACTAAGAAAGCTATTAGATTCTATCTGCTTTGACAAGCTGGTTAACAAAAAAAATAATTAAGATTAGCGTGCTTGAAAGAGGTTATATACGCAAAGATATTCAAACATCATTTGTTTTGATCATATCAAATACATAAATGTTATTTGTTCTAATTTCAGATAAAGCGTTCAAAAAAGAAGATCCCAATACAAAAAAATTCAATACAAACATATCTAACATCAAGTAGATTCAAAATCAAAACAACTAATACAACAGCAAGAAATCAAAAAACAAATTATAGATTCAAGATAATTATCAAGTAGAGCTAACATCAAAAATTTGACATTAATCATCATATTTTTATATTAATCATCAAAAGTTAAATATCGATTCAACAATTGAGTTTTACCAAAAATAATTACAACGCGCCAAAGTTTAGTATTATGCCTTAAGTAAATTTATGCCTTAAGTAAATTCTTGATATTTTGTCAAATATCGTGATTTTATTATCCAAATATTAATAATATAGCTATGATAAAGGAAAATAATCCCATAGCTTCAGCTAAACCAGCGCCAATAAATGCAACCCTTTGCAATCTATCTTCCAGGCTTGGATTTCTAGAAATTCCCTGTATTAAGGATGCAAAAATATTGCCAACACCTATAGAGGCACCCATCATGCCTATTGCCATTAACCCAGCACCAATATATTTTAAAGAAGTATAGTCCATAACGAAAATTAAAGTTTATACATATATTCTAATGTAAATTTACTACATCATTGATATATACGCAAGTCAACATGGTAAAAATATATGCTTGGAGTATACAAATACACACTTCGAAAGCCATTAATCCACCTACAAATAAAGCAAAAAATGGTGCAAGTACTATATTTGAAGCTAAGCTAGCTATAACTTTAATTAAAATATGTCCAGCGCACATATTGGCAGCTAGTCGTAAAGATAAACTTATAGGCTTCATAAAATATGCCATTATTTCAATTACAATCATTAAAGGCATTAACCATAATGGAGTTCCAGCCGGAGCAAAAATACTAAAAAATCGAGCTTTGTGCTTGACAAGACCATAAATTGTACTAATAAAAAATACTATTAATGCTAAACCTGTGGTTACTAAAAATTGACTTGTAATGCTGAAAGTAAACGGTATCATTCCATATAAATTACTCAATAAAACAAATATGAAAAGACAAAAAACTAGAGGAAAAAACTTTTTTGCATTGCCTTTAGTTACGCTATTTAGCATATTTTCAACAAAAAGAACTATATTTTCAAATAGCAATTGAATTTTACTTGGAACTTCAGAAGTATTTCTAGTTCCTAAATACATAAATATAATGCAACAAATGGATATTATTAGAGTCGTAATATTAGAGTTAGTGATAACAACTTCATTTCCAAAGAAATTAACTCTTGTAAATTCTCTGACAGCAAATTGTGAGATAGGATCCATAAGTGTTAATAAGTTATATATTAACTTATTATACCGCTTATTTCATAACCTTAAGACATAAGGAAAGCATATCTACTATGTTAATTACTATTGTAGACCTATTATCGTTGTATAAAGTCTACTTTTTTAGCCTTGAATTGATTTTAGAAAGTTTGGCCCATCATAATAACACAAATATCATCATTTTTGATATAATTATTCCTAAATTTAATGGGAAATAAATAATGAAATTTATTATATCTAAAGCCATCAGTAATAATCTTAAAATATTGCTTATATCAGGCAGCGGCCTGATTTTAATGTCTAATGCTGCTTTAGGTTATTATAAAAATAACTTAGAAACTACAGGTAGTAAAATTAACCAAATAAATTCAAAATTAGAAGCAAATTCTTCAACTGTAAATAATTCCAAACCACAAGCTCTAGCAAAATATAGCTTAAATGACAAAAAATCTGTTTCAAGCAAAGACTTGATTAAAAATAATCAAAGAAGCTCGTTTCATACAGGTGAAATGTATATAAAGATGAAAAAAAATCTCTTAAAAAAATTGACCTTACAAGATGCTTTGCAAATAGCTTATGAATATAACCCTAGATTTAAATACAATAAATCATATCTTGGTAGACAAGAGGTTGAAGCTAACAAAAATGCAAGAAGTATTTTTCTACCTAAAATATATTTAAGTAGCGAAATATCTCAAAGTAACAGAGACATCATTGAGTATACCAATTATGATAAATCCAAAAATCAAACATCAAGCTCTAATTCTTCAAACTTAACAATATCACAAAACCTATTTAGTTTTGGACAAGGATCTTTCGCAGCGAAGAGTGCTAGAAAAAATGTGGATAGTTCTGTTGCTGGTTTTTTCGAAGAAGAAAGTAGGTGTTTCTTGGAGTTAATTAAATTTTATATTGAGGTGCTGTCACGTAAAGAATATTGGGACATAAGCAAAGATATGTTAAAAGACGCTAAAACCATTTTTGATTCTGAGTCAGAAAAAAAGTTTTCGGGCTTTGCTACTGAAGTGACGTATCAAATAGCTAAAGCCAACTATGAGCTCAGGGTGGCTGAAACTGCTGAGCTTGAAAATGGTTATCAGGTTTCTTTGAATGATTTAAAAGCTTATTTAGTAAGTTCTCAAGATTTAGATTTGGTTGATTTGTCAAAAATTGAATTAGTTTGGCCTACCATTCCATTAGACTTAAATCTGGATCATCAAGCTATTGAGTCTAGAATAAAAACTCAGAACCATAACATTATTAAAACTGAAAAAAGAGCAGAAGCAGCTAGATATGCTACTAAATCTTCCGCGGCAGGGCTGTTACCTAATGTATCAGCCAAAGTTTCTATTTTCAATACGAATTCTAACTATGATAGAGATCGAATTGAAAAGTTTGTTCTTAAGCCTAATATAATTGAGGCAAGCAACACGTTTGGTGCACAAGGATCAATCAGCATAGAAATTCCTATTTTTGATATCACTAAAATTGATGAAGTAAGGGCTGCTGGATATGAAGAAGCTAGCTCTCGATATGCTGCTGCTGACGCTAAAAGAATAGCTATGACTGAATTCCATAAAACAATAACTGGATTGCAAAGCATGACTGTTCTAATTAAAGCAAGGGAGTTGGCATATAGATCAGCTAAACTGGCTGCCGGAGCTGCAAAAGAGGAGTATAGATCTGGTCAAAAATCATTAATAGATTATCTAAATTTAAGAGTTTCTGAATTTGAAGCTAATAAAAATTTAATTAGACAAAAGCAGAACATGGTATTATCATGGTACAATTTCATGGGAATTATGGGGGAATTAGATGCTAAAAGTCTAAATATTAAAGGCAATGTCTTCGTTCCAAAAATCTCTAAATCCAATTAGAGCAACTGTTTATTTCTATAAAAAAAATCTATGAACAACTTAAAACATCTAAAGTCTAGGATTAAAAGTATTTCTGTAGTTTTGAAAGCTACAAATGCTGTTAAAATGATTACCAATATCAAACTAGCTCGTCTTAAATCACAAATTAAGTCAGTGGAAAAAGAAGTCTCAATTAGTTTAAAATTTACAGAAATGATGCAAAGGTATATGATACAAAATGGCTTTGGAGTTTCTAATACAGCTTCTAACTTGGGTATAATTATTTTTTCTGATAAAGGTTTATGTGGTGGCTATAATGGACAATTGCATAAATATTTTTTGTCATCTTTTAAATTAAGTGATTTGAAAGAAGTATTGATAATTGGAAATAAGGGGCATAAGTACTCTTCTACATATTCCAACTTAGGACTTAATGTTAAAGTTTTTTCTCATAATGATATTAAAGGCTTGGTTGATATAATTGCTAAAAATAATGGATGTAAGATATATTTTAACCAATATAAGAATATTTTAGAACAATTTCCTACTTGTTCTGATACCAGGTTTTCTCTTTCTGTAAATTCTGATTTTGAACCAACTAATCAAGTGATAGTTGAAGATAATTTTCAAGAAATATATGAAAGAATATTAAATCAATATTTATATTTTCAAGTTAGATATGCTGCAGTAAATGCTGATATAAGTGAACAGTCCAGTAGATTAGTTATCATGGACAATAGTATAGAGAGTGCCAAAACGTTACTTAGTGAATTAGAATTGTTATTGAACAAAACCAGGCAAAATAACATTACTAATCAGATTATAGAAGTTGTAACGGCCTCTACGCTATAAAATTATTTGTTTTAGAGATTGTAATGATTTCTACGCTATAAAATTATTTGTTTTAGTTGTGATTTTTTTCTGCTCCATTTTTTTGATGATTATATTTTAACGTGAATCACGATATTTGGTATTTAATGAACGTTGCTTTTCAAGAAGCTGAAAAAGGATTAAAATGCAATGAAGTTCCAGTTGGCGCCGTTTTATATTCACCTCAAAACCAAAAAATTTTAGCTAAAGGTCATAATATGTGTGAACTTTATCAAAGTAGATTACTACATGCAGAAATCGTATGCTTAAATCAAATTTCATTACAGACCAAATATCACACAGAGGAAATTTGGGCCTTGATTACTTTAGAGCCGTGCGCAATATGCATTGGACATATGTTAATGCACAATGTTACTAGGCTATATTATGCATTAGATGATTATAAATATGGCTTTTTTAATGGCAGTTATATGAATTTAAGATTTGATCTAAAGCGTATACAAATACACGTTGGTTTAATGGAAGATAGATCTCGAATTCTATTGAAAGATTTTTTCACTACTTTAAGACAAAAGTAGCAGATGGTATTCTGTGAAAAGTTTTTTTTACAACAAACTAACATAATAAATTATGTTTATTATGCAGATGATATACTTAGTGATACTTATTTTTTAAGGTAATATGAACAAGATATCTCGCTTAGTGCGCGCTTTCAAATACATGGTATTATTAATACTGATCTTTTCTATATATAATATGAACCTCAAAGCAAAAAAATTTAGCTCAGATAAAATATCAGAAGCAATTGCTCCAAAAAACTCTATAAATACTTTTAGTAAGCACAATATAACAATAGAAGATAACCATCTTTGGATGCTAGATGTAGATGCGGCTGCTATAAAAGAACGTTTAAATAATTTATCAGATAAAAATCTATCAAATTTGGAATTAGATGAAAATGTAAATGCTGCCACAGATTTTTTGGTCAAAGAAAGTGAATATGGAAAAAGCTATTTTGATATGCATAAAGATGAGATTACTAGCTTAAAAAATGAGCTTGAATCTAGAATTCAATTAGATGATGAAACGTTACCAAAACAATTTGACGATAAAGAATATGCATATTATTCAGTTACTAAGAAAGAGTTAGACTATCCAATACATAGAAGAAAAAATCTTATCACCAACGTAGATGAAGTGGTTTTAGATGTTAATGAACTAGCAGTCGATAAACCGCATTTAAGCCTATCGGTATTTAGTATTTCTCCGGATCATGGTTTATTGGTATATGGCGTAAATCATACAGGTAACGAAAAGTTTGATCTTAAGGTGAAAGACTTAAAAACAGGTCAGATAATAGATGAGAATGTAACTGATACTGTAGGAAGCATAGTTTGGTTTGGCAATGGATTTTTTTACACACCATCTAATCCAGTTAAATGGATTGCTAATCAGGTATTTTATTATGATTTAACCACTAAAGTTTCTACTCATATTTATACTGAAGGTGTTGAAAAATATTCTGTTCACGTTTCGGAATCTGACGATAGAAAACTAATGTTTTTAATTTCAGGAGATCATAGTACCAATAGAATTAGATTGTTTAAATTTGATGATATTAATTTGAAATTATCACCAAGAGTTGAAGGCATTAAATCTGACATAAGCGATAGCAGTATTGATATAAAGAGCAAAATAGCTTCTTCAGAAAAAGATTTACTCAGTGGGCAAGAAGTATATATATTTGAACCTAAGGAGCACATTGAGGTTGAGTTAAGCAGTTTTAAAAATGGCTTATTTATATTGACCAATGAAGATAGTAACAACTTTGGAATTAAGAAATTAGATCTTGAAACTAAAAAAATAACTGATTTTATTGTGCCATCTGAGGATTACATTACAGGAATAGATACTACTGAAAGATTTTTGATTGTAGATTACAAATCTAAAGGTTCTAGCATGATAAAAGTAATTGATATTGCTGCAGTAGACTCAAATATTGTGAATAATAACAATAACTTAAATGATTTAATAAATAAGCATTCAAAAAGCATTAAGTTTGATGACGATGCATATACAGCTAATGGAGAAGGGGTTAATTTTATTAAAAATACTATTTGGATTGGATATTCCTCTATGAGAACTCCAAATTTAATATATAGTTATGACTATGATTCAAATAGTTTAATTCTACTTAAACAAAAAGAAATTTTAGGTGATTTTAATATAGATGACTATAAGGTCGAACGTCACTTTGCGGGCGCTGTACCTATAAGCCTAGTTTACAAAAAATCTTTATTTAAGGGAGATGGTTCTAATCCGCTATATCTAACAGCTTATGGCTCTTATGGTATTTCAATTGATCCAAGATTCAGCATTACATCATTGCCTCTATTAAATAGAGGGTTTGTATATGCAATAGCTCATGTTCGAGGAGGTTCAGACGTTAACTATGATTGGTATTTAAATGGAAAATTGTTTAACAAAATTAACACATTCAAAGACTTTCAAGCATGTACACAATATTTAATTGACAAAAAATTTACGTCTAAGAGAAATATTGCTATTAGTGGCGGTAGTGCTGGTGGATTAGTTGTTGGCAATGCTATTAATAATCATCCTGAGTATTATAAAGTTGCAATAGCTAATGTTCCATTTGTAGACTTAATTCAAACTATGTTGAATGAAGATTTGCCTCTTACACAAGGGGAATATGGTGAATGGGGTAATCCAAATATAGAAAAAGATTTCAAATACATGATGCAGTACGATGTAATAATGAATACTAAAGCAACTGCATATCCGGCTTTACTTATTACAACCGGTATAGGCGATCCTAGGGTTTTAATAAATGAGCCTCTTAGATGGTTAGCCAAAATTAGAGAGCAACAAGTTCAAAAGATGAAGCTAGACCCTAGCTATACTCCTGACTTAACTTTATTGCATTTTGAAAAAAACAGTGGTCACTTTGGCAAATCTGGAAGAGATGCTCAATTATATGAAATTGCACAAGGAATTTTCTTTGTAATCGATAATATGAAGCAAGATTAAGCACAGACAAGTTGTATGGCGTGAAATATAATCTGATTTTAAAAAACAAATCTATTAGTTACTCCAAATGAGTAATTTCGCCAAACTAGATCTATTGTTGATTCTTTGATACGTTGATTCTTTGATGTTATTATCCTCAGTTAGGGATTTTTGTCAATAGGCTTTTTTGGTCATAGGGTTATTTTTGGTCATAGGATTTTTATCAATAGGCTTTTTGGTTATAGAAGCTGGTGCGGGAATTATTTTTACCGAATTAATTATTACCACATCGTTAAACCCAGCTGGCAAGTTAGAAACGGCGTTTCTCATATCACTGTTAAATTTAAAATTTACATTTATATCTGCTTTTTGGCATAATGCTAAATAAGGAGAAATGTTCTTGATGTCAAGGGCTTTCATATCAGTAAATGATTGAATTAAAACTTCTTTTTTTACGCCACTGTTGTCACCTGAAAAATCAGAAATTCTAATATCATTTATTGTTGAATAGCACTTAACGGGCGGCTGTAAGTTCAAGCTTTCGGAAACATTAGTATCGGTCATTTTACCATGTTCAAATCCTAAATATATATATTTATTGTCTATTTCTGGCATTCCTGTAGCACCCTTCGTAATGTAATACAAAATTCCTGTATGACTTCTTTCTGGGCTAGAAATATCGAAGACATGCCCACCCTTAAATTTATCAAAATCAGAGCCTTCTAAATTAACGATACCTAAAGCTATTACAGGTGGCAATTTACCTTTTTCATTAGCATAAGTAGTGAAGTTGACTTGTCCAAGCTTACCCTTAGAATAGTTGATAGTACGATTAGTTCCTTTGTAATTACCTTGATTCGTTCTCATAATAGGTCCTAATCTCGCGTTATGACTCTTAATCATAACGGGAAGAGTATTTTCAACAAGATTTTTAAGTAGGATTTGAGCCTTTGGGTCTATTACAGACTGATAGCCAAAAGTATTGGAGCTAATTATTGCAATACAGCCTACAAGTAAAGTTTTTAATGCTTTGTTTTGCATTGTAGGTGCTTTTGATGGTTGAGAGCTGGAATATTTGGCAGGAGCCATTTGACTGACGCATTTAGCATCAACTTTTGCTACTTTTTGGGTTAGCATACATGGTTATTTGAAAATCTAATTTTAACTTAAAGCCTTATATTTTTTGTTAAATGTTTTAGGGAGAATGGATAAAAATTAAACCTGTAATTTAATAACGACAACTTATCATAATGTAAGTAAAGAGGGTGGGGCCAGAGCCTCAAAATATAAGTTTCAAACAAAAAATGTCATTTTCTTACGTCAAAAAGCTTATTTTTATATGTAGTGGTACTCAAAAACACGGGGTTAGACCACTTTTTTGGTGATTTTGACTTTTTTGATGATGAAGTTGTAGGAAATTCCTAGCTTTTTGTGAATTGGTCTCGAAAAACACGGGGTTTTGACACTTTTTTAGTACTTTTGACACTTTAGGCAATGATAAGATATACATCAATCTGACATGATTTATTATGTACAATGAAGCTTATATTTCTATCTGAAGTTGAGCAAAATAAGTTAAATCTATTATTAAACAATGGGAGGATTGCCACTTGGCGCAATGGTAAAATCTCACTTAAGATGATGGATAATGAAACTAAAGGGCTATGAGGGAGATTAACACTTGGCGCAATTGTAAAATCGCACTTAAGAGATGATGGATAATGAAACTAAAGGGCTATGAGGGGTGTAACCCAGATGATGAGGGGCTAACTAAAGGGCCATTAAAGAGTTGAAAGTATAATAAGCCACAGGTCTGTCCGTAAAAAAGTGTAATAGGACCCAGGTCGTAGAAGTGTAGATGTAAAAATTCGATATGATTGAAGATCAGTTTTGGCAGATGAATGAAGCTTTTTTAGTAGATGGAGAATGTTTTATTTAGATTGTTTTGATTTTTATACACAGGCGCGGAGAGGGTGTTTTTGATTTTTATACATAGGCGCGGATAAGGTGTTTTTGATTTTAGATGCTCAAAATAGGCGCCTCTTATTGGATTGGCCATAATATAAAATAACTAGAAGTAGATGACTGATGTATGTGGTTATTTATGTGGTTATTAAGGAAATTAAACGAGCATTTGGCCAAGGAAGAGTTAATCAAAGTTCTATACTGAGTTATTTAGGAAATTAAAAAGAGTTAGTTCACTAGGGTGATTTGTGGGCTTATTGAAAAAATTAAACAGTCGTTTGGTTAAGAAAGTTAACCAGGATGATTTTGAAAAATGAAATTTAGTTCATATAAAAATACAATGTTGTTAACTCATTTATTTCAATTTACGGTGATCAAACCAAAAACTAAAAGATAAAAATATTTATCTTTAATACTATTATTCTTATACTAATAGTAAGTATTTGCTTTAATACTAGTAGGTGAGTTATTGGTGTATGTGATTTGCATTATTAAAGTTTTGTATCCGTAATTACCAGCAATAGGATTGTTATTGCTATCGTAGTTTTGAACTTTCACTCTATAAAATACGTTTTCAATTATTTCAATTTACAGTGGTAAAACTAACGCCTCAAGGATAGTATGTATTTACTTTAATACTAGTAGGCGTATGATTGGCGTATGTGATTTGCATTATTAAAGTTTTATATCCGTAAGTACCACTAGGCGTACCAGATCCATTGTAGTTTTGAACTTTCACTCTATAAGATGTGTTTTCATATTCTTTAATACCATTTCCTGTAGTTGAATTGAAAGTAGTGTTACTGCTAGGATAATTTGAGCGCAGAACAAAATTACCCTGAGTATTAACTCCATCAAATTTAATTGGAATTCCAGCAGGATCTAACGTTACTGCGCTTGGTATTGTGATGCCAGAAATTATGGATTCTATACCATTGCTACCACTAGAATTAGTATAAAAAGCACCGCCTGCTGTTACAGTGCTATTATAACTAATATTAGATCCACTAATTGTGGTATTATTTGAGTTTATCACTGGCGCCTCTTCATTTTGTTGCGGCGCTTGACCATATTGAAAAATTTCAACTTTGCTTATTATGTCTTGTTTATTCCAGCCTGAATCTGCTTTATTATAAATTAAATTAGTCATGTTGCCGCTAACGAAACTAGTAACGATATTCACCCTCTTGCAATTTACTAAATATGGTGAAACTTGACTAATGTTAACTACTGAACCATCATTAAATCTTACTTTTCCTTGAAATGTAGTCGCGCTGTTATTGCCCGTAAAATTTGCTATATCACTTAAAGATATATTGGTAAAACATTTAGTTTGTATTGGAATTAATGATAAGCCTTCTGATACATTTTTATCTGTTACTGGGCCGTGATGTACCATTAAATAAATATATTTATCGTCTATCTGGGGAACTTGTAATGTGCCCGATGGAATGTAATACAATATTCCACTAAATCCAGTACTAGGACTAGACTTATCAAAAACTACTCCATATTGAAAGTTACTGACATCAGATCCAGTTAAATTTGCTAATCCAGCACCTATTACAGGCGGCAATTTCATAAGCCCATCCTTAGAAGTTATTGCAAACTGACCTATTGAGGTATTTGGATACGTAATAGTGCCAAGAGGATCTGATCTTCCTTGATTTTTCCTCATTACATTTGCGATTTCTTCCATATCACTTGGAATCATATCATGCATTTGTTTTTCTATCAAACCTTTGAATTTAGTCATTTCATCTTCATTTAGAAATGTTCTTGCATAAACTATATTTGGTAAATATATAAGGCTAAATAATGTGCCTATTAGTAGCTTATATTTTTTATTTTGGTGTTTTTCATAATTAGTAGCTTATATTTTTTATTTTGGTGTTTTTCATAATATGCATAGGTATATTTTTTAAATATGCGCAAAAGTTTTTAACAAATGCAAAAATTCTGACAAATATTGACGACTCTTCGTTGAATAAATATTAGCGATTTTTTTATATAAACTTTTTACTAATATATGTTGTGTAAGTATGCATCCTTACACAAATCCATGTCATTTATAAAAAAAAGTTTCTATATTCGTAACTACTCAAAAGATTAGTTGCTAGTTGGATCTATTGTAACTGAAGTTACTTGTGCAACTGCGCCAGTAGTAGTAGAGCCATGATTTTTCCAAGCTGGAGCTGATGTGGATGTTAATGAAGTTGCATTAGCAACAGCAAATGTAACATTTATATCAGCTCTTATACAATTGGCTAAATATGGAGAAACGTTTTTAATATCCATTATTTTACCGTCATTAAGCTTAACTTTTCCATAAAGTCCCGCTGCGCTATTATCCCCAGTAAAATTCGCCATGTCTTGTAAATCCACCGTATTGGTATAGCACTTAGAGCTTGTTGGTGGAAAAGTTAAAGATTCTGCCACATTAACATCAGTTACTTTACCATGATTTAATACTACTATAACATAATCTTTGTCATTTACTAAATTATTGGTTTCAGTTTTATTAATCTGATAAATCATAGTAGAGTATCTATTTGTAGCAGCAGGAGTGGCATCTAAAGCTGAAGGAGTGCTATCATATATTATTGTACTATCAGTAATGGCACTTAAGGCACTAGTATCAGATCCTAACAAGTTGAAAACTCCAAAAATAGTTACAGGTGGAGTTTTCCCCAATCCATCCTTACCTGTGAAATTAATTTCACCAATGCTACTCATTACTACACCATCTAAAGTTGGGAAAGTGACTGTGGTGCCACTAACTTTACCTCTATAGTTATTTAACATTTCAGAAGCATTTTTGATAGTATTATCTACGGCTGGTGATAGATGATCTTCTATCAGACCTTTCCACATTGATAATTGATCATCACTTGCATTGAGCTTACCGAAAGCAGCGCTGCTAGAAGCTAAACCAATGCTTAATAAAGTTGCTGATAATGTTAGGAATTTTGAAAA
The DNA here is from genome assembly GCA_043777815.1 of Rickettsiaceae bacterium. Taxonomy (GTDB): domain Bacteria; phylum Pseudomonadota; class Alphaproteobacteria; order Rickettsiales; family Rickettsiaceae; genus JAXMDS01. The sequence goes on along the minus strand of JAYWHH010000002.1, from coordinate 81,542 downwards.
CTTATTCATATAATTAAGGTAATTATTATTATTTTAACGTATACTTAGCACCGTTAAGTAAGTACTTGTTATACATAAATATTCTAACATTTAATCTAAACTTTTATTTGAGTTAATTCCCATAGAAACATAATATATTTAACTTGTGTTAACTTATCAATTTTTGAATTATTTAGGGTATTTTGTGAATTAAAAAAGGATCAATAAATTTATTTTTTTGCAAAACTATTTATCTTCCGACTTACTAAATTTTTTCCACTCAATAACTTTCAAAATACCTTGACCATTTTTATTAAAATCATTTTCAAATTTGTATTCACCAGGATTTAACTTTGGAAGAGAGACGGTTATTTGACCCTTAGAAGGAATAATTTTTTCTCTATTTAATTGATGACTCTCAAATTCTGCAGCCACATCATCATTATTTGTAATAATTAACTTAGCCCTAGACTGGTCATGTATTTCTATATAATTTGGAATGAAATGACCTTCTTTGATTTCAATATTAACTACTTGTAACTTGTTTTTATCAATAATAACTTGTGATGATTGCGTTTGTTCGGTCAAAGTTTGATTAGGCAAGGTCACTTCGTTTACTTTTTCTTGTTGAGAATCTTTTGACTCAGGTGCCAAGGTTTGGTTAGTCAAAGTCACTTCGTTCACTTTCTCTTGTTGAGAGTCTTTTGACTCTGATGCGTCTGACGTTTTTGACTCTGGCGTGATAGTTTTATTTTCTATTTCATATTTTTGGATCTCATCTTGAGAATTCACTGCAAATCCAAGTCTAAAACTAACAGAAGTTGTAAGAAGTAATATAAGAGAATATGGTATCAGGAACATATTTATTTATTGATTAACTAAATGCATAATCAATGCTGCAGTATCTTCTAAATTAGGCTTTAAAGCTTTAGTTTTAGAATTCCATCCAGCTGGACAAACCTCGCCATATTTTTTAGAATGAGTATCAGCATCCAAAATTCTTAAATATTCATGCACATTTCTTCCTATTGAATCTATATTCATACTGGAATAAATCAGCTTAAAATCAGGATCTATAATAAAAGTTCCTCTAAAGCTAAATCCATCAGAATTTAAAACTCCATATTGCTCTGAAATATCTTTCTTAATATCTGAAACTAAACTAAGATTCAAACTACCAATTCCACCTTTTTTATAGTCTGTGTTCTTCCATGCTAAGTGACAATGAACAGAATCTACACTTATGGCTAATACTTCCGCGTTCCTATCTGTGAATTCTGCAATATTCTTATTGAGTGCTAAAATTTCTGTCGGACAGACAAAAGTAAAATTTAAGGGATAAAAAAACAAGATGCCATACTTGCCCTTAATGTGTTCACGAAGATTAATCGTAGTAATTTGATTATCTGAACACACCATTTGAGCAGTAAAATCAATAGCATCCCCACCTAATTTAGGTGAATTATAGCATTTACAAAGGTCTCCACATTGTAAACATTTGTTCTGATATGACATATAGCATAAATATATTACTCATAATTATATACGCATTTTATAGACAATGTCTACCACCACAAAGTATCATCAGCTTAAATATATTTTATAATGTTATACGAACAATAAGACAGAATTCATACCTTGATCATACCCTCAACTACGCTCTATAATAAAATTGAATTACCATATAACATTGATGCTGAAAAATCACTCCTAGGCTCAATCATGATGAATAACAATGTGCTGAGTGATGTGGTTGATATTCTCAAAGCAAACCATTTTTATGACTCAAGGCACCAAAAAATCTATCAAAGCATGATGACTTTATTAGAAAAAAGAATTAATATTCATCATATTACACTTGCACAACATCTTAAAAAGGATTCTCTGTTTGCTGATTTTGACTTAAGTAATTATTTACAAAGCGCAATTAGTTTAGGTATGGTAATACCAGATCCAGTTACTTATGCCACAATAATACAAGATATGTTCCTTAGGCGTGAGCTCATTTATCTTGCAGGTAAAATAAATCAAAATGCTTTAACTAAAGGCTTAGACTACGGAGCCATTTCGCAGATAGAAGAATGTGAAAATTCTTTGTTTAATTTAGCAACTGAAGGTGTAAGCAATAAAGCTTTTGAAAGTCTCTCTGATGGAATTGCCACTTCCATAGACATAATAAATAAGAATAGGAATTCCAAAACTAAGATAACTGGAATCCCATCACAATTTAAAAGTTTAGATCAAATTACTTCAGGATTTCATAATGGAGATCTGTTTATTTTGGCGGCACGACCTGGTATGGGTAAAACTACTTTGGCCTTAAATTTTATGTATAATACAGCAATTCATTTGGGAGAAATAAATCAAAGCGTTGGAATCTTTTCACTAGAAATGCCAACTTTTCAACTATCAAATAAACTATTGGCGATGGACTCTGGAGTTAACTCATCCAATTTGATATCTGGCCAACTTCGCGAAGAAGAATATAATAGAATCAGAATTTCTGCGAATAGATTATCAAAATTATCAATCTATGTAGATGATACTGGAGGATTGTCAATTAGTAGCATTAGATCTCGTGCAAGAAGATTGAAACGTAAATCTAATTTAGGCATATTGTTTGTGGACTATTTACAACTCATACAACCATCTAGACCACAAAGCAATAGAGTAAATGAAATATCAGAAATAACTCAAAGCTTAAAATCGCTTGCAAAAGAATTAAAAATTCCCATAATTGCCTTATCACAATTATCTAGAGCAGTCGAACAAAGACAAGACAAGAGGCCCCTTCTATCAGATTTACGTGAATCTGGCTCAATCGAACAGGATGCAGATATAGTTATGTTTATATATAGAGATGAGTATTATAATAAAGATCTAGATTCCAACAAGAATATTGCAGAACTTATCATATCCAAACATAGAAATGGAAGAATAGGATCTGTAAAAATGAAATTTTTTCCAGAATTTTCTGAATTTAGAGATATGGAAGAAGAGTTTACTGAATTGTAAGTGCCTTGAAGAAGAGTTCAACTGAATTGTAAGTGCCTTGAAGAAGAGTTCAATTGAATTGTAAGTGCCTTGAAGAAGAGTTTATTGAATTAAAAAGTGTTTTGTTAATAACCAAAAGATATTAATATTTCAAAAAACTTTTTTGTTATGAAGCAACTATTATTTGCGCTTAAAACCAGCTTTGTGAAGAAAAAAGACTATCATTTGCGTCTAAGGTCACTCATGTATCCACTTATAGATCTAACCAAAACATGCACTAACTTAAATATGAAGTAACTATCATTTGCGCCTAAAATCAGCTTTGTTATGAAGTAACTATCATTTGCGCCTAAAATCAGCCTTGTTATGAAGCAACTATTATTTTCGCCTAAGGTCACTCATGTATCCATTTATAGATCGTTGACCAAAATATGCACTAACTATCATAGGCAAAAATGCTTGATCTTGTTCAGACCAAATTATAGATAGTAATATCTTGAGCTTTTCTGAGTCAATTGGCAAAACATGAACTTTTATATAATAAAATTGCATACATTTGATTGTTATATATAAAAGAAAAAACCCATAGGCTAATACAGGCTTTACACTCATATTTAATTTGTCAAATTGAGTTATGGGCTGTTGATTATCATCAGAATCCTCCATGTAATCTTCTATTTCTATTTCCTCCATTTCTCTTTGATAGTATCCAGAAGACGGCGTAACATTTTTCAACATCTCAATTCTTTTATCCAAAACTATTTCAGTATTTCTATTCTTGTAATATAGCTTAATTACACCAAATATCTCTGGAATTAAAGCGCTGAGGAAGCCAATAATAGAAGCAATTATAGTCAGCATATTTCATTCACACTTTAAATGATCATAATATTCCGTAATTAATATACTGCACGGCCAATATGAACCTGTTCCACACCTTTCTCTAAAAGTAAGTAATTTGTTTTTTTGGAGTTTTGATAATTCTTTATTAACAGGTTTTATGAATGCTTCACCTTCACTGGGATTTAATATTGATATTTTTAGATCAGTGATTATCATGAGACGCGTTTCAGTATATTCAGTTACAATAGGAAATTCTTTTGCTTTTTCCATATCATATGAAACTGTTGAATTCCAAAGCTTAACAACAATCTCTTTCACACCTCTACTTTGCTTAAAATGCAAATATAGCGATACATTTAAATTTTTTAAATACTCTGTATTGATTACAAAATTTTTGTTTACGCCATAATCAACAGTTGCATAAATCATGATAAATTTGTTTGAAACATCTATTTGATCCGGAATTGACTTCATATTTAATTTAAATCCCGGATTATCTATTTCCGTATTGCTTAAAAAAGCCTCAATTTGTTTAGTAATTTTTATTTTAGTAGAATTTTTTTCTAAAGCGCCTGAAGTATTTTTCCCCATATTAATTTTGGATGCTATACGCGTAAACACTGCCTCTTTTATTTTGATGAATAGCCTATTTTCCAATTCAGATATTGAAAGTGTTGAGTGCTCTTGACGCCCCTCTGTACCTAAATCTTTTGTTTCTTTCGCCATATTATCGCCCTCCTTTGATTTATCTATTTCATCATCTTCTTTATTTTCATCTAAATCATCTTCTTTATTTTCATCATACCAATACAATTTATCTATTGAATCTTTTTTTATCAATTCACTACTAGTTACTAAATCCTCAAATAAATTTTTTATTATTTTATTTAGTGATTCATGATCTAAATTACTTTGAAATTTCCATTTATTAGAACTGCATAAAATAAATATACTATTTCCAATTATTATCCTTTGTCCTATATTTAAACTTAGTTGATAGATCTGTTTCTCGATAACAATAATTAAGTCATTAGTTAAAGACTTATTATCAAAATCAAAATATATATATACTCCACAATAAATTAAAGTTTTTTTACCCGAACTTTTGTCTTTATCTTCATCTTTATTTTGTGTTAAATTAAGTAGTAATTGTTCAGTTTCTTGAGTGGATTTAATTATGAGCTCACGACCATAACTTGTGCATACGTTGCAGTTGATGATATTGCTTTTTAGTAAATTAATAATTAGTTGAGTGTTTATGTTGTTGTGAACATGTAAAGCGCTTAAAGGTCCACTGCGAAGCTTAGTTAAACAAATTGATTCAGGCATATCTTTTCTGCTTCTAAAGATTTAGTATGAATAGTGTAACTCATTTGTATCTGAGTACTAAGTCTTAATTGATTGGTCATAAAAAAATTAATTTCAATAATATCACAAGCCAGAATCTCTAGTCTGACTTTTAATCCTTCCTGATCAAGATATTGCTCCAGATGTTTTAACGTTATGGTAATTGACTTTCGCCTATCTTTATACGGATAAGTTATTTTCATAAAAATTAAATCTTTAGAAATATTATCCTGCTTAAAAAGATCGATTAATAATTTTTTTAGATCTTCCGATAATGCTATATATATAAAATAATCTTGAAAAACAAATTTAGATCTGTCGTGGTGTTTAAATGGAAAAAATTGAACTATCAATTCTTCCATTTGTGCAAAAATATCTGATTGCAACGCGGTAACGTGATTTTCAGACTTTTCATCACAAATTATTTCCCCTTCTTTGTCAATTTTTTTATCTTCCACAATAGAATCGTCGCGCGACATTCCCTTACCCTCTTTTTCCTCTTCTCCCTCCTCTTTGTCCCCTGGCTTTTCTTCTCCGACTCTCTCTTCTCCTTCACGTCCTTCGCGCTCTTTCTTTGCGGCCCCTTCTTCTCTTTCACCCTTTTCTTCTCCGACTCCCTCTTCTCCTTCCTCTTTGCCCCCTGACTTTTCTTCTTCACGTCCTTCGCGCTCTTTTTTTACGAACTCTTCACTCTCTCTTTTGTGCTCCGGCTCTTCTTCCTCATGTCTTTCACGCTCTTTTTTTACGAACTCTTCACTCTCTCTTTTGTGCTCCGGCTCTTCTTCCTCATGTCTTTCACCCTTTTCTTCACGTCCTTCACCCTTTTCTTCTCCGACCCCCTCTTCTTCCTCATGTCTTTCACCCTTTTCTTCTCCGACCTCCTCTTCTCCTTCCTCTTTGCCCCCTGGCTTTTCTTCTCCGGCCCTTTCTTGAGAAGATATTTTATTTGCCTCTGTATCTTCCTTGTTACATGCTTTTTCCATATTGTCGCTTTTATCAACTGGATTTTCATTGCAATTATTTTTTTGTGACTTAAACACAATCCATTCCGTAAGATCTGCGCTGTATTGCTTTAAGGTAGTTTGCAATATTTCTAAACAAGGGGCGCGTGTCGGCAAACAATGTAAAGTTTTATAATCTAGGCCATCTATAGAAAACATTAAATCCAAATCTGACTTATTCTGATTATTATTTATTATTATTTTCCTTGTTTGGTTATGTTTCAAATCTACTATATTGGCTTTTAAAAAATCATCCGTGCTTAATATTTTCTCTTTATGCATTAAAACTAAATTCTGGTACTCAATAAAAAATCCATCTATATCTTTTTTTAAACAGGAATATCCATAACTAACTACTAATTTAGTGATATTTCTTTCTTTTCCCTTTTCTTCTTTTTCCCCTTTCCCCTTTTCTTCTTTTTCCCCTTTCCCCTTTTCTTCTTCATACTCAATCAACAATAAATTATCTACTGAAGGTATATATATTGCCTCTTGGTCTGGAGGCACGCATATTGCTTCTTGATCTAAAAGCTCAATATCATGATCCTTAAGATCAATTCTTAATTTAAGTTCATTATTACTAATAAAATGATTTAAGGTTCCTTCAAATAAACTTTGCTTTAAATCATCAATAAATTTATATTTAACTATTCCAAAATAATTTTCCTCTGGATCCAAAAAAGTTTGTAATTGTTCTTTGTCAATAGTCATGTCCAAATGTATATCTTTAGTATATAAGCTGTTGAAATATATAATAAATTTATTTAAGTCTCTTATATCATTAACAAATGTCATGTTGTATGCTGATAGATTTGTGCAGCTTTTAATGTTTTGTGCTTGATATCGACAAATTAAATTAGATTCGGACTGTTCTTCTGATTTAGTATCTTCTATACACGCAGTACACTCATACATCACTTCTCCATTTTTATAAATGATTGAAGATGACAATATGCGTACTAATATATAAAATTTTTGATAAGTTCTGGCAACTATATTAGCATTTTCATCATATAGATCTATATCTTTCATTTGTGAAATATCAAACTCTGGCTTATCTTGATCAATTTCAACTAAAATTTTGTTGGATGGCTTAAGCTCAAAATTCATGTAAGTAGCTATACATGTAAACTTAATCACTAACTTACTTTCCTCAATGCCATTGAGTAATATTTTTCTGGAAATTAAACCTATTTTTTCTTCAGAAAATGCGAAGCCTGATAAATTAATTTCTAATAAATTATCATTTAGCTCATTGACTTCAGTAAAAGTAGCATCCTCAAAGGTATCTATCTTATTAAACGTAGTTTTTATGTTGCGATTATATTTAACTACATTAGATTTGCACTCTAATTTATTTAAATTCTCAATTCTAGGTATAGATTCATTAAATAAAGTATGAGATTGGGATAGATGAAGTCCAAAAGGTTTAATGATATAAGAATCATTCTCATTAAGTAATGAATGCAGCAAAATGGGATCTATTAGTAATAAATCATCTGACCCTTCTTCATAGTTGACTGTTGTTGTTTCATCAAACTTTTTTAACTGATTTATATAAATAGCTATTTTTTTTAGCTCTTCTGTGTAAACTTGACACACATTTTCTTTTATTTGAGGTTTAATGAAACTTAATTGCATATTTTTTAGCTCTATATCAAAAAAACCAATTTGCATTTGACTTGATATTAAATCAATTAATGAAGTTCCAAGCCTCATCTTAAAGCCATAAATTTCATCATCAACATTAAAAAAATTAATTTTCTCTAAATGATATTTATTGGGCTCAAAAATTAAAATATCAGTTATATGAGATAGTAAAATATCCTTAATTACACAAATTGGCAATTTATTATTTAGATAGTGGCCTAGTGGCCATAAGCTTTTATCACTCCAATATTCTACATCAATCCAAGCGCAGCCTCTAGCATCCCAAGTCCAAAAATAAGCACCATCAATTTCTAATTTGAACATTTTTTCCATAATTACTAAAAACTTGGACATTGCTTTTATATACGTAGATTGAATCTCATAATCTCTACTTAAGTTAGAATTAGTGGGAGGATTTATACCATCGTATGATTTGCTATCTAAAAAAATATTTGGATTGTTAGTGCTGACATTTAAACTGGCACAATTACATTCTGTAAATAACATTGGCTTGTTAAATCTAATAGAAAGTTGCATCAGAATATTAAATGGATGATCAGTAGATTGAATGTTTTTTAGAAGTGTTTCTAAAATTAAGTCAGTTGTAACTTGTGTATTAGAAGCTATGTTGTTAGTAACATTGAAGTATGCACTCATGCCTATACAATCTATATACTTAGATTCGTATAACGAATGAAGATCTTGATTTTTACATTCTGTCCAATCGCATCCATAAGTTATTTTTGGTCTTAAATGCTTTGGTAAAAAGCTGAAAATGTTTTGAACTTTTGCCGCCAGAATTTTTAATTCATTGACCACATGAATGCTTATAGTTAGTCCTTTTAACTCAGATCCTATTACAAATATTCCCACTTTAGCATTTGGATTATTTATCAAAAAATCTTTCATTATGCATGCATAGTGTATAACTGCATATCCATATCCGCCATATGAATACTCTATAGATGATAGTTTGATATTTATATATTCATCAGAAAAAATTACCTCACCCATTTCCTCATCTTCTGAAAAGAAATTTTTATTGCGCATTCTCAATTCATCATCATTCTCACTACACTGATCTTCGTCTTGATCTTCTTCCCTTCCTTGACTTGCGTCTTGACTTTCATTTAAATTATATTCCTCATTATAATCATCACCTTGATTAATTTCATTACGATCATCATCATTTTTCAGCTTTTTATGACCCTTTTTCATCTTTTTATAGCCTCTAAAAAAAAACTTAGCCTCTATCATATCTCCACTTGTTTCTATATGACCCCTCCAGTGCTTATTTGGGTGCATTACCAACAATAAAAAATTAAAGCTAATTGTTAAATTTCTCCTCAATAATTCTTTGAATAAATTTGTGATGCTGTTATCACTCATAGTGCCTCCATATATTGGGGAATTATTAACTTTAATCATTTCTACAGCCGTATCCCTAACTTGATCAGCAACTTTCCATTCTTCTGAATGATATACATCTTTTAAGGATTTATATTCCACAGCTGGAAAAACCATTTCTTGTTTTTGTGTAATATTGCTAAGACTGGCTATAACATTATCACTAGATGAATCATTTGTAAACCAACAAACTACTATACATATTTCTTCTAAATTAGAAAACGTATTTTGAGCCTGATCTAAACTTAGAATAACGTTAGGTTTTCCATTAGGTATTACAAAGTCATGATCACCCGTATCTTCACTCGAGTTTGAACCTTCGCCTTCACCCTCAATGAAATCTATATGATTATATTTTGAAAAATTATGATAATTAAGCAAAATTAGTACTTTTTTTTCTGATTGATCCTCGTTGTCTGTTTGATTTTCGTTGTCTACTTGGCCACCTTTTTCTGCTTTGTCGTCATTGTCTACTTGGCCACCTTTTTCTGCTTTGTCGTCGTTGTCTGTTTGATTTTCGTTGTTTTCCTGGTCGCCGTTGTTTGCTTTGTTGCCCTTGTCTCCCTTGTTTGCCTGGTCGCCCTTGGCTGCTTGGTTATTTTCATCATATACATTTTGAATTTTATATTGAAGCTTGGTGTCCAAGACCCATTCTCCACATCCAGGAGTAAGAATAAGTTTTTTTACGTGACTAGCTGAACATTTGTTAGCAAGCTCTTTTGGTATAATCTCCTCTTGAAGTTGACTTGAATAGTAATTTTTAGTACTAGACATAACATTAAAATGAAAAGATATTTTCCCTTCAAAGTCTATGAAATTCTTTGGTACAAAATTTTTAATCACAACATAACATACGTCTTTATATCCCGGAATATGTCCAAAATGTTCTTCAAGATCTGGATCAGGCTTTTGATCTGGATGACCAGAATAATAAGTCATATTGTTTATGACCTCAAGGTGCTTTGGATTATTAGGATCTAATCCTACCCTATTAATCAATATATTTTGTAGATGCGCTACTCCATAGCATATTGCAATTGCCAAAATATAACTATCTTCTTCCTGATTCATTTTATGTAAATCGCCTAAAATTTTTATTTGCTCATTCGTATCAGGTGTCACTTGTTCATTCGTATCAACCTTCACATGCTCATTCGTATCAGGATCTATATGTGTATTCAATTGTTTTATTAAAAAAACCTCACCCTCAACTTTGAAATATCCAAATATCCTGTGCAGATCTGGAATTTTATTTTCATTAAATATTTTTTTTAATACTTTTTTAGATATACTATGATTTTTTTCAAAAGAAGCAGATTGCTTTTTATTATCTCGAAGAAATTGAGTAGCTAATTTAGCATCTATTTGATTTAAATAACCTTGTGTACTATACTTCTTTTTTTCTAGCAATCTTAAATCTTTAATAATATCTGCAATTTTATTTTCCAAAACTATTATTTCTTTTCTTTTTTCTTTTAAAACTAAAGTTGCAGATCGTTTTGCAAGGCCAGCAGAGCCGGATGCAAGAAAGTTATAAAGCTCCATAGCCATCATTTGTATTCCAATATTTTTCTCTTTGGCCTGGAATTCTGTTTTCAAATGTTCTAACTTTGAAAGAAAACTGGATTTTAAATTTTCTTTTTGACTTATTAGATTGTTTAAGTCTCTTATTTCAAGCAATAAATTTTGACGAAATTCGACTGGATCCATTTATTTGATTCAATATCATTTGACAAAATATACGACATGTTTACTATACTCGCTAACACTTATAAAAATATGATATGGTTACAAACTACTTATGCTAAAATGAATAGTTAAATATTATTTTCAGTCGATATGGCTCATGATGAATCTCCGCAAAACAATCCAAACTCTATAGTTCACAATATTTCAAGTGACGAGCCTGCAGCTGATAAAAATGTTGCAAGTGACGAGGCCGCAGCTGATAAAAATGTTGCAAGTAATGAACTTTCAGATGATAAAAATATCGATCAAGAATCTAATAAAAATATTTTAAGTGACGAGCCTGCAGCTGATAAAAATGTTGCAAGTAATGAACTTTCAGATGATAAAAATATCGATCAAGAATCTGATAGTTCAGCGCATAGCTCAGTCAGAAGCTTATCCATTAAATGTACTCAAACAGATGGCGCTGAGTCTTATATGACTATTTACGTGGGCTCACCTAAATCAGATAAAATACCGATATTTTTTCAAATTAAAGCATTGGAAAATAAAGGATATAGTGTTGATCAAGAATGTGTTGAATATTTATCAAAAATTCAAGATATAGCAAAAAATAGAAAGATACCATTTTTAGATTTATTAGATTTTGCATTAAACTCAGAGGGAAGTTAGATTAATTTGTTATTGATTATTGGTTATATTGTGTTATTGACTATTGATTAAACAAGTTGCTCAAAGCGCGCATTGGTTAAACAATTTCCTAAAGCGCGCATTGGTTAGACAAATTGCCTAAGGCACCGCCCGGGTTGGTTAAACAAGTTGCTCAAGACGTGCCCCGGCGGGTTGGTTAGGCAGTCGCCCTAAGGCACGCCGGGCTGGTTAAACAGTTTCTTAGGATATAAAAGATGTTTTTTTGGTCAAGACGTCATCTATAAAGCATGTTATTGGTGGTTAAACAAATTGCCTAAGGCACTGCCCGGGTTGGTTAAACAAGTTGCTCAAGACGTGCCCCGGCGGGTTGGTTAGGCAGTCGTTACTTAAGATTATAATTACTGAATAATGTCGAGTAATTTTAGAATTATAATAATAATGTAGAATAAAGTTAAATACTACGTTCAAGATTTTGATCTTTAGATTTTTTAATCTTTTTAGATTCTACAATATTTTTAAATTCACCCCCTACTTTTCCTACTTTATTTAAATTTATTCCATTAGGACGATGCTGAATAGAGGGCGGTTGATTAATTTTATCTTTTAAATTTTTATTATAAATATCATTGGAATGATTTTGATTAGGCTTCTTTAAGTCTTCAATTAAGTTCGTTTTTTGTGCTGCTTTTATAATTTCACTTTCAATATCTTTTGGTATTTCTTTTAAAGAAACTATAGATTTCGTTTTATATAAATTATCTAATAGATTTAATAGATTTAATGTATTTACTTTTTCAGTACTCATCATAAATCTCCGCATTATAGCATCTAGAATTCTTTGAAAAAAACCTCTGCCTTTAATCTTATTGCGCGCTGTTATTGTATTTTCTTTCAAAATTTCTTGAGACTTTTCAATATATTCCTGAGATTTTGGCTCTTGATATAATATATAAGAAGATTTTAAATCCTCCAATTTTATTGTCTTGGGAACATCTTCATATCCTTGATTTTTATTATTAATTTTCTTAGCAAAGATTTTTTCTGGATTATCAACACCATAAATCTTATCTATTTTAATTATTATCTCATGTAAAAGATTTAAATTTGGTCTTGTTTTTGAATCAATATTGCTGTTATTAGTATTTTTTATAGCCTCATTTATATCTCTTTCGGCATTTCTTTGTATTGTATTTAATACGATATTTATATCTAGTGGTGCAGAATATTGAATATTTTCACTATTGCTCATTTGTTTGACCTTGTTATTAAATGTATTTTTTATTTTTATTGCCTCTTCTTGATTACTAATCAAGCCCTCTAAACTTTTGATCTCTGAATCTTTTTTTATTGCTTCTTTTTTTTTATTTTTTTCATTGTTTTTTAATGTTTTTATGATTTTTGATTTATTCCCTAATAAATCTTGATATTTTTTATTTTCTGTTTTATATTCATTTGAATGTTTCTCAAAATCTATATTTTTACTATATGTCATTTTGAAATAGATGTCATTCAAAGATTTTTTTAATATGTGAATATTATTATTCAATTCCCTCAGTTCTGTTTGAATGATTATTCCTTCTTTGTTTATAGTTCTTAACTCACCTCTTTTTGTTTCTAAAAGAAATTTGTTGTGAGCTAAAGAATCTTCATCACTCACTTGATCTAAATTCATTTGATTAGAACTTGATTTTTTAGTCTCTTGATTAACATTTGCACCTTGAGTATCTTCCGTTAAACTTGATTTTCTAGTTTTTTGATTAGCATTTGCTTCTTGGGTATCTTCCGTTAAACTTAACCCTTGATTCTCTAACTCCTGTTGATTTGATTCATCTTTCATTGTAATTATATATATATTTTGAAATTTGTTTTTTTAAAACTTATGTAAAAGTACTAAAATGTATTGATTTTATTTGTAAATAAATTTATTTTTCACAGTGACTCAACATAGATTTTTATTCACGAGAATGCGAGGGGTTTAATTTTGATGCTACTTTTCTATCCTCAGACTTTTTTATAAATGTTTTCTCCTCACTTATTTTTTTGTTCATACTAGAATTTCTAGTGCTAATTGTTTTTGGACTAGATATAATGCTTTGTAACAAATCTTCATTGTTTGAATAGTCATCCATTGAAATAGTTGCTTTTTTCTTTTCTGGCGCATCATCAAAAGTATTTATATCAAGACCTGTTCCTTTAGTTTGTTTATTTGGATGTATTTTAATTTGTTTTTCAATCTTTTTAGACAATGAAAAATCTAAGGTTTTTTCTGCTTCTTTTTCTATAGGACGATCATTGTAAGATCGATCTATATTTGCTCCATATTCTTTAAAAGTAATTTGTAATTTATTACAAAGTTCTAATGTTGATTCATTTTGTTTAAATTTCTCCTCCATATCAACGCCAGTGCTATACATATTGCTTTCTATTTGATATAAATCGTGTGCTAATGTCAACATTGACTTCATTTCTTTAGTTTGTTCCGACTCTTTAAATCCAAAAATTTTTTTTATTTGATCAAGAATCTTTGAAAAAAAGCCCTTGTTAACACTTACTTCTTTAATAGAGGTAAGCGGATTCCTTTCTTGTCCCGCATCCAATTCATTTATCATTTTTGATAATCTCTCGTTTAATAGTTTTTTGAATTTACTAACCTGAGGTTCTGGTTTAGAAGAGTTAGATTTAGAAGAAGAGTTCTCTATACTAGGCAAGATGATTTTTTGAAACTTCTCTAATCTTGTTTTTATATTTTCTTTTTGTTCCTGGAGACTCTTTTTTTTATCTATATTTTTGTCGTCAATAGCTTGTCCCGCATTTATAATGTTTTCATATTTAAAGCTATTAGTTGAAGTGGTGCTTTCATTTAAATCAGTGGAATTTTCTGTTTTCATTAAATGAGATTTTAATGTATTAATATATAATTATATTATGTTACTACAGTTAATTATAGTAAAACTAATTACAATATCTAAACTTTAATTACAAGTTGTAATTATGCTATATTAGTGATGAATTGTTTTAATAATAGTATTTTTGATGTTACTATTAATTTTATAGCTTGTCTTTTGATTCTATAATACGCTGCGTGATTTTATGACACGTCTTTTGATCTTATGTACTGAGTAATTTTATGCTATCTTACAAACTACCTTGAGTAAAAGTAAAGATAAATCTATTCTTTAGAAAGGCTTGAAATCATATTCTTTTTTATTAATAAATGGATCTTGATGAATGATGATATCAGTTTCTTCTTCGAATAAATCAGCAATTTTATCACTAACCTCATGAGTTAATTCATTTGCTTTATATAAAGGCCAATTTCCATCCATTTCTAAGTGAAGTTGAATAAAACGTTTCCCGCCAGCTTTTCTAGTTTTGAATTCATGCACCCCTAAAACGCCGGGAATGGATTTAAGTAATATGATTATTTTGTCAGTATCTTCTTTGTTAATCTCTTCGTCTATCAAGCCAGACCATGCGGTACGAATTAATTTAATTGCGCTGTATATAATAAATGCACCAATTCCAAAACTTACTATCTGATCGATAATTTTTATATTGTAAAAATATAAAGACACCATCATTCCTAAATTAGAACTTAAATCTGTAACATAGTGAGCATAATCTGTTGCAATTAGATGAGATTTAGTAACTTTTATTACATGTCGCTGATAAATAAGTAATGTTAAATTTAACAATGTAATTAAAGCAATAAAACTTAAACCCAAAGTTGGTTCTTGAATATCATAGCCATCATAAAACTTATATATCACGGCAACTATACTCCAAACACCTGCGCCCAAAAAGAAAAAAGCCTGTGCAAATACAGCTAAATCCTCAATTTTATTATAACCAAACCTATAATTCTCATCAGCTGGTTTAGTTGCGCCTCTTATTACAAGGTAATTAACAAAACTAGCAGATATATCTAATACAGAGTCTAAAAGACTCGACATGACAGACAGAGAATGCGTTTGATATAAGGCATATATTTTTAAAATAGTAATCACAAAAGCAGTGGCTATTGCCATGTTTATGGCTCTTTTAATTAATGTATCTCTTGATAAATTTTTTTCTAATTTTGTATTATTTTTAGAAATGTAATCTAGATTTGATTCCATAGATTTTTATATATCTATAAATATTTTTTTATTTGATTTTATCACTAAGACTATTTACCCATATACTTTTGAACAAAACTCAAAACTTCTCCAGCATGAGAAAAAACTGAAACATCTTGCCAAATTTGAATGATTTTCAAATCAACATCTATAAAAAATGTAGATCTAGAAACAGAATTATATTTGATTCCAAATAATGATTTAGGTTTCACTAATCCGCATGTGTTTGCAATAATATTATCAGAGTCTGTGATCAGTGGCAATTTCAAATCACATCCTTGAATAAACTTTTCATGAGAATCACTTCGATCTCCCGACATTCCAAATACCTCTACACCAAAAGATCTAAAATCTTCTAATTTAGATGAAAATGCTTTAGCTTCTAAGGTGCATCCAGGCGTATTATCTTTTGGATAAAAAAACAATATCACAGGTTTTTTTATTTGACTTAAAACGAAATCTTTTTCATTTAAATCCGAATCAATCATTTTTGCTGTGAAATCTTTTATATATTCACCAACTTTTAGCTCATTTTCTTTGTTGTCCATGAAAACAAAATATAATTTAGTTTATTATAAAGGTTTTATTAGACAAAACCTACAATTGCTTTTTATGAAATGCTGAATAAGATCAACTTAGGATAATACTATTGTTTTTAATGCTCATAATAATATTATATAGAGTCAAATAGAGCCAAATGAAGTCAAAATGAAGCGTTTAAAAACGCTAGAATGAATTTTTTTATTAGTATCTCATAATCCATCCTCCACCTATAAGGCGAGATTCATCATAAATTACGCAAGCTTGACCTGGAGAAATTGCTTTTTTTTATTAGTATCTCATAATCCATCCTCCCCCTATAAGACGAGATTCATCATAAATGACGCAATCTTGACCTGAAGAAATTGCTTTTTTATTAGTATCTCATAATCCATCCTCCACCTATAAGGCGAGATTCATCATAAATTACGCAAGCTTGACCTGGAGAAATTGCTTTTTTTTTATTAGTATCTCATAATCCATCCTCCCCCTATAAGACGAGATTCATCATAAATGACGCAAGCTTGACCTGGAGAAATTGCTTTTTGAGATTCCAATAATATAACTTCGTAAATTGCTTTATTGTCTTTGATCAATCCCTCATTATTAACCTGCCTATTTGCAGAATTTACTTGCGCTATATTTGTTTTTATATTGGTTAAGGCGACATTATCTGTATCTGATCTAGTGTCCGACGCTATATTAGTATTAGTGTTTGTTATGTTAGTATCTTCACTTGCTATAGTGTCCGACGTTATATTAAAATCTATCTTTGAACTACTGTCCAACATAACTTCATTAGAATTAATAACTAATTTGATTTTTGCATAACAGCCTTGATGAAGCGAACGTATTTTTACAAAATATTCTTTATTATGATCAATTTGATCTAGTAAATTTACATCTTTGATATAAAAAGAGGTACGTTGTAATTCAGATTCCGGCCCAATATAAACTAAATTCATCTTTGAATCAATTCTAATAACATACAGTGGATATTTGTAACTTATTCCCAGGCCTTTACGTTGACCAACTGTGAATTTATGTATTCCATCATGTTCCCCTAGTTTAAATCCGTCTACATGCATCACTAATCCTTTTTTTAGAGCTTCAGGTTTATATTTTTCTATCACTTTAGCATAGTCTCCACCTGGCACAAAGCATATGTCTTGACTGTCAGGTTTGTTATGAATGTCAAGTCCCAATCTTTTTGCTTCAAGTCTAGTTCGATCTTTGGTAACGCCACCTAATGGGAAAAGAAGATAATCTAATTGACTTTGAGTAGTTTGAAATAAAAAATAGCTTTGATCTTTAGTTAAATCAAATGCTCTATGCATTTCATTTTTATTTTGCACAGTATTTAGTATTTTTTGTACGTAGTGACCAGTGGCTAAAAAATCAGCGTTCAATTCTTTTGCAGCTTTGATTAAATCTGTAAATTTGACAGACATATTGCATTGTACACAAGGAATAGGCGTTTCTCCATGAAGATATCCATCGATAAAATTATCAATTACTTTCTGCTTGAACTTAGACTCATAGTTAAAAACATAATGCGGTATACCAATATGTTCACTTGCAGTTTTAGCATCATAAATATCTTGACCAGCGCAGCAAGTGCCTTTTGTAGATATTTCACCATAGTCATACAATTGTAAAGTAATTCCTATAACTTCATGCCCTTGCTCATGCAATAGACCTGCTACTGTAGAGCTATCAATTCCACCAGACATTGCTACTACTATTTTTGACTTGGGAAGATTTAAATTCAAATTCATAAATTTCTTATAAAAGATTCTGTCTTTATAAAGTATTATATAAAAAAGATTATATTACTTAATGTTCTTAACACTACTTGATAGTATTGTAAAATCACAAGATAAAAAACACAAACCGTTATAGTGACTTTTTATAAAAATTGATTATATTTTCATACCCTGAATAGAAAATTAAAATCCAACATAATTAAGCCCTGAAGGATAGATATATCCTGATCAATAGCACCCTCTAAATTGACTTATTTTTCAAAAAAGATTAGAATATAATAATAAATTATGATCTAAATTCAGTGTCGCAAAACGTTGTAGTGTCGGGTTTTATCTTACCCAGAAATAAACAAATTCGTATAGCTCTTAGAGAAGTATATGGTGTGGGCCATACCAGAGCTTTAGAGATATGTAAAGCGTGTAATTTTCACGAATACAAAAAAGTTTCGGAATTGACCGAAGAAGAAGTTCTTCATATAAGAAGTGAAGTAAATAAATTCGTAGTTGGTGAAGAATTGCGTAATGGTGTTATGGCTAAAATTATGCGTCTATCTAATATAGGATGTAGAAGAGGAGTAAGGCGTCAAAAAGGCTTGCCAGTAAGAGGTCAGCGCACTAAAACCAACTCTAAAACATCTAGAAGAATGAGAGGAGTTGGTATGGCTTCTGCAATCAATATGAACGTTTCAAACGCTAGAGGCAATAAAGCAGGAAAAAATAGCAAGAAGAATACTAAAAATACAACTAAAAAGAAAAAGAAATAAAAATATATAGCTGTTCTTGGTAAGTTTAAATAACTAAATAAGATACGATTATTTTAATTTTATATTACACATTAAAATACGTCTACTTTAGTTTTATGGTAGAGATTTGTTTTGATAGCTGTTTTTGGTAACTAAATAAGATACGATTATTTTAATTTTATATTACACATTAAAATACGTCTACTTTAGTTTTATGGCATAGATTTGTTTTGAATGATTTCAATTATTTGCCTATATTACATAAGTGATCTTCAACAAGTGCAGTCATTTATCTATAGAACATACATTTGTCTATAGCGCATAAGTTATCTTGAAAAAGTTCATCTACTTCATCTGGTCTTATCTTGCCGGGGATTTACTTTTATCTTTTGGGGATTTATTTTGAGCTAAGTTATTACGAGATTGCATTCAATAGCGCATAAGTTATTTGAAAAAGTTCATCTACTTCATTTAGCTTGATCTTTTGGGGATTTACTTTTATCTACTTCATTTAGTCTTATCGTTCCGGGGATTTACTTTTATCTTTTGGGGATTTATTTTGAGCCGATTTATTACGAGATTGCATGACAGCTTCATCTGTTAAAAAGCTAGATGCATTAGCTTTTGAATTAGTGTTTAAAAAGTTTTTTAAACCAGCAGGCTTGGACGCATTCTGTTGAACTGGGCCAACTTCATCTATTAAAGTACCAGAAACACTTGTATTTTGTGTAAATTCAGGCTTTACACTTGATAGCATTGACGAAGGCCTTGATGGTAAATTTTCAATTGTATTTTGTTCAGATTTGATTTCTGAGTTACTGGATTTAGCATCTATTTTCATATGTAGTTTTTTTATTATTTCAGGATTTGATTTAGCTACTGCTAAATAATTGTCGCAAAAATCAGATATTTGATTTTTTAATCTTCTTTTTATTAGTTTTGGATCAAGAGGTAAATCTTTTATATCGATCTTATGAACCTGTTCACCTAATTTTATATTAACAGTTTCTTCTTCAAGTGATTTTAATGTTTTTTTGATAAAAATGTTTACAACAAAATCATTAGTATGATGCTTAGATAAATCTGGTGTTTTATCTACATAATCTTTCATAGATAACATTGTTTCCTGCAGAATGCCTACCTCCAATGCAAGAGTCTTGCATATTTCGTCTGATAATTTTTTATCAAAAAATTTACTAAGCATTTTTCTTGGCTCTTCTTTAAGTTGCTCAGGGGTAAAATATGTAAGGCCTCCTTCTTGTGTTATGTAATTAAAGTGCTTTGGAGATAAAACTACATTATTCATAATTATATTTAATACACTGTAATAAGCGCCTGTATTTGCTGCAATGTTATACCTTTTTGATTGCTCGTAGCTCACTTCTTTGGTTAATTCTTTATTGATATCTCTTAAGGTAGCAAGCTTTAAATTGTTCTTAAATTGTGCTTTTATTTCATTCAAATTCATAGATGTTCTTTTTATATCTCCTAATTTCATATTGTCTAATTCATCTTCACCAAATTCTTTATTCCTAAATGTTTTATCCTTAAATGCTTTTTCAAGATCGTTTTTTATAAATAGATTAATAAATGTTTCTATATTTTTTACAATATCCTCACACAGTTCCTTAGAGGGACTCTGAGCTATTATCTCTTTCATAATTTCTCCCCATTTTTCTTGATCACCTTCATCGCTTCTGTACTTATATTCAAATGCTTCATTGAAATTTTTATGATTCAAAATATGATCTAATGCCTTTATTTTGTTTTCCATAATATCATTTCTTGCATTATTTATTTTATCATTAACATTCTTAAGTGTATTATTAACTATAGATTTAATATCTGAATACGAATGCATATTAAAGTTCTCAGAAAATTTTTGGAATATTTTATGATTTTGAGTAGGCCAATTCATATTAGCCTCAATTATATTTAATATAGAATATATAATAAATCCATAATCGCTGTTTACAAAACGACTTTTAAGGCGCTCCCATTCTTTTTCCGCCGCATTATCTATTTCTTTTTTCATTTTTTGCTCAGCTACAAACCTTGGATCCAGCTGCTTAGCGTGATCATATGAACTTATTAAATGTGTTTCAAATTTTTTTTCATTTTTAAATCCTGATTCATGTTTTGTTAAATCTATTTTTGTAGTCTCGCTTTGTTTTTTCATAAATTTTAAAACTTATATTTGTTTTGTTTAAATAAATTATATATTTTTAGTTTAGAAGTTTAGATTAGACAATTTGTTAATTATACAATTAATAAAAAATGTTGTATAATTACTAATTGTTTACTTAAAAAATACTAGTAAGTATTAAAAATACTACTTTTTAAAAACATCTGCAGTTGATGTTTTATTTTACAATATATCGTGCTAAACTTTAATGTCTTTCTCAAATTATATAGAATATTAGTCTCTAACGTCCTTCTCAGATTGTTATGATTTTATCTATTCTTATCTTTAGTAGAATTTTTTGATGGCAATTTAGAAGAAAATGAAGAAATAATTTTTGTAGTATTTGGACTTTCAGATCGAAGCAAACTATTTCACTTGAATGTAAAAAATTTTTGAAGCTATTCTCCTTATTCAGTGCTCATAAACCTAAAAACTCTCTTCTCTTTATTAAGCCTAAAAGCCTCTTGTTTTTACTTAAAGTACCAATAAATTCACAGCCTCTTGTTTTTACTTAAAGTACCAATAAACCCTAAAAAATCTCTTCTCTTTATTAAACCTAAAAACTCTCTTCTGTACTTCGTGTGCCAATAAATTCATAATCTCTTCTCTTTATTTAAATTATCAATAAACCTAAAAATTCTCCTCTGTACTTCGGGTGCCAATAAATTCATAATCTCTTCTCTTTGCTAAGAAATAAACCTCAAAACCTCTTCTCTGTCATTAAATTTAAGCTTTTGACCATTTACTAGTTGATAATTCTCGTCCCCTTTGCCCGCAATCAACAATATATCATTATGTGAAAGCATTTGTATTCCATAAATTATGGCTTTTTTTCTACATCCAATATTTTTCAATTTAGATTTTGGCACTGTTGCCGCAATAGTTTTTCTGATTTCATCTGGGTCTTCATTTCTAGGATTATCATCCGTAATAATCACATGATCAGCAATTAAGCCAGCTATTTTACCCATTATTGTACGCTTTAGCTTATCACGATCACCCCCGCATCCAAAAATTACCACTAACTTACCCTTGCAAACAGATTTAAGATTGATGAGAGCTGTTTCTAGCCCTTCAGGATTATGAGCATAGTCTATAAAAATTAAATTATCATTGTGACGAATGGATTCCATGCGCCCGGGAGGACTTTTGATACTTGAAAAATCTATTTCAATGTTATTTTGCGCACCAATATTTTGTTCATTAATGCAATTTTTAACATTATTGCGCTCATCAACATCGCGCTCATCAATTCTAGTTTCAGCACTATTGCACTTATCAATTCTAGTTTCAGCACTATTGCGCTCATCACTTCTGGCCCTAACACTATTGCACTTATCAATTCCACCATCAACATTTGTTTTATTTTTGCCACCAAACGACTCGTTTTGACTAGATAACTCGTGAAATTTATCTAATACATTCATGCCATTACTTTTTAGGTTAAAAATATTAGCTAAAAAACTAAGGAGAAAATTTTCTATCTGAAACTGAGTAAATAATTGTAACTTGAGTGTCAATGTACAGTAAGTTTCATCGATTAAATATTTTGTAGATTTGGATTTAGTTTTTTTGACTTTGGAAGATTCAATGTTAGTAGATAAAATACTTTTTGGTATGTTTATAATTACTAATGCACCATCATTTTTTATTTCATGCGTATAGGTAACAAAATTATAGAAATTAAACTTAGCAATAGTGCTTGTATATTCTTCTTGAATCACTTTTGTATCTAATTCTTCAGTTACTTTTTTAATATTATTTTTTGCGATATTGTTAGATTTTAAAATTACTACCTGATGATGATTTAAGATAAAATCCACCATATCAGCTTTGGGTAAAAAATAATTTTGGTATATTTGATTGGTAATTATCACGGGCGAGCCCAATTTCAATTGATTAGAAGGCTTGTATTTTGAATAAGTGGGTTTGTTATCAGGTTCAAAATATTTTCGATCTTGAGAGCTTTTAGTCCATAAATTCAAGTGTGAACTTGCGCGTGGACAAGTGCCGGTCGAACAAATCATGCTCAATTTAGTTTCAATATAATTTTCTATAGTCTTATGATAATCTAAATGATCGGAGCCTAGTGTGGTCATAATAAAACAATCTCCTTTGATTCCTTTCATTCGATTTTGACTAAATCCATGGCTTGAAATCTCTAGCCCAATTGATTTTTTTTGTGTAATTTCACCTAATGTCAATAATTGATAATTAGTTAAAATACTATTTGTAGTAAGGCTAGAATTTAATTCTTCTATCTCTTCCTCAGTCAGAACCTTGTCAAGAGTCAAGCTATTGCCTAATGTTCCTACATACATACTTGGCATGTCAAAAAAATCACTAAGTTGCTTGAAATAATATACGCAAGACGTTTTTCCGTTGGTTCCTGTAACGTACATCTTATACAATGTATCTTTGAAAAGATATTTCTCGTAAACATGCTCCCTTAGTTCTAAATGCGCATTTGGAGTATAAGTTACTCTATTTAAGATTCTTCTAGCTGCACTTACGCTTAAGTTAAAATAAAATGGACATTCTAAAAAAATATCACAAGGTTTTTGTAATCCATCAGATATATCTACACCATGCACTGTATTTGCATAATACTGTATTATATTTCTATATTGCGGCAAATTACTAACTCTATTTAATAAGGATTTGTCATACTTTAGTAAAATTCCATCCGAAAAAGCCAGTCTTGTGAATGATTTATTCTCAAACAATTTTTCAGTAAACAACTTATCAGTAAAGATTTGACTAGCGCCTCTTCTGTAAGCTTCTACTATATGCCTTAAAGATTGAGCATATAATTCATGCTTTGGTTTTTGCGTACACGCATTAACATCAAAAAATATATCCCCCGGCATAACTTGACGCGAATCGATTTTAAGTGCACCAATCATATGAAATAATTTATTTATAAAAAATTATATCTGGTAGCGTTAAAATTTAAAAATCATCTAAAGGTTGACTTTATTACCCATATAATACTGTTTGTACTCACATACAATGATTCTTATACTAGCAATAAGTAAATTTTTATACTGTAGTTTTTATAACTCATAGAAAATAAATCTTTCTATAAAGCGTATTAAAGTTGAGTTTTTAAGATTCTGATAAAAAAATAATCTGAAATACGAGACATTATGTTTTAAATCTTAAATTTATATTAAAAATATCAAAAGATGTCAACAGAATTATCTATCTGTTTAAACGTCTAATGCGCTGAATTAAATTCAAATATAAAAAAGTTTACAGAACACATTCCACACTTAAAAAGATTTCTAAGATAGGAACTTCTTCTGTTTTTTATCTTTATTTATCTAACATCAACACAGCTCTTCTGTTTTCAGCGTGAGCTTTAGAGCTATCTTCTTCATTGATAGGCTTGTCTTTTCCATAAGAAACAGTTTGTATTGTTCCTTTAAAGCCTCCAGACTCTAAGAAAGATCTAACAGCATTTGCGCGTTTTTCGCCTAATGCCAAGTTATATTCTCTAGTTCCTCTCTTGTCACAATGCCCTTCTATTGTGATAGAGTTTCCAACTTGAACTGCATTTGCAAAGCTAACTACAGCCTCCTCATCAGCACTTCTCACATCACTTCTATCGAAGTCAAAGTGTATTGTAGCGCTTTCAATAGCTACTTGAGTATTGGTGGTTGTATTATCCGTTACTGTGACATCCTGATATTGATTAGTATTCGTAGGCTTTGCAGCTTTCTTACAACCAACTAAAACGCTGGACGCTAATAATATCAATAAGGTTTGTGAAATAATTTTTTTCATAAAAAAAGTCTAATTTGTTTCCCTAATATCTTAATATAGAACTGAAATGAATACAAATTTTTTCAAACTTAAACATAAAATAAATCTAAATTGCAGTTTTATTATTATTTTAATGTCACACAAGAACAACATTTTGCATTTTGAATACACTATAGACTTAATTTAGATGAATTAACTTAGTGGTTTTGTTGACGCTTAGAACACAATTAAAAAATTGCATAGCTGCACGTCTTGCAAATAAAAAAAGCCCATCAATAAACTTATTCATGGATAATTTTGATTATTAATATATTGTAAAAAGTTTGAAACTGTAAATCATTTATGCTCAATAGCTAGTTAACAAATTCACTGTATCTTCTGTTTAATAAGCACTAAGCAAACTCACTGCACAAGAACTTACATATACAAAATTTCATTTATTCTTGTGAAATTTTATGTATAAACTCTATGTCAATATTTTAAAAACTTTAGTATATTTGTTTTAATATTTTCAAAAAATACTCAATTTCTACTCTAGTGGTATTGGTCCCCATGCTAACTCTGATACCTTTGTTTCTACCAAATATATTCTTTAAAACATAATTTTCTTTAGTTGAGCCAGATGAGCAGGCTGAACCAGATGAAATAGATATTCCATGCATATCAAACTTCGCAACTATCATATTTATATCAACTTCACAATTCAAAATTATCATGCTGGTATTGGGCAATCTGTTATGATTTTTGTGAGCAACTATCATATAAGAATCTTGAGATTCTTTTTCTATATCTAAGTTATTTTCCAGGCTATCTTCTAAAAAATTCCTAAGCTCTAAAGTATGTTTATAGTATTTATCTTGTTGTAAAATAGCTTGTTTTATAGCAAAGCTAAAAGTTAAACTGTTTATTACGTTTTCAGATCCATGACGTATTCCAAATTCTTGTCCACCGCCTTTCAAAATACTAGTTAGGATTCCTTTTCTGATAAGCAGGCCACCAATGCCATGAGGCCCACCGCATTTATGAGATGAAAAAGTCATAAAATCAATCATATCAATCAGTAATGGTATTTTTCCTAAGCCTTGAGAGCAATCTGAATGTAAATATGCTCCATATTTTTTACAAATAAAAGATATAGAATTGATATCAACTATTAAGCCAGTTTCATTATTTGCGTACATTACTGTGACTAAAATTGGTATATTTGGATTAGTATCTCTTATGCCACTTAATTCTTTTTCCAAATATCTCAAATCTGGCTCACTTTCTGAATTAGATGGAATTTTGTTAGATAAATTTTCGTAAATAGATGAATGTTCCATATTGGAACCAATTACATATCCGTGTCTTAAAAAATGACTCAACACTATATGATTACTCTCTGTTCCAGATGATGTAAAAATAAATTCAAATTTTTTGTGGTCTACATTAAACGCATTTATAATATCTTTTCGAGCTTGATTCATATATTTCTTTGCTATCTGACCATAAAAATGCACAGAAGAAGGATTTAAAGGTAAGTTTGACAACTGATTTAGTGTGTTGATATAGAATTCAACAACTGGCTTCGTCATAGCTGTAGTTGCGTTATGATCTAAATAAACGTGAGAAGATATTGAATGATTTATCATATTTTTATTTGTTAAAACAAGAAACTATTATTTTTTTAAGTTAGTTTTCAAAGTACCGCCTCATCATTATTCAAATTATGATTAGTTTTCCAGGTTCTGTATCACCATTATTCAAATTCTGATAGTGAATTTAAAGCAAATTTATTGCCACTATATCTTTTAACTTTATCTGTTAACTCAAGTTCTAATAAAATCAAATGTAATACCCTAAGTTCCATTCGCGAATAATTATGAATCATTTCAATAGAAGTTGGATTAAAATTTAAAATATCTAAAACTGTTTTATATGAATTGGCATTTATATTAAACAAATCTACTTTTCCAAAAGATTCCTGAACTACCATATTTTTATTAATATCTAATACATTATTTATATCATTAAGATTTCTAATAATGTCTTCTATAGAGTTTACCATATAAGCTCCATCTAATATCAGGCTATTAGTACCAAAGCTCCTAGGATCTAAAGGCTGACCAGGAACAGCAAAAACATCCCGATTATATTCAAGTGCAAATCTTGCCGTAACTAAAGATCCAGATAATTTCGCTGCCTCTACTACGCATACTCCTAATGCAACTCCTGCTATAATTCTGTTTCTAGCTCTAAAGTCTATTGCTATTGGATTATGTCCAATCTTATTTTCTGTAATTATTAAACCCTGATCTGATATCTTCTGATATAGATTTAAATTTTCTTGTGGATAAATATGATCTATCCCTCCTGCCATAACAGCTATTGTAGATTTAATAGCTCCCATATGGGCAGACGTATCTATGCCCCTTGCTAAACCTGAAATTACTACAAATCCATATGAAACTAATTCTGAACTTATCTTAGTAGCAAAACTCTGCCCCATATGTGAAGCATTTCGAGACCCAACTATGCCAAAAACTTTTTGATTTATTAGATCTATATTTCCTAAATAGGTAAGTACTAGTGGATAATCAGGTATTAATTTCAAAATTCGTGGATAAGATCTGCTTTTGTGTGTAATTATTTTGGCGCCAAAGTTTTTAACTTTAGATAATTCTTTTTCTATTTCTACTTCAGTGGCAATTGAAGAGCCGTTAGCATCTAAAAATTTTTGTAAATGTAAAAAAGCCTGATCTACCGATTCAAACACATGTATTAAATTTCTTAATATGCCTGGTGAAATTACTTTACCCTTAAGTTTTGATCTAGACATGCGTATTATTTTGAGATCTTCAAGCGACAAATCCATTGTTTTCTACTTATGATTTATAATATCAATCATATACCAATCATATGTTCAGTGTATAGATAATTTGTTGAGAAAAAACAGAAAACCTTTAATCTTGAAAAATGAAATTAGTTAGGAATGTAATTAGTAAAATGAGATTTTATTTCTAATAGCAGATCAAAATGACATATTTTTTTATTGATATAGAATACGTAATATCCAGGATGGATACAAATTTTGTCCGTTAAGTCAGATGAGGACTGTATAAAAGTCCGAACTATATGAAAAAAACGTCTTTTCATTAGATTGCGGTCTACTGCTCGCTTTATATTTTTTTTACTAATTCTAACTGCAAGATTTATTGTATCTTTTTGAAAAGATTCCCCTGGAGAAAAATTTTGATGTTTTAAATTAATATGTTTATTAGAAGATAAATTATTATTCGAGGCAATTTTATGTGCAAATTGAGCACTATTTTCAATTACTTCTAATGATAAATTATGTAAATAACTAGACTTACAAAACTGTGTAGCAAATTTATTGCCTTTTTTAGACAGTTGTGAAAAAATTAATTTGGAAGATATTGAATATACCCCTTTATATAGCCTTCTCACAAAGTTGACTAAATAACAGCAATGCGTTTTCTTCCTTTGTGTCTTCGTCTATTAAGTATATTTCTACCTGTACTAGTAGACATTCTATACATGAATCCGTGCTTGGTTAACCTTACCTTCTTACTTTTTGGCTGAAAGGTTCTTAACATAAAAGATTAGAGTTTAAATATAAACCTAATTATATCTCAAACTATTGTGAATTTAGAAACTACATTCTAGATTAGTTGTTATTTAAAAAGTTGGATTTAGCTGGTTTGCAAGTTTATTGTATAAAGATTTAGTTGCTTTGCAAGTTTATTGTATAAAGTTATTACTAATTTTGGCTTAGCATAAATTTATTATTGATTTTGTTTTTATGAATATTAACTGTAAAGCAAAATTAAAAGACATTTAATTTTTATATTGAGAGCTTCTTTTCTGCAGAATAGAAATTAAGATGTGACTCAGTAGAATATATATGTAACTGATATCAATTGCTACTGATAGATTATGATTTTCCATGCAAACAATTAATAAGATACAAATAAATAAATTATTTATACTATTCAATAATACTAATTTGTAGCTAAATTTTCTTTTTATAAAGATCAAATATAAGCAGGCAAATAGGCTTAATGATAAAAGTAAGTGGCAACTTAGTGTCATATATAATATGAGATATACTTTATTTGAAAAGTATAAGAGATTAATCTAGAGAAATAATGCAAAACAATAAAAGTAATAGTGGCGCTTTTTATGATCGCGATAAATTTAATTCTATTATTGAAATATTGACAAAGTTAGGAGGCTATAAATCAATTTCACCAGATAACGCTGGTTGTTTTGATTATATTGAATCATTTTTGAACAATTTAGGATTTCATGTCATAGTAAAACAATTTGTTGATACTAAAAATCTTTATGCTGAAATTGGGCTAAAAGAGTCAATGATAGATCAATTAAAAGTTTATGGAAAAAGTCAAAATTATTCCTTAAAAAACAATTTTATTAATTTTTGCTTTGCTGGACACATAGATGTGGTGCCACCGGGACCTAATTGGAATGATGATCCATTTACACTAGTCATTAAAGATGAAAAAGTACAATTTAGAGGAGCTTGCGATATGAAAGGCGCAATTGGAGTATTTATGCAGGCAATAAAAGATTTTATTAACTCAAATTCACAATATTTTTGTGATCCAAAGGATGCTAAGATGAAAATTTCTGTGTTGTTAACAGGGGATGAGGAGGCTGATGCAACTAATGGAACTCAAAAAATGATTGAGTGGTTGGATAATAATGATTATAAAATCACTCATTGTATTTTAGGCGAACCTACTTCAATTCAAAATACAGGAGATAATATTAAAACTGGAAGACGTGGCAGCATTAACTTTGATATAAAAGCAGTTGGAAAACAAGGTCATGTAGCTTACCCAGAAAACTTAACTAATCCAAATAATTTTTTATTCGTTGCATTAAATAATTTTCGTAAAGAAATACAGTTGCAGATAATTGATAAAGAAATAAGCTTTGAAGTGACGGAATTATTATGCGAAAATAAAACAACTAATTTAGTTCTTGATACATCAAGTGCCAAATTTAATACACGTTATCTTGGAAAATATTCTTCAAATCAAATCATATCTTTGGTGGAGAAATCTTTATTAAAAACATCTCAAAATCTTTTCAGTTATAGCATTAGTAATATTCCAATCAATTACACCCTTACATATAAAATTGGAGCAGATAGTTTCGAACAAAATTTTGAAGATGAGGAAATAAATTTCTTACAAATAGTTTCACAAAGTATAGAAGAAGTTGGGTTGCCTACCCCCAGCACAATCAATAATGGCGGAACATCAGATGCAAGGTTTTTACATAAATACTGCAAAATTATTGAATGCGGCTTTAAATATGAAACTGCTCATCAAAAAAATGAATATATATCTTGTAAATGTATCGAAAATCTGTATAATATATATAGTGCTATTTTGAAAAACTTTTGGCATATATAATATGCGAATATGGCGGAACTGGTAGACGCGCTAGGTTTAGGTCCTAGTAATGGTAACATTGTGGGGGTTCAAGTCCCTTTATTCGTATTCAAAAAATTCAATAATCACAGCACGTTAAATACTTATTTGAAGATATGGAAATATTATCTAAAAAAGATATTTCAGATACTTATAGAGTTTGCACCATTAAGGTCAATTCTGACGAAATGAAAGAAACATATGCTTTAGCTTTAGAAAAAGTTCAACCTAAAATTAGGTTGAAAGGTTTTAGAGCAAATAAAGTGCCGCAAGATTTAATAAAAAAACGATTCTCACCTGCTATTCAAGAAGAATTTAGAGATCTTCTTTTAAACAAAGGTTTCGATTTTTTTGCTCAATCAGAAAAATTTTTGGGTCAACCAAAGCTAAATAAATTTAACATACAAGAAGATCAAACTTCAGCTGAAATAGATTTTGAGTATGTTCCGATGCCTGAGGTTCCTAAGGTTGATCTTTCGGCAATAAATCTTACTAAGCCAATAATGGAGGAAATTTCTTCAGACGATGTAAGTAAGTTTATAAGTGATTTATTAGATAACTTAATAGAGAACTATGATAATAATGAAACTGAAATCAAACTAGAAGCTAAATCTAACGTTGATAGCCAGGCTAATGTTGCAAATCAAAATTCTGATTCAACACTAGCGACTCAGGAAGACATTAGCGATTTAAATCTTGAACAAATAAAAGCATCTAAGTCTTTAAGCGGTCAAGAGCGTTTGAAAGCATTGTCCGATGCGGAAGTAAAAATAATTTTTGAAA
This sequence comes from Rickettsiaceae bacterium, assembly GCA_043777815.1. Lineage (GTDB taxonomy): Bacteria > Pseudomonadota > Alphaproteobacteria > Rickettsiales > Rickettsiaceae > JAXMDS01. Next base: position 50,616 of record JAYWHH010000002.1, on the reverse strand, counting down.
CTGAAGTAGATCAAGTTGAAGAAAAAATTAAAGATAAGCTTAAGGAAGAATTTGCCGCATGTTCTAATAATTTTGTTAAGATACAGCTTTTTAACACTCTAGAAAGTAAAATAGATTTTAAAATTCCAGATCAACTTGTAGATAAAGACTTAAAAAGTTTATCTCACATTAAGGATGAACTGAATGCTGAATCTAAAGTTTTTGAATCTAAAACTTCTGAAGAGCAAGATGCAATTATCAAAAAATATTCTATTAGGCGTACCAAAATTGGATTATTTTTGGATCAATATTCGGAAGAAAATCAACTACAAGTAACTTCTAAAGATATTATTCTTAATTTACAACAGTTGCAACAAACTAATCCTACCTATTACCAATATCTCATTTCAGATCCACAAAATAGACTTTCTGACTTGAGATTACAAATATTAGAGAATAAAGCTGTTAAACATATATTAGATCTTGTTAATTTTGATCATACTAAATTCAACTTCTATGATTTAGTAAGTAAGCTAGAAGAACTAGAACATTCTAGCTTCAACTAAATTCAATTTTTATAACTTTATAACTTTTAAGTAAATTACAACTCACTAGCTTTAATTATAATAATATAGATAAATTACATTAATATAATTAAAACACTTATTTAATGTATTGTATAATTACTTCATGTAATCAAATTAAAAAATTTTAGCATGCAGTCAGAATATATAACACGGTCAGATCTTGAGATAAACTCTGAATCTCAATCAAAATCTTTGAAGTTAGAAACTCATCTAATTCAATCTCATATTTCCAAAAATAAACTTTCAGATAATTTTGGTTTTTTAAATCTAAAAAATACAGATGAAATGTATATTTTTACTATAAGCGCTTTTTGCATTTCAGAAAATTCATCTGAACTAATAAAAATGAAAGTAGGAAATTCATCTGAACAAATGAAAATTAAAATAGAAAAAATTGATCGTGTAAAAGTTAAAATTTCGTCTGATTTAAAAAAAATATCTATTGATCAAGTAAACTATGTTTACGCAGGAAATACAACAGGCAATATAAACGTTCAAGATAATACAATTGATATTGATAATGATAACTTCATAAAATATTTAAATTTTTATACTAAATTTAGAAATTACCATGGCTTCTTTAGGGATTCCAATAACGCACAGCAGACTGAAGTAAACACACTCGGACAAGTGGTATACTCAAGAAATCCTGTACTATATCATAGAAAGACAGAATTGATGCCCACAATATCCAAAAAAACATCGTTTGTAGTAGATACATTACATCAAAATGATTTTGATACTCCAATATTTTTTACAAAACTTTCCAATCAATCAGTTAATCGAAAAATAATTCAGTTGCAAGAAAGTATTGAATCAAAACCCAGTACTCAAGTAAAACACTCTGTATCATTACAAAACAGAGTAGAATTACTTAGCACTAAAGATGAATTTAATGACTCTAATTTTATATATAGTTTAGCAGATTTTAATAAATTTTCTTTAGATTATTTGAGACATAAAGGCAATGTATGTAATTTACATGACTATGCAGTGCCTTTGAAAAAAATAATTACTCAAATAAATAAAAATAAAGTATGTGAAATAAGTATAAGATCTAACAATGACTATGAAATAAAAATTATTTTTTCTTTATTAGAAACTAAATATAATAAATATTATCTAACTATTAATGTAGGCTATGAGAGTATGTATCATTTTGGAAAAATTACTAGTGTAAAGATTGTTAGAAACAATCTAATATTGAAACAAAACTATAAAACAACTAAAATTAATTTATCAGGTAATTTTTCAACAGTTCTAGAAAAAATGAAAAATGTTTTTAAAACATTAGATATAAAAATTAAAATCATTAGCTTTAGTGCTGAATCTCTTGATGATCAATTAATAAAATACTTAGTAACAAAAGAAGCATTTAAATTAGGCATCAATATTGAGAAATTTAATAAAGATATCAATACTCTGATTAAAAATCAGAATAAAAAAAATATAGGAAAAGTTGATTTTACTATAAAAATAAAGTCTATAGACCAGAATGAAAATCAGGCTGAGATAGCTGAGCCAGTGCAAAATGTAAATCCTATAGACCAGAATGAAAATCAGGTTGAGATAGCTGAGCCGGTACAAAATGTAAATCCTATAGACCAGAATGAAGATCAGGCTGAGATACCTGGGCCACTTCCGGATTTAAACCATATGGGTGAGAATCGCGAAAACAATGATAATAAAATTAATTTAATTAATTTATTTAACGCTCTTTTGTCTAAAAATGAAGAAGAAATGAGGGATAACAGTGATAATGATCATCATCAAGAAAATCACATCGAACCAGCTTCGAATTTAAACCATATGGGTGAAAATCACGAAAACAACGATCATCATTAATAAAATACTTACATTTAGTGCTTTATTGCTTTATTGCAAAGTAATTTACAAAAAACCATAAAAAGAAAATTTTAGATATAAATTATTTAAAGATCAATTTTTTATAAATTCCCAAATTAATTATTTATCTATAATTTTAAAACTTTAATTGGAGCCTCACGGCAGGGGAATATCAACAGCTTTAATTCTAGCTTCGTAGCATAAGGGATATAATAAATTAACTATCTATCTATCATTAGAGCCTCGTGTGAAATATCAACAATTGCCTATTTATCTACTGTAAGCACTTTAATTAGGGCCTCGTGTGGAATATCCACATTTCCATATCGTTTCATTCTTTCCTTACCCTTTTTTTGCTTATCTAATAGTTTACGTTTTCTGGTTATATCACCACCATAACATTTGGCTAAAACATCTTTACGTAAAGCTTTAATATTTTCTCTAGCTATGATCTTGCCCCCAATTGCAGCCTGTATTGCAATTTGAAATAAATGCGATGGGATTAAGCCTTGAAGACGTTTGCACATATCGCGCCCCCGCTGTTCAGCTTTGGTTCTATGGACCATGATGGATAAGGCGTCTACAGGCTCATGATTGACCAAAATATCAAGTTTAACTAAGTCACTTTCTTCATATGATTCAATTTCCCAATCAAAACTAGCATAACCTTTTGATAAAGACTTTAATTTATCATAAAAATCAAACACCACTTCATTTAAAGGCAATTTATAAACCAACATAGGTCTTTTGCCAGAATAAGTTAGGTTAACCTGTCTCCCCCTCTTCTCATTGCATAAAACTATAATTGCACCTAAGTAATCTTCAGGCGTCATAATAGTTGCTTTAACCCAAGGCTCTTCTACAAAATCTATTTTTTGCACCTCAGGTAATTCAGCTGGATTATGTATTTCAAGAAATTTGTCATTATTCTCTGGGCGCTTAGGATATATTCTATATATAACACTAGGGGCCGTGGTAATCATTTCCACATCAAATTCACGAATCAATCTTTCTTGAATTATTTCTAAATGTAGTAAGCCTAAAAAGCCACATCGAAAACCATATCCTAAGGCATTAGAGCTTTCAGTTTCATATGAAAAACTTGAGTCATTTAAATGTAGTTTATCTAATGATCCTTTTAATTTTTCAAAATCATCTGTATCAACTGGATATATACCACAAAAAACTACTGGTAAATGCTCTTTAAAACCCGGTAAAGCCGGCACTTCAGTGTTTGAAAAATATATAGTATCTCCAACTTTACAATTTCCTACATCTTTTATGGTTGCTGTAAAAAAACCTATTTCTCCGTCAGATATTTCATCGCAAATATGCTCTTTAGGGGTAAAAAATCCCACTCTATCCACCAAATAAGTTTCATTTGAAGCTAGCATTTTAATTCGATTACCTTTCTTGATTTTGCCTTTAAATATTCTAAATAAAATTACTACTCCCAAATAAGCATTGTACCAGCTATCAATAAGCAAGGCTTGCAATTTTGTACCGTCTAAATCTCTTTCAGGACACGGAATATATTTTATTATAGATTCTAATATATCTTCTATGCCAATGCCCTGCTTTGCAGAAGCCAAAACTGCATTTGAGGCATCTATGCCAATGGTTTCTTCTATGTCATGTCTTACTTTTTCTGGATCAGCCGCTGGTAAATCAATTTTATTAATAATTGGTATTATGGCTAGATTTTGATCTAATGCCATATAAACATTTGCTAAAGTTTGTGCCTCAACGCCCTGAGCTGCATCTACTACCAATAATGCGCCCTCACAAGCTGCTAGACCGCGGCTTACTTCGTAAGCAAAATCTACGTGCCCAGGAGTATCCATCAAATTAAATTGATATGTTAAACCATCTTTAGCTTTATACATCAATCTAACTGTTTGAGTTTTAATAGTTATGCCACGTTCTTTTTCTATATCCATAGAATCTAGAACCTGATTTGACATTTCTCTTTGTTCTAATCCTCCACAATATTCAATTAGCCTGTCTGCAAGAGTTGTTTTTCCATGATCTATGTGAGCTATGATGGCAAAGTTTCTTATTAAGAGATTAGTTTGAGAATTTTGTTTAATATTCATGCTATTTTTTTTATTAAAATTTTAGTCTTAAGCCCCTTCTGAATTAACTTTTCTTACGGAGTCATTATCAATTTCTATAACATTTTCACGCCCAAAGACATGTATTGCTATTTCTAATCTATTTTTTTCTGGATAAATTGTTTTTATATTTCCATTGAAACGATTAAATGGACCAGAAATAATTTCCACAGCTTCACCTACGTTAAATGGCGTAATAGCAGTTTGGGTTGCAATGTTTTCTACCTCTTGTTTTATTTGTTCAATTTTATCGTTAGTCACACTAGCTGGAACTCCACCACCTAAAAATTTTGAAACTTTTTTTATGGATTTTATTAACCCAATAGTAGATACATTTAAATTCATTTTTATAAAAATATACCCAGGCATAATTCTTTTTTCGATATTTTGTTTTTTACCACGCATCATCACAGTACTAGGATAACTGGGAATAAATATCTCTTCAAGCTGATGCTCTAAATTTTCCTCTTCAGCTTTTTGTAAAATTTGCGATTTAATAATTTTTTCAGAATTCGAAGCAACCTGTATAACGTACCATTTTTTATTATTAGATTTATTTTGTACTACAGGTTTGCCAGATTCATTTATATCTTCTAAGATCTTGTTTTCATTAGATTCCATATCCACATAAACATTCTAAATATATGATAATTATAATCTTCTAAAATTGATAAAACCTAACTAGAATATATTCAAAACGAATTTCTCATCTCTGCTCAGCGAAATGTTCGTTTTTTGTTGTTAACTCTAGTCACATCAGAATGATTGTTTGATGAATTAAGAAACAATATGTTTTACCAATAAAAAATCTTTTGATAAATAAGAAAAGATTAGTTTCAAATTTATATTGGAAGATTTAACTTCAATAAAAAGAATACTATTTTTTCTACAAAAAAATCTATCATGCCAGAAAATATAGACATTAATAGAACTGTAATAATAACTACCAAGCCAAACTGTAGTACTTGAATGTTAGTGGGCCAAGTAATATTTTTAGCCTCATAAAAAACTTCTTTAAAAAAGACTCGAAGCTTAAGCATAATAAATATATGAGCAATTTATGGATTATATCATATTAGATTATGCATCGTAGCCATTTTATTTTTCTATTAGGCCTTATTTTTTAATAATAAAACTTTTTTATTTGAGGCATCATGTGCAAAAATATTTCAAACTAATAAATTAACATTTTTTTAAGTAGTTCTAATTTCTTTAAATATATGTCAGAATTTTGAATTCGCATTTATGTATATTTCCAACAAAAATGAGACTAATACTTCATATTTAAAGCGCTCAAAATGCAGAAAAATTATTTTTTTATTGGAAAATTTTATATAATGTTTTGATGAGTTAGTCTTCTTAAACTTCTGCAAGTATACATAATATTTTGTAGATATACTAGCGATTTTTAGTGCTCTATTCTTCTAGATCGTTTAAGAGTTTTTAGATAGGCTAATTGTTGTAAACAATGCATTTTTAACAAATTAATATGTCAAACCCACAAAAAAAACGCGCCCATTTCAGTTTCTTATCACAGATACCCAAAGAGAATATATCTGAGATAGACCAAAAACAATACTCTAGCGGTAGTTTAGAACTAAAAAGTGGTACAAAGACTACTGGAGTAGTAACGGGTGTAAAAGGTGATTATATCATTGTAGATATAGGAGCAAAATCAGAAGGTAAAATTAATATAGATGAATTCAAATCATCTACAATTGAAAGTTTGCCAGTTTCATTAGATTCACTTGAATCTGTCGAAACAACAGTAAATAAAGGCATTCCACAAGTAGGAGATGAAATAGAAGTTTTTATAGTTAAGTTAGAAGGAAGAGGAGGCAGGCCAATTCTAAGTAAAACTGAAGCTCTTAAAAAAGAAGCTTATGATGAATTAGAAAAAATATATGAAAGTGGCAGAACTATATCTGGTGAAATTGTATCACCTACTAAAGCTGGATATGTAGTTAGATTAAAAAATTGTGTAGAAACTTTTTTACCAGGTGGTCAATTGGATTTAGGATCAGTGCCAAAAAATCCTAATGACTATATAGGTAAAACTTTTGATTTTAAAATTTTAAGAATTACTAATATAGATAAACTAAGAAAAAATATTATAGTTTCTCGTAGAGTAATTTTAGAAGAATTCTCTAAATTAGATAAAGCTAAAGCTATAAAACATTTAGTAGTAGGATCTAAAGTTAAAGGAGTTATAAAAAACATTCTTTGGTATGGTGTATTTGTAAGAATTGCAGTTGATTTAAAAGACGAAGAGAGCGAAGAAACTAAAACATATCACTTAGACGGCTTAGTTCACGTAACTGATATTTCATGGGATAGAGTCCATCATCCATCAGAAAAACTATCTGTTGGTGATGAGTATGAGTTGATAATTAAAGATATAGATACAGAAAGTTTACGTATTCATTTAAGCATTAAGGCAAATCAACCAAATCCATGGGATCAAATAGAGCAACAGTATGCAGTAGGATCAAAAATAATTGGCAAAATTACTAGTATTGCACCTAATGACACATGTGCTTTTTTAAGTTTGGGTGGACCTATTGAGGGCATATTACCAAGTAATGAAATTGTTTGGTCTAAACCTGTAAGTCCTAAAAAATACTATTTCATAGGCCAAGATGTGGAGGTAATTATATCTGAAATTGATAAAGCTAATCAAAAAATTATTGTTAGTGTCAAGCAATTAACTCCAAATCCATGGACTTCTTTTGCAGAACAACATGCGGCAGGAGATAAGCTATCTCTTAGAATAGAAAGTATTAAAGAATATGGCACTTTCCTTTCTTTAACCGATAAAAATAATCAGCCTTTAAATATTGAAGGCTTAGTACATGTACATGATTTTAGTTGGAGCAAGGATGGCGCGGAGCAGCTATCTCGTTTTTCCAGAGGTGACGTAGTTGAATGTATTATTCTTAACATAGACGCGGACAAGCAAAAAGTTAGCTTGGGCGTTAAACAGTTAACAGATGATCCTTATAAAGAAGCTTATGCTAAATATCAACTCAATGAAGTTATTTCTGTTATGATTTTAGGAAGAAGAGATGATTATTTAATGGCTAAAACTCAGGATGAGATTAGTGTCATAATTCCTAGATCTGAGATTGCTTCCGTTTCTTCCGAGAGAAGATTTGATAGATTCGGTAGAAATGATATGGTGAAGTGTGTGGTGCTGGCTGTTGAAAGACAAGAAAATAGAATAATTGCATCTATAGCAGAATATGAGAAAAATATAATGCAAACTGAGAATAGGTCTAATAATTTTGGAGATCTAATTAATTCTTCTGCACCTGATCAGGCTTAATCAGTTATTTTATTAACAATATTTGGAAGTTTGGAAATCTTTTAAAGATTATTTTGTTGGAGATCTAATTAATTCTTCCGCACTTGATCAGGCTTAATCAGTTATTTTGTTAACAGTATTTGGAAGTTTGGAATCTTTTAAAAATTAAAGCTTAAAAATTAAAATTTGAAAAGAGTATATATAGCGCAAGAATACTTTCATATTACTTAGTTTTTTACACTACTTAGTAATGAACATATTTCATAAAACAATATCTTTGACTTTATCAAATAACATGTTTTTAATAAAATTTATTAATATTTAATTTTTTTTTAAAATTTCAGTTTATGTTATCAATTAAGCTTTTGATGCATTTTATGTAGCGCATATGTTATATAACTTCTTATATATTGTGCAAACCTTGCCTCAAATTTTTTCAAATTCGTAACTCCTAATGCTTAGGATTTCAAAAATTGTTTAAATATGATAAAATAAATACATAACTTAACAATAACTAACAATGAAAGAAGAAAATAATCAAACATGTGAGTCTGTACAATTAAATCAGTGTAAAATGGAGTGCAAATGTAAAAAATGGTATAAATCTAAATGTGCATGGATGTGTATGGGCTTGTTCATACTAATCGCACTGCCTCCACTTGGCATTTTATCATTAACAATTTTAGGAATAGTTTTAGGTATGATAGGCGTGTTCTTTGGTTTAATATTTGGAGTTTTAGGAATGGGAATAAGTTTTATTTTTAGTTTATTTAATGGTGCCGGTTACTATAAAGTAGAAGAAAATTTAATTGGAAACACTAAAGTATTGAAATTTTATACAAATGGTTTAAGTGGATTTCAAAACAGCTTGCCCAATATCCCAACATCTGCTTTAATTTTCCTTGCTATTATTGCTGGTCTTGGATATAAAATATGGCAAATGAAAAAAGAACTACAGGCAAATAAACATTCTAATAATCAAAATGAAGTTTTGCCACGTAGAATCGAAAATGAATCAGATAAATAAAAATTAATTAATTTTTTAACTCTTAGTCGAAAGTTTAAATAAATAATTTATAAAATTATAACGTAAGCTCAACTTTGATTCTTGGCGCTGTACCTTTTGAATCGGCCCCAAGAAAAACTTTGTTTTGAGTGATTTTTTGTGATACGTTTTTTTCGGCATACTAAGCTGTACTTTTTACATCGTATCTTTTGTGATGTATGCTGTGCGATTTATCCTGTGCAGCATACTAAGTTACACTTTTTTCGCTGTAATTCACAAGATGCTAATTAAAAAAAGCCCTTCTTAGAACTTTACTCAAGAGAAATTGTGTTTTGTAGTACTTCAATATCAAATTTTTTATGTAACGCGCAGCACCTTTTCAAGGTTAACTATGTTTTTTGTGGATCATAAATGTGTTTTGCAATACTTCAATATCAAATTTTTTATGTGACGCGCAGCACCTTTTCAAGGTTAATTATGTTTTTTGTGGCTCATAAATGTGCTTTGTAGTACTTCAATGTCAAATTTTTTATATAACGCGCAGCACTTTTTCAAGGTTAACTATGTTTTTTGTCGCTTATAAAAGATAAATTCAACACTTTATCCAAAAAAATTCTGTGTAAATAAGATTGATTGTTTCTTTATATAATCTATTATTCAAATTTGTATAAATTTTGTATAAATAAACTTTGTTTTACAAAACGCCTGAGAACTGACTAAAGCAGTCTGGGGCACCTAAAAAACTGACTAAATCAATCCAGAATGTATATCTTTTTTTGCCACATTAGGATTAAATGCATTTTTAGGAAACCAATATCTTCAGTGTATATCTTTTTTTGCCACATTAGGATTGAATGCATTTTTAGGAAACCAATATTATCCTAAATATATTTATGTTTTGTAAACTATTATCTAACTAGCCTGGTATATAAATATATCTAAACTATTATCTAACTAGCCTGGTATATAAATATATCTATGTTTTGTAAACTATTATCTAATTAGCCCCTGGCCTATAAATATATCTAAACTATTATCTAGCTAGCCTGGTCTATAAATATATCTAAACTATTATCTGGCTATCCTGATCTATAGTGCATGTCTATATTTTACAAACTATTAGCTTAATAACTTAGTCTAGAATGTATAGCTTGAGACAACTGAATTTTAACTTTTTTAGATTCAAATACATTTGCTAAACCATAATTTCTAGAACTAGAATTACTATTTTGACTTGTAATATCTATATCTATGTTTTGTAAATTATTAGAAGAGCTTTTCTCGAAGATTTCTTTATTTATATCCCTTAAAACATTAATGTTGTCTTTATATTCTTGGTTTCCAAGTAAGTCTGAAGAGCTAAGCTCTGGGTTTTTTTCGATTACATCATCAATTTGTTTCATAGCCTGCACATGAACAGCCCTTAAATCTCCATATTTTACACTAGGAACTATACCTCGATCATCTTTTTCAAAGGTTGCAAACATATCTTCCCTTAATTCGGTTATGATTTTATTTGTGTTTGCTTTTCCAGATTTATATTCATTAAAATTATCGATTCCGTAGTTATTCCATCTCATCTTATCTTCTGTCGTTAGTCCAACCTTTGCGACCCTATCTGCATTAACTAAAACCTTTGTATCAACTAAACTTTGATACTTTGTATTGACCTGATCTTCATTCATCGCATGTCTTTTCATATTAAGCTTAGTAAATGCTTCAAATTCTTTTTCAGTTAAATTAGACATGCCAGTTATAAACTTTTGTCTAGATTCCGTGCTTAATCCAGCAGAATTTTCAATACTTTCTCTTAGTTTAGTTAATTTATCAGCCAAACTATTTAAAGTACCCTGATGAGCATCAGAAAACTTTAGATATTTATCTAAAAGGTTTTCATTCGGATCTTCACTTTTTAGCTTCAATAAATTTTTTATAGCATAATCTATATTGCTAGATTTAGATTCATTGAAATCTCCATTGAGATTGCCGTATGAACCTTTGCTTCCTTTGGAATTAATTACAAAAGCAATACTGCTTTCGCCTATATCTGTCATTCTCTTATTCAATATTTCCTTGACTTGTAGATCAGACAATATCTTAGACTCTAAGTTTTTTATACTTTCCTCACCATGTTTTTCTCTCAAGGCAATGCGATCCATAGCGCTTAACTTGCCCTGAATCCCAATTGAGCGTTCAATTGCTAATAATTTTTTTTCACTCTTAGATTCACGGAAGCGTGAATAGGCATTTTGTGAATTTTCTACTACTTTCTTTAAACCAGAACGTTTATAAATATTTGACCCCATATCAGATAGAATATCTTCTAAAATCTTTATGTTTTCTTTTTTTCCTTTTTTTCCATCATCAATATTTTCAATTATCGCATTAGAAGTTGACTGAATTATATCTAATGTAGCTATAAGTGGTCTAGTAGTCAAATATCCAAGCGTTATACTGAAATTTTTCACAAATCCATTGTCAGATTTTTCACCTTGTATTATTCCAAATTGAAGACCTTTTAATGCAAGTTTTGCAGGCATTATTACGCCTTGTGCAGTCCAGCCCATTAAATTACGCGCAAAGTTACCAATCGATTGCCCGCTACTAATGCTAAAAAAGCCTCCCTTTTCTCCATTAATAAAACTTTGCCCACTAAGCCCTCCTCCTTGAAAACTTAATATTGAAGATAATTCAGCTTCGACCCATTTTAATGCGTAGTGCAATAAAAAACAAACTAAACCTAATTCAATTAAAAAACTAAAGAATACAAATTGTCCATTGCCCATGCTACTGATAATTTCTGCATCTAAAGAATCTTTTGGATCTAAATTAAGCATAGTTGCATATCTGTTAGCTCTACACTCATATGGCTCACAAGTCTTTTCTCCAATCTTGAAAGATGTTGGTGCTAAAGTATTAATAATGTCAGTTTCATCCACTAAAACTGAGGTTCTGGGATAGGTAATTTTTTTGCCTAATATATTAATAGAAGTAGGCACAACATCAAAGCTCATATATTTCTTAGTCGTAGTTTCCACAAGGAGACTTGAAATAATAAGAATTATATATATAATTAAGCCTTGTATAGCATAAAACATTAAAGATTTTAGCCATGTTAAGCTCAATTGACGCGTTTTTTCAAATAGCAAAAATGATAAAAAAATGGGACCTATGGCGACAATTAGCCAAAAACTTATCTTGGCAACTGCATATATCACATAGCCTAGACATATTTCGATAAATATAAAAATGAACATAGCCATTATGCCTACAATATATACCCAAGTTATAGGGTTAAACGATAAAATAGCAAAAAGTCGCATACTAAATTCTTTTTTAGAAATAAAATTTATCAAAAATCCAAAAGGGTCACCAATTTTATCTTCAAGTCTAAACTGAAGTTCATTTATAAAACTGTCAATAAATTCAAACAAATATCCATTAAAAAAATCCCAAGATTCTGGTGAAGTAACTAGTAGTGTCACTATAATTAATTTGGCAGAATCTAATAGCACAACATGTATAGGCTCATCAGACATTCCTAAGCCAATTTTTGTAGCAACAGAAATCAGATATATAACCAACATTGCATTGGTAAAAAATTTAAGTAATTTGCTATCAGCAAGGTTGCTATAAATTTCTTTTGCTATTATTCTACAGGGACCAATCAGTCCATCAACTATTGAAAAACCTGCCGTTTGTGCATCTTTAACCCCTGAAACAAAATGAACATTGTATCCTCCGGTATTAGATTCATAACTCTCGGTAATTATTTGTAAGTAAAGTTGTTTTGGAGAAATTTTTTTATTTTCTTCAAGCATATCTTTATTTACTATTACATCTTTTTCAGTATCATAAACAACAATCTCAGACATCCTCTTATCTACTGAACTTTCAGCGCTATAACTTTTGAAATGTATTTCCTTATCAATAATATATTTTTCTATTGCTTCTTGCTTTTCATAATAATCCATATCTTTTACGTCTTTTTTTGAGTATTCCATTGCTTCTTTTTCCTTTTTCAATGTCCAATAATTCTTCCAAACAGACATCATACCTAAATGAATCACATTAGTTTTTCTTGGTCTTGGCGGTTTTTCAACGCCATCGGTTAACCTCCACAGTATAGTTGTAACATCATCATCTAACTTATTATCCTCAAGCTTGTTAACGGCAATTAAGTATAAGCCTCTACCTTCGCGCAATGTACATGGAATATTATTTGGAGTTTTTTCACCAATTTTAAATTTTGGTTCATCGATTTCAATAAAATCTTCAAGATTGTTCGAACTACAAAAAGGAAATACTTTACTTGAACTAAGTGGAACATCTTTATTTTCTTGATCTTGTCCAAAAAATGGTGAAACAAAAGGATAATGATTGATTTTCATGACTACAAATCTTCTATTAGCCTCTAGTCCTGTATTTTTAGGTTTGTTAAACCCTAGTACTTGATCTACATCTTCCGCTTTAGCAAGCATTAATTGTTGAGGATGACCAAAATCATCTGATGCAATTAAGCAGTGATTGCCACACATATCAAAACCATCACAGCCACTAAATGAAATAAGCATCACGATTAATATGAAACATCTTAGAAAATCCATTAGCTTGGTCGGCAAAATTAAACTACCAATTTATTTTAACAATTTTAACTATAGTTTATCTTAAGTTTGTTCTCAAAATGCATTAATATATTTCGAGTCTTATATTTGTTGATATTCAATAAGATTTGATTATGGTTTTGTGACACTTCAGTGGTAAAATGTTTCTTTAAAACACAACTTAGATATGAGATTTTACTCACTGTATATCAATGAAAATGACAGAAAGATGTCTGATGATTATTTAAAAGCAATCTCAGAATCTAAAACAATTGGACAAAAACTACTTGGTCCGATTTATTTCATAAGTAAAAATATGTGGAAATATGCATTTTTATATATATTTATTGAAATAATTCTGCTAATTATTGGAATAAAAATAATGAAAATATGTGGATTAGACTTAGCAATTTGGATTTTTAGTATTCATATTTACTTTTCTTGGCTCTACTTTTACTTAGAAACGTACTATTTAGAATCTAATGGGTACATATTTAAGCAAGTTATAGTTGCCAAGAATGAGGAAGATGCTGTATTAAAGTATTTAACTAGATTTGCTAATAAAACTTAGTGTTTTAATTTTTTTGATTTTTAAGATCCAAAATTTCAAATAAATTTTGAAGCTATTTAATGTTATACAATATCAATATGAGACTCAACCTAATTTTCAAATGTATTTTTCTTTCAATTTTAAGTTATAACTATTCTTTTCCTGAATCTCTATATTCAGATGTAGTTGAAAACTTGCAAGAGGAATTCGAATTTGAATCATTAGCAGAAGATGGGAAGTCCGAGTCTGGCTTTTCTGAATCTAAACAATCTGAACCTAATCCCTCTGAGTCTAGGCGACCTGAACCCCCCTCCTCTGAACTTGGTTTTTATGAATCTGAGAGACCTGAATCTGGCTCATCTGAATCTGGGCTATCTAAACCTAGTACTTATGAACAAAATCTATCTAAACAAAATCTAAAAAATAAAACTTCTTTTGATGATTCTCAAATTAACACCACTGGAAAGCATTTCAATAAGTGCAAGGTACAAATAAATTTATTGAATAAAATAACTTTGAAGCCCAATATCATGATTCTTACATCCAAAAATCCGATTGAAGAATTTGACAATATGCAACTCAAATTAGATGGATGTTATAAAAAAGACAGTTATTATTATGCCAAATTGATGATTCAGCGTAAATTTATTACAAAAAACAAAGTACAAGATATGATTCCAATATTTCATGGGTGGATGATGGTTCAAAATCCAATTTTTAGTCTTATAACGCATGAAAAATATGAATTCTTTTTAAATAAAGTTACGATAAGTGATGTATAAAGTTATATCTATATTACTCCTTGCTTATAAATTTAGCAATATCCTACTAAAATACATCATTTATAACTCTATTGCCTATAAGGCTTTTGTAGAAAAATATCAAAAATTTCCAAAATTTCCAAGTTGGACTATATATTTTATTACTTCGGCTGAGAAAAAAGTAATCCTTTGGACTATATATTTTATTACTTCGGTTGAAAAGGGGCGATACTTATAAAAAAAGATATTCAGTATTATTTCATTATTTCGACTGAGGGATCACGTGTTTTTTGTGTAAAAGATATTCATCACAACTTGCTAAGTTTATTTTATCACTTTAAGGTGCGCGCTATATAAATTTAGGTGTGCGCTATATAAATTTAGGTGTGCGCTATATAAATCTTGTATAAAAAAACATTTAAGAACAACATTTACCAGCGTTCTATTTTATTACTTCGACTGAGGAGTATCGTGTTTTTTATTCAAAAGATATTCAGTAAGAATTTTGCCAGCAACTTTTAAAGCTTTTTGTCCAGTTTCACCATTTTCTATAAAAACAGTTATGCCATAATTTACACCTTCATGCGATATATAGCCAGCAAACATGCCATGATTTTTATTTTTATCTGAATATTGGGATCTGCTTACAGTCTGAATAGTACTTGTTTTCCCAAATAAAATTAAACCTGATTTTAATCTATTCTTGTAAGAATTTCCGCTAGTCGAATTGATAGATTTATACATTCCCTCACGCAAAACATCCAAATGCTCTTCTAAAAAAGTCTTTGGCCATTTTTTGATATCAATAATATTTTCATTAATAATTTCATTAATATGAAGGTGCTTATTGAAATTAATTACATTATTTTCTGGTGTATAAATTTTGTTAACTTTTAGTAAATTTAAATTATTATTAGCGCACTTAAATTTATGGTATTCTCCATTATTAAAAATCATACTAATCATTTTGGCAATTTGAATAGGAGTTGTGGTAATAAATCCCTGTCCTATAGATAACATTAACAGCGTGGTCAACTTATTATTATGAAATTTTATAGAACCAGATTTTTCATGAGGTAAATCAATTTCGGTTAAGGATCCAAATCCAAACTTTCGTGCTGTAGATAATATTTTTTCTATACTTAAATGTTTAGCCAGTTTAAACATATAATGATTACATGACTTGGATAAAGCTTCTGACATAGATTTTACCCTACCATGTCCAAACTTATTCCAGCAGTGAAAATGTTTATCTAAAAATGGCTGCGAAGTACAAATACAGGAAAAATTTGGATCTATTCCATTTTCTAAAGCACTTAATATTGTTACTAATTTAAAAACTGAACCAGGATTATATTGACCCTGAATACATCTATTAATCAACGAATTTGATTTTTGAATTTCGCGCCAAGCATGATGAGTAATATTGTTACTTAAAATTTTAGAATCAAAATGTGGCTTAGAAACCATTCCCAAGATGGCATTATTTTCTAATTTATTCACTATACAGCAAGATTTATCAGGCAGTTGCTTGTTTATAATTTGTTGTAAATTGATATCTAAAAACATATGCATATCTTTGCCTTGTATTGAATTAGAAAAACTCAACTCCTTGACATGCTTACCAGTTGCATCTGCTTCAATCTCAATATAACCTACTTTACCAAATAAGATTTTATTATATTGTTTTTCAGCTCCATATATTCCCATTTCCAAGTTAAGCGAACCAATGTTATTAAGTATTTCTTTTTGAGTAAGAATAGTTTGAGAATTTTGATTAATGAGTTGAGATAATTGGCTTATCTCAATAAAACTTGGCATATCAAACATTTCATCTTTTGATTGATGATTTTTATTGGCTAAATCGAATTCTTTAGTAGCAGTATGCCTGACATAACCTATAACATGGCAAATATCAGTGCTGTAATAGTAACACCTTGGATGATTAAGATCAATGATGACCCCATCAAACCTATCTATATTGGTCTCTATTTTGGAAATTTGACCCCAATTTAAATTGTTAATCAAAATCACATAACTTTTATTTCTCGCGTTTTTGATTTTAATTAGACTTTCTACAAAAAATTCATCATCTAAATCTAAAAAATCTTGAATCTCTCTAAGTATTTTTTTATTAGATAAATATTTTCCTTTGTTTAAAAGTAATCTATAATTTTTATTATTACTTACAAGTAAAGTGCCATTAATATCCCAAATTTTACCTCGTTCAGGTATCATTGGAAGAAGCATTACTTTATTTTTGTGCGCAATATTTCGATATTTTGTAAACGAAAAGATTTGTAAATATATGAGCCTTGAGATCAAAGATAAAAACATGGCAATTTTAATAGTTAAAATCAAAATTGCTCTTCTTATATAATTAGGCTGCAAAGGATATTATATTTTTTGATTTGAGCTTGAGTTTAAATAGTTGATATGCTTGAGTAATTAATAACAAAAAAAAATTTCGTTATAATTTCTGCTATGTTGTTTAAATAGCAGTACTCATGTCCTCTCTAACTACTATTTTCATTCTTCCTGGTAATTTAGCACTAGCTAAACGTAAAGCTTCTTTAGCTACTTCAGCAGGAACTCCTTCAACTTCCATTAAAATTCTTCCTGGAGAAACTCTAAAGCAATAATACTCAACTGAACCTTTTCCTTTACCCATTCTTACTTCGGCAGGTTTTTTTGAAACTGGTATATCAGTAAACACTCTAATCCAAACTTTACCATCCCTCTTCATATATCTTGCTACAGCTTTCCTGGCTGATTCTAATTGGTTTGGCTTGACTCTAAAGCCGTCTAAAGACTTCAAACCATAACTACCGAAAGCTAAAAGGTTACCTCTTTTGGTAACGTTAGTGCGCACTCGCCCCTTAAATTGCTTGCGATACTTGGTTTGGCTTGGCTGCATCTTCATAACTTAAGTTGATGTTAATTAATTAATTTCCATTATACCATAAATAAGTCATGCATTATACTAGGTTAGACCTATCTAAAATCAGATTCAATTCATCGAAAGCCTTAGTTAAGTCATAATTGTTTAATATATACATATACTCACTAGAAAACTTTAGCTCTTCTTTTGCTTTTAGAAGTCTTCTTTTGATTGATTCTTCATTATCGCCACGCAAAATTAATCTATTTTTAAGATCATTTAGAGAGGGTGGGATAACATATACAGTGGCTAATTTTATTGTTTGATGTTCTGTACGCAAGTAATTCTCTATTATCTTAGCCCCTCTGTAATCTATATCAAATATCAAGTCATATCCACTTTCTATTGCTTGCAATATATTTTTCTTTGGTGTGCCGTATGAATTGTCATACATCTCCACGGCCTCGATCATCTCATTTTTATTTTGCATATCTGCAAAATCTTTTTGCGTAACAAATTTATAATCAACTTCATTAATTTCAGAAGCACGAGGTTTTCTCGTGGTCACTGATACGGACAATCGAAAATTTGGTTTAACATCCAACAATTTTTTACACAGACTTGATTTACCAGATCCCGAAGGTCCTGACAAGATTAACACCAACATAATTTAAGAATCTATTTCTTAACAACATAATACCTTAGGTGCTCACGTAATAGCAAAAAATGTATCTTGCATGAAGTTTAAAATTTGGTGCCTGAATATAAGAAGCTTATTTTTTAATATACAATTAACTAAAATTTTGGTTTATTATTATCTAAATACCTTTATAAGTTCCATAAAAATATGCATCAAATTTGTCAAAGCTTAGATAGCGATCTGACAATTTTAGACAAATTACACATTTACTTTAAAAGCGCTTTCATCAATGAGTATTCAGAACATGAATATATGCTATGGATAGAAAATATATGCATCAAATCTGTTTGTATGAGCCAAAAAATTGTCAAATTACGTACTTGTAGTTTCTTGGTCTTAAATTATATTAAAATCAATTACTCTAATTTTATACAAAAATTTTTTACTGATTATTTAGTAAATCGAACAAAAAGTTTTAATCTATCTTACGATATTAAAGCGCCTTTAAATGATCTTGGAATTTTATACATACCGATTATACAATCAGATCCTGGAGCCAATAATAATTTTAATTTAACTAAAATCACAATTGAAATTCAATTAGAAAAAAGAATCTTAGGAGAGGCAAATGAATTTAATGAAACACAATCAGGATTACTACAAAGTTTAGATTGTGTGCAAAATTATAATAAAATAATTGGTTATGCGAAATCCAAATGCAAAAAAGGAAGTCGTAGAACTTCAAATCTAAACAACAGGAAACATGTCATGGTTGACAAAATACCAACACAATATGCCAATATATCAAATGATGATGACTTCATACCATGTATCAATAATGGATCTAAAAAACCTAATTTATACTATACTTTCACTAATTTTGTAATTGGAAACTCCAATCAGATGGCTTACTATTCTGCTTTCGCAATTGCAACTTTAACCTCTAATATAAATTTTGGATGTAAAACGCCCTTATTTTTATATGGAAGAGCAGGCTTAGGAAAAACGCATTTATTATATGCAATTTTAAATTATGTAGAAATGAACTTGCAAGACAAGCAAGTTCTGTATATTTCTGTACAAGAGTTTATGCACGGTTTTATAAAATCTCTTAAAAACAAAACCAGCTTAGAGTTTAGGGATCAATTCAAAAAAGTTGACATTCTAATTATTGATGACATTCAATTTATCTCAAATAAAGATACAATGCAGGCGGAGCTCTTCAATTTGATAGATAATGTTATAGAGAATGGACAGCAATTAATTATTTGCGCAGATAAGTCCCCAATACATCTCAATAATCTACAAGATTGCATTAAATCAAGATTAAGTTGGGGTCTAGTGGTAGATATACAGCCACCAGAACATCAATTGAAGCTAGATATTCTTAGATTAAAATTATCTGAAGCAAAACAAATTTTAACTGATGAAATTTTAGAATTTTTAGCATCCAACATTAATTCTAGTGTTCGAGAATTGGAGAGTGCTTTAAACAAAATATTGGCCTACCAAACTTTGCACAAAAAAACAATGACATTGAAAAATGTTAAAGATATAATGAAAGATTTGGATTACAGTGTTAAAGTTATAACTTCCAATGATATTACTTCACACGTTGCTTCCCATTATGGAATTAGCATGGAAGAGCTGACTAGTACGATTAAATCTCCAAAATTTGCACGTCCAAGACAAATAGCTATGTATATAATTAAACAACTAACTAAATTGAGCTTATTAGAAATAGCAAAAATTTTTAACAAAAGTGATCATACTGGGGTGGTTCATGCTCTTAAAGCAGTTCAAAAAATGATAGAGCAAGATCATAATTTAAAAGATGAAATAGAGAGAATCATCAATTTCTTTACTTAAGTCCTGTTGATGATATAAAAGTTTTATATTACGAAAATATTAATCAATGATTTCACGTTGTCCAGAAGCACTTGGAGCACTGATTACTGCACAAAAAATACCTGGGGCGTTGATTACTGCACAAAAAACACTTATGGCGTTGATTACTCCACAAATATTTGTAATGATGATTGATTATATTGCAAAAATATTAATCAATGATTTCACGCTGCCCAGAGACACTTGGGGTGTTGATTACTTCACAAAAAATACTTACAAAAAATACTTGGGACGTTGATTACTCCACAAATATTTGTAATGATGATTGATTATATTGCAAAAATATTAATCAATGATTTCACGTTGTCTAGAAATACTTGAGGCGCTGATTACTTCACAAAAAATACTTACAAAAAATACTTGGAGCGTTGATTACTCCACAAATATTTGTAATGATGATTGATTATATTGCAAAAATATTAATCAATGATTTCACGCTGCCCAGAGACACTTGGAGCACTGATTACTCCATTCTGCTCTAACTCATCTATCAACAATAAAGCTTTACTGTGACTAACTCTCAAAACTTTTTGAAGATGATTAGCTTGTGTCTTTCTGTCACGCTTTATAATATTTAAAGCCTGTTGATATAACTGAGGATCATCTTCATTTTTACTGGTTTTGACCGCAATATTACCACTCATACTTAATATATCTTTTACATAATTAGGCTTGCCTTGTTGTTTTAAAAATTCTACCAATTTTTCTACCTCAAAATCATCAACGAATGCACCATGTGCACGCATAATCTTTTGAGTATTTCCTAGGTATAACATATCTCCCATTCCTAATAATTGCTCTGCCCCCATTTGTCCTAAAATAGTTCTACTATCAATTTTTGAAATTACTTTAAAACTAATTCTACTAGGCAAATTTGCTTTAATTACACCAGTTATGATATCTACAGAAGGCCTCTGTGTTGCCATAATTATATGAATTCCAGCTGCTCTAGCCATTTGAGCAAGCCTTTGTATTAAATTTTCAATTTCTTTGCCCGCAGTTAACATCAGATCAGCCATTTCATCTATAACTATTACAATAAATGGCATTTTCTTTAATTTAATTGAAATAGTTTCATAAGTGGGATTGCCATGATCATCAAATCCAGTGTGAACTTCTTTATCTAAAACTTGAGATTCTTTTGTAATTTCTAATACTTTTGTATTGTAACTATTTATGTTCCTAACATTTAAATTAGACATCATTTTATATCTATTTTCCATTTCCTTCACAACCCATTTTAAAGCGGAAACAGCTTTAGTGCTTTCTGTAATTATTGGCGCAAGTAAATGTGGAATGTCTGCATAAAAATTCAACTCTAGCATCTTAGGGTCTATCATAATAAATTTACAATCAGCTGGAGAGTGTTTGTACAATAGAGAAAAAATCATCGTATTAATAGCAACTGATTTACCTGAACCCGTAGTACCTGCCACCAATAAATGAGGCATTTTTGCCAAGTCTATAACCAAAGGCATGCCTAGTTGATCTTTTCCTAAAATAATTGGCAATGACATATCTACACATTGCTCTAAAACAAATTCAATCAATTCTTTAATCTTAAAAAAATGTCTATTTGAATTTGGAATCTCTATCATTAGCACCCCCTTACCAGGAACTAAATCTATTCTGGTTGAGATGGCTGATAAAGATCTCGCTATATCGTCTGCCAATCCTATCACTCTGGAAACTTTTATTCCAGGCTTTGGTTCAAATTCATATGAAGTAACAACTGGCCCTTGATGTACATCCGTAATTATGCCATCTACACCAAAATCATTTAAGACCTTAAGCAAGCTATCGGAATTTTGCTTAATTTCCTCAAAAGACTGCTGCTTTACTGATTTAGACGTACTTTTTAGAAAATCTATAGTAGGGAACTTGTAATTTAAATACAAATTTTCTTTTTGCTCTTGATATAAAGGTTTTTTATCAGAATATTTGGATATTTTTGACACTTCATCGAAATCATCCTTATCATCCTTGTCCAAATTATTAGATGTGCCTTGATAAATTTCTTTAGATGTATTTTGATAAACTTCCCTAGCTTTAGAATGAGGATCAATTTCATTTTTTTGATAGCTGGGATATAAACTTTTTTGACTTAAGTTTTTTGAAACTAATTTATTTGCAGCTCTCGCGCCAACAAATAAATCATCTTGATAGCGTGAATGTCTATTATAGGATATTTTATTACTTTGGGACTCTCTGATATTTGTATTATTGCTATAAGCTTCCGAATCATTATCGTCAAGTTTTTTTGATTTATGAAAAGCAGTACTATCTTCTGATGATTCATGCAATGAATTTTTCATTGAATCTTTATATCTTAAATCTCTCATTTTTTCATCATCAATTTTCTTATTAAAGTTTGATTTTTTGATTGCTAAATATGGATCTTCTTTAGTAAAAATTTTTTTAGCTTTAGATACTATAAAAGTAAATAATTTGGCCAATATATTCCAATTAGATTTTGATTTAGAATTAGTTGGTTTTTTAGAATTTAAATCAGTTTTTTTTGGCTTGGTTTTTTTATATTTCATTGAATATCTTATTATCCAATCCAATGTTTTATAACTTATTAAAATGATTAGTATTGTGTAGGATTGATTGTAAGAATCAATGATTTTAACTAAAGACCCAGTTGAACTATATTCAAACATATACATATCATATGAACCGATTACTAATCCTAAATTTATTATCAGTATCCAGATTAAACTATTAAAAATATCAAATAAAATAAAGTTTGATTTATTAAAATAAGTTCTAAAGCCGTTAAAAATTATCGCAAGTGGAATAATAAAAGACGTTATGCCAAAAAATTGCACTATAACGTCACTGATATTTGCGCCTAATATACCTAATATATTTTTAGGCATATAATCAGAATTTAAACTCCAACAAGGATCACTGTAATCATAGCTAAATAACCCTATAGTAACAACAATTCCAAATAATATAATAACTAGAGACCTAAACTTATTATTTAGCATAAATTTTGCGCTTTGTATAGTAATTTTACTACAATTTGCAGATTAACAAATCTTAGCATCTAAAACTACATAGCGCCACAAAGTAGCAAAGCTGCAACTTAATGCAAGTGTGAAAATACCCGTAGCCGGACTTGAACCAGCATGCCCTCACAGGCAGTAGATTTTGAGTCTACCGCGTCTACCATTTCACCATACGGGCAGATAAAAACATTATACTATTTTGTTTCTACTTTTTCATAAGCCAAATTGTAATTTTTTCCACAAATCTTAAATATATAATCCGCCATTAAGAGATAATACAGATCAATCCACCATTGATAGATAATACAGATTCGGTCATATAAGAATTTTTTTCATAAGCCAAATTGTAATTTTTTCCACAAATCTTAAATATATAATCCGCCATTAAGAGATAATACAGATCCGGTCATATAAGAATTTTCTAATAAAAACAAAATTCCATTTGCAATTTCTTCTGGCGTAGCAAATCTTTTTAAAGGTATTTGTTCTAAAATCATTTGTTTAATTTCTGGTTTAATGGTTTTAGTCATATCTGTTTCAACATAACCCGGAGCTATGCAATTAACAGTAATATTTTTACTAGCAGACTCTTTAGCTAAACTTTTGCTAAAGCCTATAATTCCAGCTTTAGTTGCTGCGTAATTACATTGACCTATTTGTCCAGCTATTCCATTGACTGAAGAGATATTTACGATTCTTCCAAAACTATTTTCTCTCATATGCTCTATCACATTACGACACATATTGAAAACGCCTGTCAAATTAATATCTAGAACAAATTTCCATTCTTCTAAAGTCATCTTATGCAACATTTTATCTTTGATTACACCAGCATTATTTATTAAACAATGTATTTGACCATAATCTTTGATTATTTCATTTATATTTTTTTGACATTCTAAGTAATCTGAAATATCAAACCTTTTCGTTTCTATACCAGTATCAATTTTAAACTGATTAGCTTCTTGGTCGTTTGTTTTATAGGTAGCCACTACGTCATAACCATGTTTTTTTAATAAAATAGCAGTCGCTTTTCCTATTCCAGTTGTGCCACCGGTAACAATTACACATTTTTTTCTCATAGCAAGTAAAAATTCATATACCATAAAATTATATGAACTGAATATACAATCTCTAAGTGTATAATTCAATTATAAATTGAATTAAAAGCGGTTGTACATTATATTTACACACATTATTAACAATTTAGGAATTAAATTCCAGTACATACATTTGATGAAAATTTACATTTGAGGAATTTGATGTAATATAAATTTATTATGCATTTTAAAAAAATAATAAAATATTGAAGAGCTCTATGTTTAAAAAAATAAGTTTATGGCAGCAGGTTTTGATAAGCTTGGTTTTAGGAATTGTTTGCGGGATATGGTTGCCAGAAATAGGTATGCATTTGAAGCCAATAGGAACAATATTTTTGAGATGCATTATGATGTTGGCTCCAATTATGATATTTACATCTTTAACATCTGGAATTCTATCAGTAAAAAATGATCAAATAGCTAATATAGGACTAAAGGCTTTTATAACGTTTTTATTGGTCAGTTTATTTGCTGCAATTTTTGGATTAAGCATTAGCTGGCTATTAAAACCTGGTTTAAATATACCAGAGTCGCTATTGGTAATGTTTAAAGCTAAAAATTCTACAGTACAGGATTCTTTTAGTTTTGTAGAAATGATAATTAATATATTTCCAGAAAATATTTTTCAAACTTTTGCATCTAATAACTTTATTCAAATAGTTTTCTTTGCTTGCTTTTTAGGAATTAACTTGAATGCAATGCCAGAAAATAACCAACTAAGACAATTAATTAACGACTCTTTAAATTTAATTTTAAGGATGATTTCTCAAATAATGAAATTTGCTCCATACGCCACTTTCTCATTAATTGCATATAGTTTTGCAGCACAAGGAACTGATTTATTAAAAACTTTATCTAAATTAGTTGCTACTATCTCAATTACTATGGCGCTTCAATATTTACTTTTTGGAATTTTCATCAAAATATTTGCAAAACTTTCACCTTGGCCATTTTATAAAAAAAGCATAGAATATCAAGCCATAGCTTTTTCTACCAGTAGCAGTAAAATTACCCTGCCTGTAACGATCAAGGTATGTCAAAACAATTTAGGAATGTCTCATCCTGCGTGTAATTTTATTTTACCATTGGGAGCTTCAATTAATATGAGCGGACTAGTAATCAATTTGGTCATAATTACTACTTTTGTAGCCCAGGCATTAGGAATAAATTTAATGTGGAAAGATTACTTAACAATAGTATCGACCACCATTTTATGTTCAATTGGTGGCGCCGGCATTCCAGGAGCATCTTTAATAATGATGCCGATAGTATTTTCTTCTGTTAATTTACCAATTGAGGGTGTAGTTATATTTGCCGGAATAGATAGATTGATGGATATGCTAAGAACAACTATTAATATAACAGGCGATGCCGCAGTTGCGCTTATTCTAGATGCCAGAGATAATAAACTGGATAAAGAAAAATATATGAAACTTTAATTAAAAATCAGTTACATCTATATAAAAAGTTACGCTGCAGTTGCGCTTATTCTAGATGCCAGAGATAATAAACTGGATAAAGAAAAATATATGAAACTTTAATCAAATTCTATTTTTATTTCTGTGTAATATGATACACAATCTTTTTCTTCACACCAATCACAAAAAACATCATCAGTAGCAATATTTTCAATAGCAATATTTTCAATTGGTTGATCTATATTATTTAATTGATCTATACTCCTCCATTGCTCTTGCTCTTGCTTTTGCTCTTGCTCTTGTTTTGTTCTTTCCTCTTCCGCTTGTTCATTTTTTTCATATTGTTCTTTCGTTTCTAGCTTTTTCTCATCTTTATTCGCGCTTAACAATGTATTTTTACAAGAAAGCTTTATCTCATGTGCAATACATAATGTGGAGCCCACATTATGCTCTTCCTGCAACTTATTACTAAGATTAACAGAGTCAAAATCAAGGCTTGATTCACTCTCATGTTGCGCTATTTCAATCTTATCCTGCTCTATTTCAATATTCTCAATTTCTTGATCCCTATACGACTCTCCTATTTTCAACAAATCAAGTTGTTCTTGTTTTTTGTGCTCTTGTCTTTTTTGATATTTCTCATTTTTCCTCTGATTTTTTTCTTTTTTTACTTGTTTATTTTTTCCAGGCATAATACTTTATATTATTGAATTAGTGTTCAATGATACGTATACAAAAACATAAGAAACAAATAGATTTTATTTAAGAATAAATCTATAATGCAGATTATATTGTGAATATTAACAAATTATATACATATCATATATAACTATTATATCTCAATATAGTTTAAATTTAAAAAAATTTAATTTTTTTAAAAGAATTTTAAGACTTTTTATTATGATAATCTTTGCTATATCTTTTTCCACCTAAAGTAGCACTTTGATTTTTGTCATTATTTGACTCAACGTTATTGTTTCTATCTGAGTTATTATTGTTTCTATCCGCACTATTACTATTGTTTCTATTATTTCTAGGTTCATAATTATTTCTATTACCTGAAGGAGATCTAAAATTAGAAAATTTTCTATCATGTCTAACAAAACTTCTTTCAGTTTTTTCAGCAGTTACCACAATTTCCGCTACAGGAGTTTCATCGCTAAAAGACTGAACAAATACGAACTCTATATATGGAAGTTTACCACAGCTTCTAATATAGTTAAAAGAGATTCTATCAACTATAAACTTAATATCACGAACTAATTCATCGGATATTTTTTCCAATGGCAAAGTTTTAAATCTTTTTCTTTCTATTAAAGATTCTATTTCTCGCTTAGTTTTGGATATTAAATCCTCACTTTCATTTCTATCTAAATATCCTGGACATGTAAAATTAAAACCAGATAATCTTCCTTTGTAAGAGTATAAGCACACTATAACTATTCCGTTCTGCATAGCTTCTCTAGCCTTCATCAATTCTGAATCCATGGAAACAAATTGGCTACCATTGACACCAATTGGCTCAGTTCTTATATGATCTACTACCATAGACTTTTGATTTGTAATATTTACCACATCACCATCACGTAGTCTGACAGATCGTACTTGATTTAGTTTCCCAGTTTGAGTCCAGTTTTCAACCAAATCACAACTTTTATTTGTATGAATTAAGCTGCCATGAACTGGTAAAATATGAACTTCATCTTGTCTATGGCTAGGGGATAATAATTGAAAGAGTTTAAGCAATTCTGGCTGTGAACAGTGCCCAGACGCATGAACAAAATGATCATTTTCAGTAATGATATGAGCTCCTAACATAAAGAGTAAGTTATATAACTCTTCTAGCTTATATTCATTTCCCGGTATTCTTTTAGAGGAAAAAATTACTGTATCTCCTTTTCTTATACCAATTCTATATCCGGTTCCTATAAGCATTTCACTTCTAGCTATTTTGCTCATTGCTGCTAAATACTCACCTTGGCAGCCGGTTGCTACTACTAATAATTTATTAGCTGCAATCGTATGCTCTATTTCAGGAATATTATCTACAGGCAATAAATCTACGTCCACTTCTGGCATTCCAGCTGCTTTTGCTACTTTCATTATATTTTGAAGACTTTTTCCTAAAATTAAAACCTTCTTGTCAGCTGCTTTTGCACCTCTTAGTATAGACATTAGCCTACCATAGTTTGATCCGAAAGTAGTAACAAAAACTGTACCTTGTCCCTTGGCTATTAAATCACTTAAACTAACAGCTACGTCACCTTCATAAGAAGATCTATGTGGATTGAAAACATTAGTTGAATCACATACTACTGCATTAACGCCCCTGTCTCCAATTTGAGCAAGCAAAAGCTCATCTGATGCAATTTCTATAATAGGCTTTTGATCAAATCTCCAATCTCCTGTATGAAAAACAGTTATAGGATTTTGGGCGTCATTGGTGCTAATTAAATAAGCGTTCATACCTGGTGTTGAGTGCGCTAGTTCAATTGGTCTTACTGTAAAATTACCTACTTCTATACAAGATTGAGGTGTTTTTTCATCTAGCGAGGTGGTAGATTCTATAAACTCCACTCTTATTTTATGTTGAAGATTAGCTTTTTCTAATTTTAATTTTAAAAAATGATAGGTAAGCTTGGTTGTGTATACAACGCAATCAGAACCGGTACTTTTAAAGAAATAAGTAAAAGCGCCTACATGATCTTCGTGTAAATGGGTAATAAATAAAGCTGAAACTTTAATATTATTTTTTACTATAAAATCTGTACTAGGCACAACAATGTCTAAACCAGGTTTGTTGGTGAAGCCACTACCGCAATCTACCAAGATATAAGTTCCTTTATAATGATAAAGATTCATATTAAGACCAATTTGGTTTACGCCACCCATTGCAAATAAACTAACACCTTCTTTCGTCTTGTTTTTCATGTATTCATCCATGAAAATTTTGCCCTCAAAAAGATTGGTAAAAGTTTTTAACTCTCCACTTTTATGAGTGGAAGTTTTTGGATCGTTATTTCTTTTGTGATTTGATCTATGAACGGGATTTTTATTGTTAGAATTTAACATTTTTAATTTTTTGGTTAATGAAATTTAGAGACAGAGAAGATGGGATTCGAACCCACGATACTTTTGGTATACACGCTTTCCAAGCGTGCGCCTTAAACCACTCGGCCACCTCTCTAATTATTTGTATAATACTAATCAGTTGATTAGCTTAAAATGCATATTTGTTTGGATTTAGTTTCAACTTAATCCATCATATGATTTTAATTATATACTAAAAAACTCATTCACCAAAATGCCAGTGCATAAAATGCTTCATGTTTTTTAGTTTCAATACAAAATATTAGGAAAAATTTGCGTTCATATAGTGATGATATATTTGATTGAATTATTAAGATTTAGATATTTTACTTGTACTTTACATAAATTTTCCCCTGATTCCTCATATCTAATATCTCCATATTTTCTATATTAGAATGCTTTAGTAGTTGAGATATTTTAGACAAAAGCTCTTTATTTAAACTCTCTGGCAATTTAATGGTTAGGCCAGTTTTTAATACCAAATTCCATCTTCTATTTTCTATATATTCAGCGTAACTTAAATTATTAGTTATATATATCTGACCTTGTATCAAGGTAACTAATTGATTTGCATAGAGATTTGCGTTCACTCCAGCAAAATTAAAAAAGTTTTTTTTTAGATTAATTTGAACATCAAGCGTATATTTACTAATTGTAGTGTGATCACCCAATACATCTCCATGATCATCAATCAAGAGAGCTTGATTATTTTTATGCCAAAATCCCAAAGGCTTTCTTTCTAAAACATATACTTGCATAATATTTGGATAAACTTTTTTTAGGATCAATTCTTTAAATAGCTTGGAATCCATTCCATTTTTCTTAATAGATTGTAGATTCAGGCGAAAAATTGAATTCTTATGCTCTGTTTGGTTTTTTTCTTTAAAAACCTCATTCATTGTTTCTAGAGTTAGAAACTTACGATTTTGTATTACTACATCCGTTACTTTAAATCCTAAACTATAAAATATAGTATCTATATACTTAAGGTTCGTTTCATAGAAAGAATTTATCCAAAATAGCATTATTATGTATAGTAAACTACCAACTAATAATCCGATTTTTAATATTCTAAGCAGTAATATTCTAAAAACTTTTATTTTCATTGTTTAATCTTTTAATTATCAAGACTTTAAAACCATTTTAACACTGGTTTTTCAACTTAAATCCTAACGTAAAAATTAAAATAGTTATGACTTCAAAAATTTCCACCCTACCAAAGATTTGTATACTATGGAGCAGCATAAATAAAGATGGTCACACATATAATGTAGCAAAATATTTAACTTCAGCAATGAAAGAAACTGGATTGGTAAATGTAGATAATATATATTTAAATGAAGATTTCAATCTAAGTGAACTTGATGATGCAACAATGATAGTGCTTGGATCGCCAACATATATGGGAAGTGTGCATAGTCAAATGAAAATATTTTTTGAAAAATCTGGTGAAAACTGGAGTAAACAAAAGTGGAGCAATAAACTAGCTGCTGGGTTTACTAACAGCGGCTTTCCATCTGGAGATAATGTAATGACGTTACATCAAATGATGACTTTTGCATGTCAGCATAGTATGTTATGGATACCATTTGGTATAAAAAGTCACAAAGTGGAAATAGATAATCAAAAAATTGCTATCAATGAGCTCGGTGGATATGCCGGACTTTTAACTCAAAGCTCAAAAGAATTGTCACCAGGAAATATAATGACTATTTCCATGTTTGGAAAACGTTTAGCTGAAATTGCAAACAGATATTCTACAGTTCATGATCATTATCATGCTTGAAAAACGTTTATTTGACATGATCGCTAAACATCCTAAGTTATTAACTAATTCACTTAAACTTATCAAAGAAACTTAAATAAAGCTTTTGTTAAAACATATTTAACGCTATAAAAATTGAAAAATGACCCCAAAAACTTACTAAAAAACCTTAATGCTGAAAAATCCTGTAGTTTTTCCAGAATTATTACTTCTGTAGTTAGAGTTTTACATTATAATATTTTTTTATGTTAGGTGATTTATGTATATACGTGGCGATAAATGTGAATGGGAATTTGTAATCGGACTTGAAACTCATGTTCAAATTAAATCTAAGTCTAAATTATTTTCTAGAAGTTCTACTCCAACTGTAAAAGCTGAACCAAATCAAAATGTTGACATATTAGATGCTGCAATTCCAGGAACTTTACCTGTTTTAAATGAAGAATGTGTAATACAGGCAGTAAAAGCTGGACATGCAATCAATGCAACTATTAACAAATATTCTGCTTTTGATAGAAAAAATTATTTTTATCCAGATCTACCTAAGGGATATCAAATTTCACAATTTTACCATCCAATAGTTACTGGTGGTTATGTTGAAATAGAAACCACATTATCAGGCAGAAAAAAAATCAATATAGAAAGGATACATATAGAAGAGGACGCGGGGAAAAGCATACATGATAAACATCCTACATTCAGTTTAATTGATTTAAATAGAGCGGGCGTAGGGTTATTAGAAATAGTATCAAAACCTGAAATATCCTCTCCTCAAGAAGCTGTTGAATATGCTAAAAATTTGAGATTAATTTTGATGTTTGTTAATGTAAATGATGGTGATTTAGAGAATGGCTCTTTTAGATGCGATGCCAACGTGTCGGTTAGAAAAAAAGGAGATACTCAATTAGGCACTAGAAGAGAAATTAAAAATTTAAATTCTTTTACTTCGCTTTTGAAAGCTATAGAATATGAGGGAAATTACCAAGTACAAGTCTTGGAACAGGGCGGTGTCATAAAGCAAGATACTTTATTATTTGATATTAATACTAACTCCACCAAAATTATGAGATCAAAAGAAAATGCTAATGATTATAGATATTTTCCAGATCCAGATTTACCTCCATTAATTTTATCAGATGAGTTTATTAAAAACATAAAAGATAACTTGCCTGAACTTCCAGAGGCCAGAAGAAATAGATACATGAGTCAATATGGACTTAATTCTAATGATGCCAATTTATTAACTTCTAATGTAGAAGTTACTGAATTTTTTGAGCAAGTAGCTTCAAAATGCAATCCTAAACTAACAGCAAACTGGATTATTACGGAAATTTTTTCTATCCTAAATGCTAGAAATGAAACTATCAAAGTGGTTAAGCCAGAATCTTTAATCAGCATAATTACAATGATAGAAAGTGGCGCCATATCAGGCAAGCAGGCCAAAGAAGTTATGAAATTAACATTTGAGGAGAATAAATCACCAGAGATAATAGTACAAGAGCGCGGTCTATCTCAAGTGTCTGACACAAAAGAAATTGAAACTTTGATTAAATCTGTCTTAAATGATCAAGAAGCTAATATTCAAGCTTATAAAAATGGCAATAATAAAGTTTTTGGCTTTTTGGTGGGTCAAATTTTAAAAGCTAGTGGCGGAAAAGCTAATCCAAGCTTAGTAAATCAAATTTTGACTCAACTATTGAAATCTTAAATTGATAGGAAATAGTAACTTGATTAGAAATGCCGATGTGCTATTTATTAATAGCCAGACAAGATTGCTATGATGGTATCCCAAAATAACCATGGTACTGAGGTAATATATGATGTAATATGATAGAAAATCCTCATGAAAATATTTGAGGAGGCGCCGTTTTTATTGTCCATTTATTAAGATTCAGAAAAGATTGCTATGATGATATCCAAGAAAAGCCACAATATTGAAATAATATAATTACAAGGCGTAGTGAAAATCTTGATAGCATTGTCTTCAGACTTATCAGAAGACTTATCAGAAGACTTATCAGACTTAATACCATTATCAAGCACATCAGGCTTAGTGTTGTTATCAAGCACATTGAACTTAATACCATTATCAAGCACATCAGACTTATCAGACTTTGGACTACTATCAGGCATAGTCGAATCTTTATTGTCTTTTAAATCTGAGACATTATTAAAAGAGTTTTGAGAATTAGAGGAATTAGGAGAATTTTTTAAGTTCATAACATAACTTGATATTGAGGTAATTTATATTAGATAATTTGCATCTAAATAATTAATAAATTATTACATAATGCTTTATTCCCATGTACCACTACCACTTCCCATCATGTCAGGAGGCATTATCAGGAGCGGTATTATTATTTTTACCAGTAATATCGCAATGAGTAGTTACTAAATTATTTATATACAAACTAATAATGCAATTATTTTTAATAAATATACTCTTCCAGTCTTATTTAAATAATGCTTTATTCCCATGTACCACTATCACTTCCCATCATGTCATTATAGGAGGCATTATCAGTAGCGGTATTATTATTTTTACCAGTAATATCACTATGGGTAGTTATTAAATCATTAGGCTTGATCGCAAAAACGATTGCAGACATAGTTACAATTATCAAAATAACAACACTCATTGCTAGTATTAAAGTTGTTAATGCTATCATATATGTCTAACATTTATTAAATTATTTATCTTCAGAAGAATCAGAAGAATTTGAAACATCTGACTGATCTTTTTTAGTTTTATTTTTATCTTTATTGACCTTGTCTTGGTTATTTTTATTAGGCGCATCATGAGATTTTTCTTGATTTTGATTGTCTTTACGTGATGAAATATCACTAGAACTTTTGGTGTCATGCAAAGAAGATTTAATCTTCACATCTTTATTATTTTTTTCAGAAGATATATCTATACTATCTGTATTTTTAATATCAGAATTATTTGCATGTTCAAGATTTTTAGCTTCTTCATTCTCTTTCAAGGACTCTAAGTCAACTTGATAATTATCAACATGCTTGTAAGAAAGTTGATCTAGTCCTAAGAATTCTTTAGCCTCATCTCCTGTCATAGTTTCCACTTGAAGCAATTTATTTGCTAGTTTGTGCAAAAGATGTAAATTTTCATTAAGGATGCGTGTGGCTTTTTTATATCCATTATGAATAATTTTTGCAACTTCATTATCAACCGCTCTTCTAGTTTCATCAGAGCCTGCATATGGACGGTACACATCTTCATAGCCGTACTCAACAGTACCAATTTCAGAACTCATGCCCCATTTTTCAACCATGTTTCTGGCCCATTTAGTTACCATCTTAATATCAGATGAAGCTCCGGTTGTGATATGCTCTGCGCCAAAAATTATTTCTTCCGCTACACGTCCTGCCATACCTATTGCTATATCATCTTCTATTTTAGCTTTACTCATAGTAAACCTATCATTCTCCGGAACTCTAACTACCATTCCGAGTGCCATGTTGGTTTGTATAATAGTTATTTTATAAATTGGATCACTATGTTCACAAAATAATGCTACTAAAGCATGTCCAGATTCGTGATAAGCAGTGATTTTTAACTCATCTTCTGTCATAGCCCTGGTTTTCTTTTGTATACCAATCATTAATTTGTCTTTTGCATAGTTCAAATCTTCAAATGCGACTTTAGATTTATTTAGTTTAGCGGCTCTCAATGCAGATTCATTAACCAAATTGGCCAATTCTGCTCCAGAAAAACCTGGCGTTGCTCTTGCAAGCAATCTTGCATCTATTTCCTTATCAGATTTTATTTTTTTCAAGTAAAGTTTCAAAATTTGCTCTCTGCCATTAATATCAGGGTTAGCTACATATATTCGTCTATCAAAACGACCTGGTCTTAATAAAGCAGGATCTAAAATATCAGGCCTATTGGTTGCTGCCATAATTATTACGCCTTGATTTTGATCAAATCCATCCATTTCAACTAAAATTTGATTTAACGTCTGCTCTCGCTCTTCATTGCCACCACTAAAACCAGATGAACTTCTGCTTTTGCCTATAGCATCTATTTCATCTATAAATATGATACAGGGTGAACTTTTTTTAGCCTGTTCAAACATGTCTCTAACTCTACTTGCGCCAACACCAACAAACATTTCTACAAAATCAGATCCAGATATACTGAAAAATGGAACATTTGCTTCTCCAGCAATTGCGCGGGCTAATAATGTCTTTCCATTTCCTGGATTTCCTACTAATAAACACCCTTTTGGTATTTTGCCTCCAAGTTTTTGAAACTTAATAGGCTCTTTTAAGAACTCCACCATCTCGTACATTTCTTCTTTTGCTTCGTCTACTCCCGCTACATCATTAAAAGTAATTTTAGGCGCTGTATCAGACATCAATTTTGCACGAGACTTACCAAATCCAAAAGCGCCACCTTTGCCACCATTAGTATTCATTTGTCTTATAAATAAAAACCAAATTGCAATAAATAGCAGCATTGGAAACCAAGCTATAAAAATGTTTAGAATTATTCTAGATTTATAATTTGGTGGCAATATTTCTATGTCTATTTTTCTTTCATGAGCAGGCTTTAGAATTAATCCCAAATCAAATCCGTTACCTCCATAAGTACTAAACTTTCTTCCATTAGACAATGTTCCTTCTATTTGTTTATCATCACCTATTTTTAGATTAATTATCTCATTAGTTTCTATCTTGCTTAATAGCTGAGAAAAACTGATATGATGGTCATTATTATCAGAGTACAAAGATTGAATGGTACTTAAAACAGGATAAGCTAAAATTACAATCAACACCCATGCTGGCAAATACTTCTTAAAGTTATTCATAATTTATTTACTAAAATTTTATTATAAAGTGTATAAATTTACTACACATTCTTAAGAGTTCAAATTTACAACTATTATACTCCTAGATTATCATTATAATCTATTTCAAAACCAATACCTTCTAAAACATTATAGCTTGGATTTACGTATCCAATGTGTGGTATGGCGACTACATGATAAATAACTATTTGACTTGAAATTTGATTGTAGGGTGCCTTAATAATAGGCCAACTAAAAAATAAATCATCAATCATCTTAGATAAAATGGACTTATTAAAGTTTGGCATAATGCTTGCTATTTCTTGTTTTGTATCATTTTTAAATCTTCTGAACAAATTTTTAAAGTGCGTATCTTCATTAAGCTTAATATAATCATCCTTAGTCAAAAAATCAATCTTTAAGCATAAATCTAATTTGAAATTTGAATTTAAACCTATTATGTAATCAAAAGTGGGGTCAGCGTTATTATGAACAGTGTCAGGATCATTATGAGCAGGTTTGTAGTTGTGAACAGCATCAGGGATATTCTTAACAAGACTAGAGTTGTCCTGAGAGATTTTTATGCTACTTAACTCGATATTTGCACTATTGGAACTTATTCTATTACTTAACTCGATATCTATAAATTGATTTGATTTATTGCTTATACTAAATTGATTTAAAAATTTTTTAGATAAACGACATAATCTATATATTCCAAAGTAAATTTTACCCAGTAGAAAGTTTTCTGAATTAGATCTATGTTTGCCTAATGTCTTATGAATAATCAAGATATCTTCTACAAGAAGCAAATTAAGATTTGCAATTGTTAATTTTGTAATGTTTTTATCTTCTTGTCTTGAGTTAATTGTGCAAGCGTCTTTATAAACTTTAGCAGTTGTATTGTTGTCGTTCTTAATTGTGCAAGCGTCTTTATAAGCTTTAGTTGTATCATTGTCCTTCAAAGATTCTACCAATCGCTCTATTTTATATGCCCTTATCTCCATTTGCGGTGAAAGTGCCTTAAAAACTTTTTGTAAAACATAAAAACGACTTATATTATCAATTTTTGAGTAATCATTAATTATTACAAAGCCGTACTTGTTATATTTAATTTTATATTGATCTACATGAAGCATGGCTAATTTTTCAAGCTTTTCTAAGTTACCTACAGTTTTCAGTAAGTTAGATTGAAAAATAGGCTTATCAATAAGCTGAAACAAATTTTCTAACCCCATTCTTACTTTATTTCTTTCATATTTAGTTGAATTGTTTGAAGCATCTTCTATCCAATTTAAATTTCGTGAAACTAAAAAATCTTGTAGTAAAGATTTTGGCATATTAAATAATGGCCGTATTATTTTCACTTCTTTAAGTTCTAAAATACTATTAGCTTTTATTGTTCCTGATCCACGAGCTATCTTCAATATGAAAGTTTCTGTTAAATCATCTAAATGATGCCCTGTAGCAATAAACTTAATTTGATGCTCATTAGCATAATTTGTTAATAATTCGTATCTTTTGCTACGGGCGTTATTTTGAAAATTTTTTATTTTTAATTGATCATAATCAAGATCGAAACGAATAAATTTAACTTTTAACAATTCGCACAATTTTTTGACAGATTCTAATTCTAACTCACTTTCAGGCCTAGCATTATGATTAATGCTTATGACTATTACATCAAAATACATATTTAATAGAACTAGCAATGCGATTGAATCACTGCCCCCAGACACTGCTGCAATTAT
The DNA here is from genome assembly GCA_043777815.1 of Rickettsiaceae bacterium. GTDB lineage: Bacteria > Pseudomonadota > Alphaproteobacteria > Rickettsiales > Rickettsiaceae > JAXMDS01. The sequence goes on along the minus strand of JAYWHH010000002.1, from coordinate 13,485 downwards.
CTTAATTTTGTCTGACTTGCTTTTGTCTGACTTAATTTGAGCTAATGGATTGTGATTATTGAGACAAGTGTTTTGCATCATACTTTCAAATGAAGAATGATCTAACAAGCCTAATTCACTACAATTTCTTAAAAAGATTTTTAAAATATTTTCCACGATGATTTGAGTTTCTAAAATTTATCAAAAGATTTTCCTTTATAGATATTGACTTGTGCAATGATTGTAAGATAAAATATCTTTGTAGTCTTTACTTAGTATAAACTATTTCATATTCCTGAGTGGCGCAGTGGTAGCGCAGTTGACTGTTAATCAATTGGTCGCAGGTTCGAATCCTGCCTCAGGAGCTTTAAAACTCACATATTTTAGTATTTGTTTTCAAAAACAAGTACTATTTTTTTACCAAGTATTATTTTCTTCTGTTTAGAATTATTTTTCAAAGAATAAAATTCTGGGATAGTAAATCTTTTTATTTTTTAAAAAAAATTTATTTAAACCATCTACCAACAACTGAATATTTTAAATTCAACTACTAAAGATTTTATCAAGACTATCTGCTAACTGAATATTTAGTACTTTTGTTGCATTTTCCATAACTATTTTAGTAGTTAGTAGAATTCCAACTCTGCAAGCAGATAAATCAACATCTTGAGTAATAATTTTATAAGCCACTCCATCAGTTGAAAAATTCCATAATCCATGGATCATTCTAGCAAGATCTTCCAGATATCTTACTATTCTAGACAAATCTAAATTTATTACTGCTTGTTGAACTACGTATGGCCATAATCCTAATTGAATTATTATTGCCTCTTCCTGATTGTTACTTAATAGTTTTACATCAAATTTTAAACTACAAACCATTTCATAACTTGCAGCATTCTGTATTTGTAGATTTTTCAAAATTGAATTAATTCTAGCATAAGCGTATTGTATGTAATAAAATACGTTGTCATGAGACTTTTCTACTGCTTTTTTAATATCAAAATTGATTGTAGTTTCATCTTTTGCGCTAAGCATCATAAATTTCAAAACATTTTTACCAAAAGTTTCATTATTTTCATAACAAATTGCATCTAACACATCTCTAACTGTATCAAATTTGCCAGATCTTTTAGACATTCTGACCGGTTCTCCGTTATCCAAATAATTAACCATTTGATAAATTTTTATTATGCACTCTACGGAAGAATGACCTGGGTTTTGTTTAATTAAAATTTCATTCATTGCAGTAGCTCCAGCTTTTATTCTGGCAATATATCCAATATGATCAAATCCAACTAAATATATCAATTGATCGAAATTTCTATGAATTTTATTATTTATATATCCTAAATCTGAAGCAAAGTAGGTAAGTTCTCCATTGGCTTTTTTAACTACTCTAGGTTTATCATCTCCATATAAGTCTGACCTAAAAACTAAAGCATTATTAGGCTTATTAGTTTGTGTAGTATCAGAGTTTTTTACTATGTTGTTTGTTATTTCATCATCAGACTGCGATTGAACATCTGCTAATTCTTGACTAGATTGCGATTGAACATCTGCTAATTCTTGACTAGATATCGATTGAAGATCTAATATTTTTATTAAATTGTTGTCTTCTAGCAGACTAATGGTTTCATTAACTTCACCGCGCTCAACCATTTCTCTTTCAGAAAAGAAAACATCATGTTTTATATCCAAGAGATTAAGATCCTCTTTGATAATGGACATCATGTCTTTTACAACGATTTTGGATATATCATCAAAATATTTATATTGCTTTAGAGAATTATTTAAATGATTTGAAAACATCTCATCATGCATTTCTAGTTTAGAATCAGTTGCCTTTAATTGTGTAACAAGATCAATAAGAGATTCTCTATAGAGGCCTGCAATCTTAAGTGCTGATGTATTTAAGTACTGACCCGGATATAACTCTTTAGGTTTAATCAAATTTATTTCAAATATAGAATCTAACGCTTTATAAATGACGCTTTTGGCAAGAACCACAATTTGTGATCCATAGTCATTAACTAAATATTCTTTAGTTACCTCAAATCCTACTTTGGACAAAAGGGTTGCTAAATTATTACCAATAATTGCGCCCCTGGTATGCCCTATATGCAAAGGACCCGTTGGGTTTGTTGAAACAAATTCTAGATTAACTTTCTTTTTATCAAAATTTTGATCAAATCCATAAGCTTCCTTGGTTAAGTTAATATATTTGACAATATCATTGTAAAACTCTGCATGTAATCTAAAGTTGAGAAAGTTGTTTATATAATTTACTTCTGAAATATATTTATGCTTAATTTTTGGAATTAAGTCTTCCGCTATAATGTTCGGAGATTTTTTAATCAATTTTGTTAAAGTTAAAACACAATTAGTTGCAAAATGACCGTACTTAGGATTTTTAGGCTTCTCCACTACAAAAGAGACGTCTTGTAAATTTAAATCTGGATAGGTATTTTGGATTACTTCTGAAACTAGATTCATTAAAATGGTATGAATATGCACAAAGGTTCAAATGAAAATATATAAATAACACTACCAAATTTTGCTCCAAATAATCAAAAATTGTTGAATTTTATTCAATTCGAATGTATTAGGCTTAAAATATCAATAAATTTTGACTATAATACCTTTAATTTAAACTTAAAATAAAAAATGATAGTCGTTCAAAATCCATAAATTTTGAAGATTGTATTAGCTTAATAGACCTTTTAAAGATTGTATTAGCCAAATATGGATATAAAAAAGGCACTTGGATAAAACCCACAGAATCTAACATGTTTGCTTTCTCTCGAACCTGGACGTTTGTGTTAGCCTTATGCCTTTATCTCTTAAGTGCCATAAAAATTGTATCATAAAAAATTCTCAGCTAAAACTTATGACCGAACTATTATCAATATAGTCAGTATTTATTTTGCACGCGATCAACATTATATAGCTATTAGATATTTTATTTTCACTAAAACTTTTGAAGTTCATGATTGGATATTCGTTACTAAAACTTTTGAAGTTCATTTGAAGCTTATTTAAAGTTCGCTATTAAAGCTTTTGAAGTTCATTATTTGAAAAAGATATAATTCTGAAAGACTCATCTGAAGGACTCAGAAGAACTTATTAAATTCATTTATCACAGAAGCATATAGCCTTCTCTTAAATGGAACTGCCAACTCAATAATTTTGGATGAATTTTCCCATTTCCATTCTTTAAATTCAGGTATATTAGAACTGAGAATATCTATATCTAAATCATTTCCCAAGAATTTTACTAAAAACCACTTTTGCATTTGACCCACATACTTTTGATCCCAATTAGAGGACTTTACTCTAAAAGGAATGGTATAAAAATACCATTTTTTAGTTTCAGCCAAAATTTTACAATTATTAGTTCCCACTTCCTCTTGCATTTCTCTCATTGCTGCGTTAATAGGGGTTTCTCCTTTTTCAATTCCGCCTTGTGGCATTTGCCAATATTTTTTTGATTCATTATTTCTTCTGCCTAAAAAAATTTCTTTTCTAGGATTAAGAATCATCAGTCCAACGCCTGGCCTATACAGTTCTACATTTTTATTCTTAAGCATAAACATTTCAAATTTAGGCATTTTTTACAATGATACATGATTTTCAAGCACAAATGGGATTAGGAGATCTTTATTAAAAAATACATGTAGATTTTTTCGTAATAATTAACTGATAATTTATAAGCTAAAGAATCATGTTTTCATATAAAAATTAAATCTCTTAAGAATAAAAACATTACAATGTTAAAATAAAACAAAAACACGAATAAATGAATCACCGCATAAATCCTTTAGAATTGTCACTTAATGTCTTATTAAATTTATTGGAATCCAAAAATAAAGATTATGAAATTGATTACAATGGAGAGAGTATTATCATTTTGAAACAAAAACACGAATTTCTAATAATATTAAAACGTATAATAGATCAAATCTGGTATTCCTCCCCTATTTCAGGAGCTAGCAAATTTAAATTAGTCAGACTAGATGAAAATCATTTTCATCTTCAAGATACCTCTAAATTAAATCGATCTTTATCTAACTTATTAACCCAAGAATTGGATATGCTTATTGAATCTGAAGTTAATTCACAAAATATAAAGATTTTATTTTAACTATGAAACGTATAATTTCATCATTTCAATATTGGGTATTCAAAATTTTAATCAATAATATTGAGCAATTAGTTAAGATTTTTGGAACTATTTTAGTATTAACTTTTTCATTATTTATCTTTTTTATGATAAATGCTCCAGATGATTATCAGCAAGGATCAATGATAAAAATGTTATACATACATGTTCCGTTATCAATTATGTCGATAGCTATATATGCAATCATGTTTTTAATGTCAATAATCACTATGTATTATGGTAGTAAAATTACATACTTAATGAGCATTAGTCTTGTAAAGCTTGAAGTTATTTTTATAAGTTTATCTATAATTACTGGAAGCATTTGGGGAAAAGCTACCTGGGGAACATATTGGATTTGGGACGCCAGATTAACTTCTATGATGATACTGTTTTTATTTATTTGGTCGCAATATATGTTGATTAATTCGGTAAAAAATAAATTTTTAGTACAAGAAGTTTTTTGCGTGATTACAATCATTGGCGCCATAAATCTACCAATAATCAAGTTTTCTGTATATTGGTGGAATACATTACATCAAAAATCTAGTCTTCTAAATAATTCAAATGATATGAAAATTGATCCAGCGTTTCTTAAGCCATTAATTTACTCATTCAGCTTTTTTACTTGTTATGCGTTGATAATTTTTGCTATGGAGCTATACGTTAATGTTGTTAATCATAAAGCCTTACAAGATAAAAAAACCAAAAACTTAAAAAATTTTATTTAAGCAAATCTTATTTAGGAAAATTTTAAATTTTTTTGTGATTAGAAATGGCCTGGGGAAAAATGTTGAAATTTTATTTTATGCCTTAGGATCCATGCTTACAGCAAGGATGCTTAACAAAATAATTGAGCCACCGATTAATTGTAAGCTAGAAATAGAATCAAATAATATCACAGAACATAGAACTGTGGTTGCAACCGGCTCAAACAAAGTCAACATAGATCCAAAACTTGGAGTTAAATTTTTTAAACCTCTTAATACTAAAGTTTGACCTATAATTTGAGCACAAAAGCTATTTAAAATTAAGCCAATAAGATGTAAGCCTGATGGCATCAATATAGCTTGAAATTTCCAGAAAAAATCTATTATTCCAGTTGCTTGAGTTAACTCGTCACTAGTTCTTAAGTTATCAATTAATAAGAAAAATAAACAGAAAGAAGAACAGTAAAAAGTGATATATAAATTAGTTAGAAGCGGCCCTATGCCCTTGATCATTTGTGCTAAATAAAGAAAATATATGCCATAAAAAAATGCTGCAGCTAAAGCTATAAAATTTCCTAGTAGAGAGTCTTGAGATCTATCAAAGCCAATTAAAACAACCAAACCAACAACTGCTCCAAATATACCAAAAATTACAGATTTATTAGGTTTTTGTTTAAAAATTAACCACGTTATACCTACAACAAAAATTGGACTCAAGTTTCCTATTAGGCTGACGTTGGATATTGGTGCATATTTCATAGCACTATAATACAAACTTAAATCTATAGCTAAAAATAATCCAGTAACTAAAGCTAGCATATTTTGATTTTTAGATATTTTAATTTTGGTTTTAGTTATTATGCAGTAACCAAATAATACAGCGGAAGCTATATACATTCTGTAATAAACCACCATGAATGGATTTTTGATATCATATAATTTTATGATTATTGGCCCACTGCCAACCAAAACACAACCAAGAATAACGAAGAAAATGCTAGTAAATTTTTGCCTAAGATTTATTTCCATAATTTTAATTTTTTATTTAATCTTTGATAGTTTTTTTGTGGCAATTAAAAAATTTAATTCCGCTCCATATATAAATACTATACTGACAACATAAAAAAACATCAGCACCACCACAACACTTCCAACGGAACCATAAACTAAATTCAATTGTGTGTAGTATGAGATATATTTTGACATAATATCAGCAGAACTTAGCCATAAAACTACAGTTAATAATGAGCCCGGCAGTACAGTTTTTAATTTAACGCTAGTATTGGGAACCATACAGTAAAAAATATTTACGAACATAAATAAAATTAATCCAGCTGCAATGTAATTGATAACTATGGCATAATTTCCATAGTATGGTATTTTGTTTATCAAAACAGCTAATTCTGGAATTGCATAAAGACTTATAGTCCCAGTTATCCAAATCATCATTAAACAAAAAATTGAAATTGTAATAAAAAAGAATTGTATAATGCTTAAAAATCTTCTCCATATATATGATGGATAAGAAACTTGGTAAATTCTATTTAATATAGTTCGGATAGATTCAATAAAAGAAGAAGATGTCCAAATAATTCCAAATATCGCCAAATTCATTGCTTTTTCTGGAGGCGCATAATAAAGTTCTTTTATTTGTTTGTCAATTGCAATAATTAAATTATTTGGAACATTGTCTAATAATAATTGAATAAAACTTTGTCCTATATAATAAGCTCCTAAGACATGACTAAGACTGAGGAAAAATATTAAAAATGGAAATAGGGACATTAGGATTATAAAAGACATATAACCAGCATGCTCAACTCCGTCATGATTTATTAGATTAATAATAGCTTGCTTATTAAGGTAGTAAATTTGTTTAACAAAATCTGATATTAGCATTTTGATATAATTGGATTTAACTTAATCATATTGGTTTTTTGTTATTTATAGATTTTATGTAGAGCAAAACATTGTCTTATAATAAAAGTATAATTATTTTTTGTGAGCATTATGGCTGAGATAAATCTTATAAACGTCATGACAGACTTGGAATTGAGAGAACGAAGTAAAAATATAGTTGCTCTTTGTAAAAGAAGAGGATTTGTTTTTCAAAGTTACGAAAACTACGGTGGACTTCAAGGGGTTTATGATTTTGGACCCAATGGTATTGAGCTTAAGAATAATTTAAAAAAAGCCTGGTGGTCAGATATGGTATACAAAAGAGATGATGTAGAAGGATTGGATTCAGCAATTCTTACTAGTCCCAAAGCCCTAAAACACTCTGGGCATTTAGATACTTTTGCAGATGAAATGGTTGATTGCTTGACATGTAAATTTAGATTTAGAAGCGATGAAATTGATTTCAAAAATTTAAAGCAATGTCCAAAATGTAATTCCAGTAAATTAACAGAACCAAGAGATTTTAATCTAATGTTTAAAACTAATTTTGGCCCAATAATTTCAGATGAATGTCAAGTGTTTTTAAGGCCAGAAACAGCCCAGGGCATATTTAATAATTTTAAACATGTTTTAGATTCTTCATCACGTAAATTACCATTTGGAATTGCTCAAATAGGCAAAGCTTTCAGAAATGAAATTACCCCACGTAATTTTATTTTTAGAGTGAGAGAATTTGAGCAGATGGAGCTTGAATATTTTATAGAGTCTAAAGATGCTCAATATTGGTTTGATTATTGGGTAGAAGAAAGGTTAAATTGGTGGCAAAAACAAGGTCTACATTCTGATAAGTTGAAACTTAAAGCGCAGCCAAAAGAAGATCTATCACATTATTCTCTAGCAACTACAGATATTACTTATGAGTTTCCACATGGCTTTGAGGAGTTAGAAGGAATAGCAAATAGACAAGATTTTGATTTAGGATCTCATACTAAAAGTCAAGATGATTTTAATATACAAGCCAAGGTTATTAAAAATGATGAAGCTGTAATGAAGTTTAACTATACAGACGTTAATACTAAAAAGCAATTTATTCCATTTGTAATAGAGCCATCTGCAGGTTTAGAGAGAGGTATCTTTGCTATTCTAGACAGTGCATATACAGTTGAAGAATTGCCAAATGGAGAAACTAGGGTCGTATTAAAATTTGCTAAGCATTTGGCTCCTGTAAAAGCCGCCGTTATTCCTTTAGCTAAAAATAAACCAGAAATTGTTAACAAGGCATTAAAAATCGTTGAAATATTAAGAAAACTAGGACTTGGTATAATCAAGTATGAAGATACGGGCAATGTTGGAAAAGCTTATAGAAGAAATGATGAAATAGGTACTCCATTATGTATTACAGTTGACTTTGAGACTATTGACAATCATCATGAACAAAACTTTGATACCGTAACCATAAGACATCGAGATACTATGCAGCAAGAAAGAATTGCTATATCTGATATACAAAAATATATAGTGAACTTTTATACCCACAATTAGTCAATTGTGTATCTAATAAATTGTTATCATAACAAAAAAAGCTTGATCAAGATCATGAGTTTGATCAAGATCATGAGTATATTTTGATAATTTAATTACGTAGTAAATATACTGGCTCATATAATAAACATCTTAGTTGATAAACTTCAACATTTTATTTACATACTATGCACAAGATGGTATAATTTATTACCATAGTATAGGAATAGATGTAGGTTATTTATACTTATCTACTGAAGTTTTGATACTTGACACTTTAATCGAAAGTATGGATAATAATACTGTAGAAGCCTCACGGTTTTCTAAATGGAGAGCAATTATATTTCCGATCTTTAAATCTGAAATTGCACTTTTTGCTACAATCAGTCTACTTCTATTTTCTATTCTTTTTAATCAAAACATATTGCGTATTTTAAAAAATGGAATAATCATTTCTGAAATTAGTGTTGAAGTGATAAGTTTTATTAAAATGTATTGCGTTACGCCTTTTGCAGGATTATTTGTAATCATATATGCTAATTTAGTTAATAGATTTACTTTATATCAAGTTTTTTACATATTTTTAAGTATTTTTGTGGTTTTTTACGCCACATTTGGATATGTTATATATCCAAATTTTGATGCATTACATATAAGTTCTGATAATTGTAACTATTTAGTAGAAAGTTATCCTCACGGCAAATGGTTTATTGTCATGATGGCAAATTGGAGTTACGTATTATTTTATGTTTTTTCTGAATTGTGGCCTAACATATTTTATATGTTAATGTTTTGGCAAATATGTAATCACATAAGTACCATAGATCAAGCCACACGTTTTTATAGAATATGCGCTTTATTTGGCAATTCAGCCGTAATCTTTGCAGGTCTTTTCATGCAAAGTTTATCTTCCAATGAGTTTATATATAATTTTCTTAACTTAAATAACTCTAAACAAAATTTAATCCAAATTTCTTTGTTAACTATTCTAATAAGCTCTTCTATTTCTTTTTGGTGCGTGCATCGAATCAGTAAAAAGTTTAAAAATTACAAATTTGAAATCAAAATTAAACCAAAATTAGGTATAAAAGAAAGCTTTCGGTACTTGATTAATTCTAAATATTTATGGATGATGCTAATTTGTTCAGCTGCTTTTGGACTTAGTATGAACTTGGTTGAAGCTGTATGGTATTCACAAATTAAAGAACTCTACCCATCATTAAGCGATAATACTGAATATCATAGTTTTTATGTCATTTGGACAGGTTGTGCCATTATGTTCTTTACAATCTTTGGCGGTGTATTGATGAGATTTTTTGGATGGTTTGTTACTACTTTATTGACACCTGTAATAATTTTAGTCACAGGTTCAGTATTTTTCATTTTTACTATATTTAACCAAGAAATATTTGGCATTAGTGGATCAATTATTGGCTTTACAGTATTTATAGGAGGTATACAAAACATATTATCTAAAGGAATTAAATATTCTCTATGGGATTCTTTCAGAGAAATGTTATATATACCTTTAGATGTAGAGCTTAAAACTAAAGGAAAAGCGGCAGTAGATTTGTTAAGTTCAAAATTGGGAAAATCTTTAAGTAGCGGTATACAATCTATTCTTTTTATATTGATGCCTAATGCTACTTATACATCAATTTCTCCTTTAATGATGACTTTTTTCATTTTTACTTGTTTTGCTTGGATTTTGGCTCTCTTTTCTATTAGAAAAGAATATGATAAGTTGACTCAATTAGAAATATAGATAGTTTAAATAATCATTACTCCATCCAATAATCATAAAAAATAAATTGCCCCATCGAATAAAATCATAAAAAATAATTAGATGTTTTAATGTACAATTTTTTATTTAAATTAGCTTAATATTTTGGAAATTTACTACTGCAATGCTACTGGCAACAAAATTATAGCTTGTGTGATAGATGATTTACACGAAACTTCAAATACACTTAACAATGTTTTTAATAAAGATTGGTTTATAAAGTCAGGAAATTTTATGATTTTACAATCTAATACAGATTTTTTTGCACAGTTTTATAATATTAAATTTGACCAATTGATTATTATTAGGTTTACTATGACTGAAGTTGTACTTACCGCACATTGCTCAATATACAATGAGGATTACAGCGCTGCTAACATGTGTGGAAATTTAATTAGGGCCCTAGGTCTTTTAGGATATCAAAAGTTTCAATCAAAAGAAACCACTGTATGTTTTTATAAAAATGAAAATGTATTTAAAGCAAAATACATACATGGCGCTACACCGGGCGCTGACTATTTGATCAAAGCTATAACTTCCGGAACAATACCAGTTACAACATGGTCAAATGAAACCATAACATTACAAGAAAATGAAATCATAGAATATATTGAGATTGGCAATAAGCATATTATATTAAGAATATATAGTAGCGCTATATGGAATAACGAAATGCATTTAATTGATTTAGTTAAAAAAATAAAAGAAAGCTTTTCATTAGCTAGTGAAGCCAATTTTTCCTTTATCTACATAAATGACAAGCAAGATACTATAGAAGATGGAGTTTTAATTAAAGCTAAAGTTTATGAAAATGGAGTTGGCTTTACTGGCTCCTGTGGAAGTGCCGCTACTGCAATAATGTTATCTATGCATAAAACTTATGGTCTTAGCTATATAAATATAGAATTTCCCGGAGGTGAAATGAGCGTGTCTTATGAAAATAATCATGTTGTAATACAAGGAGAATGTGAAATAAAGCAATTGTTTATTTGAACAAAAAAAAATTTATTTAAAAGATTTTTACTTTGCATTTAAAGTTTTTTAGAAGTTTTTGAAAATCTTTATACTCTTATGACACTATAATTTATAAATTCTGACTATATTACAACTTCATTTCACTAAAGGTTGAAATTTAAATTTCACAACTACATCTCCTGATCTTCTAACATTATAATATTTTACATAAGATTTAAGTGTCTAAAATAATGTATATTCATGAATATCAAGCCAAGGATATTTTGCGTAATTATGGTATTCGAACCAGCCCAGGATTTTTAATATCAAACCTTAATGACTTAGAAAAAGAATTAGATAAATACAATTGGAAAAAATATGTAGTAAAAGCACAAGTGTACTCAGGTGGACGAGGTAAGGCAGGGGGGATTATAATCTGCAAAACTAAAGAGGGGGTAAGACAAGCTTGTTTTAAACTATTAGATACAACCTTAGTTACCAATCAAAATGGCCCCAATGGACAAAAAATTAATCATTTATATATAGAATCATTTAGCGAAATTGAAAGAGAGATGTATTTAAGTATGAATTTGGATCGTTCACTTGATAGCATTGTTATTTTATCTGGAAGTATGGGTGGTATAGATGTAGAAGGTCAAAAAATTGATTCTATTAAGATCAATTGGTTTGCTGGATTACAGGATTATCATGTTTTTCATGTTATCAAAAGTCTAAAATTAGAAACTAAGAATTTTTTCTTTATTCAGGGAATTTTAAGTGGACTATGGAATGCTATTAAAAGTTTTGATATTACTCAAATTGAAATTAATCCATTGATATTAAATGATCAACATGAGTTTATAGTTTTAGATACGAAAATCACTTTTGATGATAATGGTCTTTTTAGGCAACCTAAGATTGTTAACTTAAAAGATGTAACTCAATATGAAGCAACAGAGCTGGCTGCAGCTAAGTCAAATTTGAGCTATGTACGTATGAATGGCAATATAGGGTGCATAGTTAACGGAGCTGGTTTGGCATTAGCGACTATGGATATTATTAAAAATTATGGCGGCCAACCAGCAAATTTTTTAGATGTAGGCGGAAATGTTACAGAGGACGCTTTTGTAAAAGCTATAGAAATAATAGTTAGCGATAAAAATGTAGAAAAAATTCTGATAAATATTTTTGGCGGTATTGTAAAATGTGACTTGATTGCTGAGGGAATTATTTCCGCTATAAATAAATTGCAAATTAGCATGCCGATTGTAGTAAGGTTACAAGGCACAAACGCAAGTATTGCTCTCGAAATGTTAGAGAAATCAAATCTCAATCTTATATTCGCAAAAACTTTGAATCAAGCTGCTGAACTGATAATTAAATCCTAATTAAGCAACCTTCACTAATTAATCAAACAACCGTCACTAATTAATCAAATAAATTTATGTCAATTCTTATTAATAAAAATACTCAAGTCATTTGCCAAGGCATAACTGGCAAGCACGGTCTATTTCATACCGAAAATTGCTTGAATTATGGAACCAAAATAGTTGCCGGCGTTACACCTTTTAAAGGTGGCCTAAAAGTTTTAGATTTACCAGTTTATAATTCAATACTTGAAGCAAAAAATTATTTTAAAATAGATGCAACTATGATTTATGTTCCGGCTAATTTTGCTAAAAAAGCCATAATAGAAGCTATAGAAGCTGAAATTGAACTTATAGTTTGCATTACAGAAGGGATTCCTGTTTTAGATATGCTTGAAGTAAAAAATATCTTGAAACAAAGTAAAAGTAGATTGATTGGCCCAAATTGTCCTGGAATTATTAGCCCGGGTGAATCTAAAATAGGCATTATGCCTGGTAGTATTCATAAACAAGGTACAATAGGCGTTATTTCAAGATCAGGCACTTTAACTTATGAAGCGGTATATCAATTAGGCCAAGAGGGCTTAGGGCAGTCGACCTGCATTGGCATAGGAGGAGATCCTATTAAAGGAATGGACTTTATAGATTGTTTAGAATTATTCTTAAATGATCCAGATACAGAAGGAATACTGATGATAGGAGAAATTGGTGGAGATAGCGAAGAAAAAGCTGCTGAATTCATTCAACATCATAAAGTTAAAAAGCCGATTGTAAGTTTTATTGCTGGCGCTACTGCCCCAGCTGGAAAGAGAATGGGTCATGCGGGAGCTATAATATCAAACAATCTTGGTACAGTTCAAGCAAAAGTATCAGCGCTCTCTAATGCTGGCGTGAGTATAGTTCTTAGCCCTGGTGATATGGGGACCACTATGAAAAAAGCATTAAATAAATCTCTCTAATGCTGATGTGAACGCAGATCTTAATCTATTGTGAGTATAGAATGGGTCATGCGGGAACTATAATATCAAACAATCTTGGTACAGTTCAAGCAAAAGTATCAGCGCTCTCTAATGCTGGCGTGATGAGACAAAGCTCTCTAATGCTGGCGTG
>JAYWHH010000001.1:0-292478 GCA_043777815.1 Rickettsiaceae bacterium | reverse complement strand
CATCCAAATTTTCTGCTTCAATTTTTTGACTTAAAGCACCTAAGCTTTCTGCTTCAGAGTCAATTTCATTATGCGGTTGATTAGTACTTTTTTTATCTCTATCACTCATATTGTAACTATCAAGATATGGCGTTTTATTAAGAGGAGACAGAATATTGTGAGATTCATTTACGCTCAAGTCACTGTCTTCTTTGTCAGATTTATAACAAGGTTGAACCGTTTTGCTTAGCAATTCAGATTTATCACGCCCAGTTTTTTTGGTTTCTATAATAGAAATTTCATTCTTTTTTGACATATCATGTCCAATGGATGATTTATCTCCAATGTCTGAGTCTTGATTGCTTTGTTTTAAGCGCTTTAAAATTCTAGCTTCAAGTTTAGCTTCAAGCTTTTTAAATTTTGAATTGTTCAATAGTTCGCTTACGTCTTTAGATTCAATACTATTTTCAGTAAGACTACTTATATTACTTTTTGAATTGCTGTATTTACTACTTGAGCTACTTTCACTAGGTTTGCTTTTTTTACTTGACTGACTACTCTTTTCTAATTTTTTAAATCTTTCTTCTAAGTCAATATTTCTTTGCTCTAAATCAATATTTCTTTGCTCTGTAAGACGCGATACTGAATTTTTTACCTGCTCTAACTCTTGTTTTAGGACTTCTTTCTTTTTGAGCCAAGATTCTTTTTTCTCCTTCATTTGCTTAACCAAACAATCTTTTTCTCCAATGATTACTTGTGTAGTTATGTGTAATTTCTTTGCCTGCTCTATCGCAGCATTTAATTTTGCCTCAGTTTTCTCATTTTTTATTTCGAGATTCTTATTTTTTATTTCTATTTCATTCTTTTCCGCTTCTATTGTCTTAACTTTTTCTTCCACTATTCTTATTTTATCTTCTGCTACTTTAGCTTTATTTTGGAAATCTTTCTCCATGTCATTTTTCTCTTTAATAGCTGCCTGCATAAGACTTTGATGCTGTTGCTTTACGGTACATAGTTGAGTTTCAAGATCCTTATTTATCTCCCTCTCTTTCTCTAGAGACTCTTCTAAAACTTTAGTGGCTTGCATATATGAGTTCTGGAGCTTAGCTTTTTCTTCTATTAGGGCCTTATTTTCATATGACAAATTCTCTTTAGCTTCTTCATCCAGCTTGATTTCCGGAGATTTAGCGGCTGCAATAAATTTATCTTCCAATCCAAGGCCGCATAATATAATCTTGATACTTTCGATTGATTTTAAGTCAGCATTATTAAAAAAATCTTCTACCTTCTTGTAATCAGAATAGTAACGGGCCCCGAACAACTTTGCAAATTTAGAAGGATCGCAAATAGCTGCCCCCACTCCATCAACAGGATATCCACTTACTCCTAACTCTCTTGCCATAGCACGGAAATCTATATTAACGCTAAAATTGTAAAACTCATGAAATGGTACTGGCATGGACGACTTATATCCAGTTAGTTGTGTAAATTTATTAAGCTTTTCTGCAACGAGCTTTGTAAATTCTACATTCTTCGATGCGGCTCTTATATTATCAAGCGAATACAAATTGTCGTTTTGTGATTGCTGCATAATAAATAGATGTTAAATATAATTCAACCTGATGTTCATATGCAATACCTCTAATTAAATTATTCATCCAGGATGGGTTAGATCCTAAGATAAATTGAATTTTACGGCTTAGATTCCAAAGATCACAAATTATTTTTTGATACTTAATATCTACATAAAATAAAATCAAATCATATTTAAAAACTATTTGTGGCTTGAATGAAACTGAACTAACTGTAAACAAATGTTTATTTGTAGCTTGAATAAAGTTGCACTATAAACGAATGTTTATTTGTGACCTAAGTGAAACTGAATTATTTTATCTATTATATGTTTCACAGTATCATTTTCATGAAAAACCCCAACATATTTGTTTTTATATATCAAATAGGTGAATGTGGTATGAATATTAGCATCTTTATCAGAGTAAAATGCACCAAACAAATCAACGGTATGTTTAATTAAGTCAGCAGACCCAGGTAGTATGAGTATTAGCATCTTTATCAGAATAAAATGCGCCAAACAAATCCGCAGTATGTTTAATTAAGTCAGCAGACCCAGTAAGGCCAATAATGTTTGTATCACCAGAACCAGTGAGACCAATAATGTTGTGACTTAGATTAATTAAGTAATCTCTAAGAGTATCTGCATTATCATTCACAGGATCTATAGTTATAAAACCAAGAAGAACTTGTGCTATAAACTAAAGAAAGTTGTTGGTATAAATCTTTCCTGATATCTAATCCGATATCTTATTTTCAAATCTTTTGAAAGTCATCTTATTAATTTGCAACAATTGCACTTTTGACTTCCTAAAAACAATCTTTATTCCGGAAAATTTATTAATTGATACTAGAAACTTTCTCCAACATGATCAACACCGGCATTAGGATGTGCAAAAGAACTGTCTTCATTTGTATGATTAGTTTGACAGCCTTCCTCATTATTCACTCTAAAAAGTTTATCAGATTCAGAGTTGCCTTGAGGGATTAATGAGCTAATAGATGCGTATGCATTATCATCATTTTGTATATATTTATCAACTTTCTGCATCATACTATCATATTTTTTATCAGCATGTTTTGGAGAGTTATGTTCTTCTAATTTATTATCTGTTGCTTTTGTTTGAACTTTTAACCCTTCTATTGCTTTTGTTTGAACTTTTAACCCTTCTATTGCTTTTTCTTTAGCTCCCATTTCTTTTGCATGCTGCGCTTCCATTTTTTGCGCTTGATCTTCTATTGCTTTAATTTTAGCTGTTAACTTTTCCGCTTCTTGTGCTTGATCTTCTATTACTTTTTCTTTTTCTTTTACTTTAGCTTTCATTTCTCTTACAACAGAGTTTGCTTTTACCCTTAATTCTTCATATTCTTGATCTTGAGCTTTTATTTCTTTTGCATGCTGCTCTTTCATTTCCTGCACTTTAATTTCTGACTCAAGTTTAAATTCATCTTTAATGCTTAACTCTTCTGTTAAAAGTTCATTCAAGCTATTTGAATTTTCTAATTCTATTTGTTGTGTTTTACATTTAGCTGCTAGCTCTTTGTTTTCTTTAGCTTGAGCTGTTATTTTTTGCGCTTGAGCTTCCATTTCTTTTGCATACAGCGCTTCCAATTGTTGCGTTTGAGAATTCATTTTTTCATTTAATTTGTCATATTGAGTTTGTAAGTCATATAATTTGTCATATTGAGCTTGTAAGTCATTTTTAAGCCCATCTTTAATTTTTAACTCTTCTGTTAAAAGTTTATTCAAGCTATTTGAATTTTCTAATTCTATTTGTTGTGTTTTACATTTAGCTGCCAGCTCTTTGTTTTCTTTAGCTTGAGCTGTTATTTTTTGCGCTTGAGCTTCCATTGCTTTTGCATGCAGAGCTTCTACTTGTTGCTTATATTTAACCTCCACTTCTTTTTTGATTTTACATATTTCTTTTTCTAATCTTTGATTATATTTAGCTTCCTCCATTTCTTCTGCATGCAGCATTTTTAATTTTTTTGCAGCCATCCTCATTTTTAGTGATGGCTTATATTGAACTTCCTCCATTTCTTCTACATGTCGCGTTTCTAATTTTTGCTTATATTGAACCTCAGTATCCCTAGTATTATGTTGAGCCTTAGTAGATATACTATCATCAGCATCTAGTTTACTTTGTTTTTTAAATCCCTTAATTGCTTGAATTGTACCTATTTTCAATTGAGCCTCAGAAGCTATATTCGCTAAATCATTCATAATTTTAAAAAAAGTAGATTGGTTTTCCATCTCCATCCATTTTTTTGTAGCTTTATAGCTATTTTTTTGCTGCTTATTAAAATCATGGTACTTATTTAGCAGACTCAAGATAGGCTCAGGATCATGAGGGCATATTTTTTTTA
Source organism: Rickettsiaceae bacterium (assembly GCA_043777815.1). Lineage (GTDB taxonomy): Bacteria > Pseudomonadota > Alphaproteobacteria > Rickettsiales > Rickettsiaceae > JAXMDS01. The sequence goes on along the minus strand of JAYWHH010000001.1, from coordinate 288,560 downwards.
GTTTATCAAGCCTGTTCGTATTAAGAAATTGCGAAAAATTTTTATTACCAGAAGGGTTGAATCCTATAGCCTGATCATAATAATTGATAGCTTCAGTCATCAAATGAATTGACTTATCTATTGAGGGCAAATTTTTTTTTGGATTATTCTTTGTTGAACAGTAGCTGAGAGCTCTTACATCTATATTTGAACAGTGAGGATTGCATGCCTCAGCCTGAATAAAAGCTCCTAAATTAGCATAACTGAGAGGAGTTGCATCATTATAGTAAGAATTGGACATAGCCTGATTGAGAGCTACTACATCCATTACGGACAAACTATCTTTTAAATATGCACGTTGCATATTTAAGTGGTTATTTTGCATATTAGAAGGGTTATTTAATTTATATGAAATTATATCTTGTAAGTTACTATACTGCAAATAAATATAATTAATCTAATAAACTGTAAATGAATGTTTATTTGTGACTTAAATGAAACTGAACTATTTTATCTATTATATGTTTCACAGTATCATTTTCATGAAAAACCCCAACATATTTGTTTTTATATACCAAATAGGTGAATGTAGTATGAGTATTAGCATCTTTATCAGAATAAAATGCACCAAACAAATCCGCAGTATACTTAATTAAGTCAGCAGACCCAGGTGGTATGAGTATTAGTAAAATGCGCCAAACAAATCCGCAGTATGTTTAATTAAGTCAGCAGACCCAGTAAGACCAATAATGTTTGTATCACCAGAACCAGTGAGACCAATAATGTTGTGACTTAGATTAATTAAGTAATCTCTAAGAGTATCTGCATTATCATTTTCAGGATCTATAGTTATAAAACCAAGAAGAACTTGTGCTATAAACTAAAGAAAACTAAAGAAAGCTGTTAGTATGAATCTTTCCTGATATCTAATCCGATATCTTATTTTCAAATCTTTTGAAAGTCATCTTATTAATTTGCAACAATTGCACTTTTGACTTCGTAAAACAATCTTTACTCAATTATTTACTAATGGTATCGACATTTATATTATCAGCTTTATCTACATTTGTTCCAATGGTATCTAGATTTTCATCATTATTAAATGTATTTTGAACATCTACATAAGAATTCGTTGTACTTTGTACACATTGATCCATTTTTTTATTAAACTCTAACATCACTGCTTTCATTTCTTGCGCCTGAGCTTCCATGTCTTTTTCATGCTGTGCTTTCATTTCTTGCGCCTGAGCTTCTATTTCTTTTACATACTGTGCTTTCATTTCTTGCACCGGCTGATATGTTCTTGCTTCAGAATTTGTTCCCATTTCTTTTATTTTAACTTCATTATTTGCTCCAATTTGTTTCGAGAAATCTTCCATCTGTGCTTTCATTTCTTGCGCCTGAGCTTCTATTTTTTTTGTTTTATCTGTTAATTCTTCTTTTAAGACTTCATTAACTTCTTTTAACCTTGAAATTTCTTGCTTGTGAGATTCTTTTTCTTTTGTTTCAATTTCTAACTTTTTTCCTAAATCTTGTCTTTCCTTTAACAACGATTCATTGTTATCTTTTAGCTCTTTAAATTTTTGTTTCAATTCTTTACGTTTTTTATCTTCTGCTGCTGTTTCTTCTTTTTGTGCTTGGAGATCTTCAACTAGCTTGTCTACTTTTGATTTACATCTTGCTTTTGTTTCTTTTTTAGCTTTATATATTTCTTCTTGTGCTTGTTTCTTATATTTAGCTTTCGCTTCTTTTTTAGCTTTATATATTTCTTCTTGTGCTTGTTTCTTATATTTATCTTCTTGTGCTTGTTTCTTATATTTATCTTTCAATTTCTCCATTTTCTTTTGTGTCTTTTGCTCAATTTCTACTTTCTGATTATTCATGTATTTATTGATCTGGATTATTTGAACATTTGATAAGTTTGGTGCAATACTTTGTAACAAGAGGTATTTTTTCGTCTCATCTTGACAAACTTCTTGATAATCTATTGTGTGTTGAGATATTTTTTCTCCAGTATTCTTAGACTGATTCATGTATTTAAGATCTTCAGGCCTAGAAAGGGTATATAGGTGACTCATATTGAGCCTCAGTAGACATATTATCAACATCTAACTTACTTTGTTGTTTTTCAGAATCTAACTTACTTTGTTGTTTAGACTCCTCAATTGCTTTAAGGGTTTGTAGTTCAAATTCAATTGTTGCCTTAATGTTAGGATCTTTCTTCATTAAAAATTCCATCATTTTATAAATAGCATATGGACCTCTGTCTTCTATCCATTTTTTTGTAACTTCATCGCTATTTGCTTGATGCTTATTAACACCATGGTAATTATTTAGTAAAGTTATGATAAAATCACTATCTGATTCATTGTGATAAATACTTTTTACTTTAGCAGTACCATCCCCATTAAGAAATGCATAAATATCTTTATTGCCAGAGGGGTTGAATCCTACATCTTGATCAACATTAGAAACAAATTTAGTGAGCAATTTAATTATATCGTTTGATTTCAAGACAGATGTTACATTATTCTCCGTTAAAACGTAGTTATTTTGCATATAAAAATTTTATATAATTTATATAAAATTATATCTCAAAAGTTACTATACTGCAAATAAATATAATTAATCTAATAAACTATATATAAATGTTTATTTGTAACTTAAATTAAAATGCACTAACTATAAACGAATATTTATTTGTAACCTAAGTGAAACTGAGCTAACTGTAAGTGAATGTTTATTTGTGGCCAGAATGAAATTGAACTATTTTATCTATTATATGTTTCACAGTATCATTTTCATGAAAAACCCCAACATATTTGTTTTTATATACCAAATAGGTGAATGTGGTATGAGTATTAGCATCTTTATCAGAATAAAATGCTCCAAACAAATCAGCGGTATGTTTAATTAAGTCATCGGATCCACTAAAACCAATAATGTTGGGACTTAGATTAATTAAGTAATTTTTAAGAATATCTGCATTATCATTTTCAGGATCTATAGTTATAAAAACAATTTTTATTGGTATTTGATATTTAGCCAACGTCTGTTCTGCCTCTACTAATTTTCCCAATATTCTAGGACATACCTCAGGGCATAAGGTAAATCCAAAGTAGACTAACTTTAAATCCTCCTTGATATCACTAAATTTAAGACTTTGACCATTTTGTTCAATTAAACTAAAATCTGGAATCACTAATAAATCTTGATTGTCAATCTTAATTGGCTCTATATTCTTGGACTTTTTCTGATTAAAGGAGTAAATTATTCCTAAAAATAATCCGGCAGCAATAGCTGTCACTTGAATAGTTCTAAAAAAATGTTTCATTAAAATTTTTGTTCTAAATTTTTTATTATCTGCTGATGAATCATTATTATGTCACAATTACCATCAATTCTCACAATACGCGATGAAAAACTCTCACTGAGTAGGCGATATTTTTTTATTAAATTTTCTTTGTAAGAATTTTTCTGGCTATCAAACCAATCTTTGGCAAAACAATCTTTGGCAAAACAATCTTTGGATTGAACAAATTTTTCATTAAGATGAAGAAGCTTTTCATTAGATTGAGGTAAGTTATTACCTGAGGACAAAATCTCTTTTGACAAAGTTTTTGGTGATAGGTCACTGTCTAATGGAACATTATTTAATTGTTCATTGTGTAAACTATGGTTTCCCATAGATACTGATGAATTAGCAAAAGACTGAATTTTATTCCTTATATTTAAGTTTTTATTGGCCCTATCAACGTCAACATCTATTAAGAAAGTAATATGTGGCATGAAAAATTCTTTTTGATATTCAAAAATCTCTTCCATCGTTAATATTTTGGACTGATACACTGCCGTCGAATCTATAAACCTATCACAAATAACAACTTTATTTCGAATAAGATTTGGTAAAATTACTTTTTCCAAATGATTTTGCCTAACTGCCATAATTAAATTAACCAATCCAATCTCATTCATTTTTTCTGCCTCAATCGATAAAATTTCTGTTGTTTTAATTAAGCTAATCAGGCTACTTATCCAGTCATTATTGAATTCTTTGGTGATAATAGACTCTCTACCACATTTAATAAAATATTCATGCAGCAATTTGGCTTGAGTGGTTTTGCCAGATCCATCTATACCTTCAAATGTAATAAACAATTGTTTTTGCATATTAATTAGTTATTATCTCTACAATTTTATTATAGGAGAAGTCTTCTATAAAAATTTGTCCATTCTTGATTAACATTGGAACATCTTCATATTCTAGCTCAGAGAGACTATCTTTGATTTGATTTATTTTATTGAAATTTGCTTGTATCAATTGTGATGAAAGTTTTATTTTATTGTTAGATAAAAAATTATTCAAATCTTGCATAGATCTATTGCCGGTATTTATATATTTATTAAAATCTTCAAATTTTTCTGGCGCTACCTCAGCTATGCTTAGGCTTAAATTAGCTATGTAATCTGTATCCTCACCAAGAGTGGAATAGTATACATATATTACTTTGAGACTTAAGTTATTATCCATAATTGCTTTATTAATAGCACAATATAATTCCTGAGATAAAAAACAGTTGGGCTTTAATACCAAAATCAATATATTGTCTTCATTAAAATTATCCTGATTGGATTTTAATCCAATTCCAGCAGATTTAATCATTTTAGTATCAAATTTATAATCCATAAAAGGACATATTTCAACTGATTCTAAAAATTTGTTCATGATTTTCATCAAACTATCTTCTTTTGTATTACGCTGAGTATCAATTTTTTTTTGAATAGCAGATTCAACTAAACTTTCTAACATCTCTGATTCGTTATTAACGCAATGAGAGCATCCTAGCAAGCTATATATCTCATCATCTTCATTATCATCTTCATCTTTATAAATTACTTCCACTTCTGGATCTAAATCTCTGTTAATTACATTTCGATATGTAATATTTTCTACTTTATATACATAAATTATATATACCACAATCAACACGAGCGCACTTAGTAAGTAAGTTCTTTTTTTCATATATTTCAAAAAAACTAGTAATACATTATTGTAACACTATGATGTTATTTCACAGAAACAGAAGTAGTTAAAGTACTAATTTTACTCCTATCACAAATAAATGTATGTACGTTTCAGTATTTTTGATCGCATTTTTATTAGAGCCCGATTGAAATATTTCTAATCCCACAGGAGTTGAGCCAAAAGTTTTAAATTGATCTTTAGTTAAGCTAACTGGAATTCTACTAGCATCAAAACAATATTGTGTAGAAACATAGGTAGTTTTATAAATGGCATAAGTAACATGCGGAATAAACCAACCTAAATTGCAACTTGTAGAAAAAGCCAATCCACTAAATTTCATATTGCCTAATTGGCTAAATAAAGCTTCTACATTTGCCCCTATTGGACCTTGCGTATATCCAAATCCAATATTAAATCTATCTGCTTTAATTTTTTCATTATTTAACGAATATGTATCAAAAAAATTGGTATAAGAACATCCAATAGAAAAATTATTTCTACTTGCTATTAAGCCTAAGTTTAGTATTTGAAGATTACTCTTTGACTTAAATAATAATGAATTAGATCTAGCATCTTGTACTTCACTAGATGATGCTTCTGGATCATGTGTTCCATGTTTGTAATAACCTCCAAACTGCAACTGCGAATCTTGATCTATAAAATCAAAGATTAAGTTTAATCCTAACTGAAAAATATCTTTATATGCATTTAACCTAGGTTCAAAATTATTATTACCATCGTTTAATAGGATATAAGGCTTTTCAAGCTCAGAATTCATATAAATATTTTTATAACTATACCTTGCACCCATTTGTATATTATCTCCTTGATACAAAAATCCAAAACTCATATTGCTACTAGCTGATTGATTTTCAAAAATTTTATTAAAATTTCTTGCGTTAGGAATCAAGTTTATTCTTGCGTTAGCTACATTCAAATCATAATCTACATACTTAGTATCATCTTTTTCGGAAAGCTTTTTACTAGGTTCTAAGGTTGCATAATCTACATAATCTTCCCACTTATCGAAGTGAGATATTTTATGAGGACCTATCAGTAATTCATTTTCAATATCTACTCCAAGGCCAAAAACTAAACGTATATCTTTGCATTTAAAAGATATACCTAAATTACTTAATGATTCCATTTTAGTATTACCATCAAATTTCAGGTTGAAACTTGGAATTAATACACAGTTGTCAAAATCAATCTCATATTTTAATCTAATATCTGAGCATGATCTAATTTTTTTAACCAAAGTTGTAGAGATGCCATTAGTAGTTTGGCGAAAAAATGAAATATCAAAATATCCTTCAATGATCTTTTGTTCTAAATTTAACTTCAATGGAGAAAAACCATCATTTAAAGGGGCTACCAATTCTAAAATTTTGTTTTCTTTAGGCTTAACTATTTCAAATTTAGATAATTCTGGTAAGTTAGACGCAATGTTTGTGTCTAATGTACCTAGTGCATTATTCGAAAACATGATCAAAACAACACTTGATATGATAGTTTGATAAAAATTTACTGCCCTGCTGTTCGCCATCCAAAGAAACTACCTACAATAATTTAAAGTGTATCACAGCAGCATCTAAAAATTATAAAAATGAAACATAAACTATTTGAGCTACATATAAAAAATATTGAGCATGTTGATATAGAAAAAGCTTTTAAGGTTATAAATGATATTGAAAAATATCCAAAATTCTTGAGGTTTTGCAAGAATATAAAAATTCTTTCCTCTAAAACTTCATATGCAAATTGTATAGATTATACTGAAGCCCTTGTGTCAATATCTTATGCCTCATTTTCAACTAACTATGTGTGTACTATCATTACAAACAAACAAAAATTTCAAACTGAAATATATATCAAAGATGATAGATTTGAGATCTTTGAAGCTTGTTGGAAATTAGAAAAAATCACGTCTCTTGAAACTGAAATAAATTTTTATACACTATGTATTATAAGTCAAAACTCGTGGTTCATAAGAAATATTTTTTCTAAACTAGCAAAATTATGCATAAAATCAACTATAGCTAGTTTCAAAAGAGAATTTAGTCATTAGGTCTAATACTTTTTAGATCAAAACATTACAATTTGTTTTTATGTAATCAAACAGCATCAGTGATATGAGTAAATCATGACTCCGATGTGCATATTTGTCTACTTTTAATCAGTAATAGATTATATTGACTCAGATTCAACTCAAACTTTAAATTTTAAATATTTCATTTATTTAGCAGAACAAATAATTTCAATTCACAAGAACAGATGCAGATTTACAAAAAATCATTTCAATATTTATGCTTGGGAGTATTTCTATCATGTCATTTAATTGGATGTGCTCATAAAACAGTTAAAGAGGTAAAAAGTCCCTGCGTTATCAACGGAAACTCAGAATATCTTGATCCATATTACAAATATCCTTGCATAATAAGAAAAAATCACTATAAAGCCATTGCTTGAGTATGTTTAATTTTTTAAAGCTATATATAATTTGAAGCTATATATAAAAGTTTTCTTATAAATTTTGTCTAAAAGTAAGAAATTTTTTAAATTATATGTTGCTTACTCTAATGATATTTGAGGTTATGATTCAGTTGAAACTATAATTATTGATATAATAAAAAGTTTAAAAAATGGACTATTACATATGGGGGAAACATGCAGTTCAGGCTGCACTATCTAATAAAAATAGAAAAATCACTGAAATTTTAGTTACTGATAATTTTTCCACACAAACATTAGACTTGTCTGGAACAAATTTTATTACAAAAAAAGTTAGCAATAAAACCTTAGATAATCTAACCAACACCACATCTCATCAAAACATTGCAATTAAAACTAAATCAATTGCAAAGCAAATACAGCAAATTGACTTAAATAATTTAAAAAAGATTGCAATTTTGGACAGGATAACTGATCCCCATAATTTTGGAGCAATTTTAAGGTCCGCAGTATTTTTTGGTGTTGAGGCCATAATTCTCCCTAAAGATAATTCAGTAAAAGAAAGTGGGATAGTTGCTAAAACCTCTGCTGGTAGTTTGGAATACATAGACATAGTATATGTAACCAATATAGCTAGTACGATTAATCTATTAAAGGAAAAAAGATTTTGGATATTGGGCTTTGATGAAAATGGAGAAGTTCTTGATGAAAAATTTAAAAACGAAAAAGTTTGTTTGGTTTTAGGGTCAGAAGGAGCAGGAATACGAAACCTAACTAATAGGCTGTGTGATAAAATTTATCAAATTTCTTCCAAAGCCAATTCAAAAAATAATATTTCTAGTTTAAACGTTAGCGTAGCTGCGGCCATAGCTTTTTATAATTTCTAAATTAATTTACTTAAATTTATCTCAAGAAATAAATATCATAAGCCAGAAAACAAATATCATAACTTTTTGAAACTTAATCTCAATGATATTGTTTTGATTTAAAATTTCAATACAAAGAATGAAATTCTCTCCTAAATTTTTTACTATAAAATCAAAATCTTAGCTTGTACAATGCTTGTACAACAACAATCTTGATTGAACTAAAGCTAAAATTTCCTTACTAATTTTTAGATATTATCTTTTGGCACTAAATAATCTGAAAAGTTCTATATTAATGCCATGCTGTTTAGCAAATGAACCAACAGTATGTGAATCATCTTTTATAAAAGGCTGAAGTTCTAAAACTTTTTCTGATAAGAGGTTAGCCAACTTGCCTTTTAAGATGTTATCTATAATGTTTTGAGGCTTGCCTTTGAATTGTTCCATGATTTGCTCTAGTATAGGCTTTTGATATTCTTCCATATCTTTATTAGAAATCTCATCTGCTCTAATAAAAATAGGACTATGGGCGATACCGGCAATATGCATTGCAATATCTTTGCCAACTGTATCAAGATTTTCTTGATTGTTGTCAGTTTTAAATCCTACTAATGAAATTTTTGCACCTACGTTATTCATTATTTCAGCTTTAGAATCTTTAGCTTTATTGTGAACATAATAGCTCATATTGGGCGCTGTTATAATCTCCACTTGATTGAGAGTAATATTTTCTCCAATGCTACCTATTGTATGTTTGATTTTTTGTTCAATTGTATCGCCATTACTAGTATTGTGGGTTAATATATTTTCGATATTTGACTTATCATTGCCAAATAATAATATTTCCTTAGCTAAATCAGCTGCCAATTCAGCTAAAACAAAATTTTGTGCGCTAGAAGAAGTTTCGCAGCATAAATTTAACAAAACTGCCTTATCTTTGTTCACCTCAACTGCACATATGCCATAATCAGTTTGTCTTGATGATTTTTTATCAGCTATAATTGCATTAGATTTTTTAAGAAAATCTCTAGCTTTATCTAGATCACCATCACTTTCTTTTAAAGCTTCTTTGCATTTACTTAAAGATGCTAAAGTTTCTTGTCTCAAAATCTTGATTAAATCTAAATCTGAAGAATTGGTCATATTGTTTATTTGTTTAATAATTACTGCGAAGTCTTAAGTTAGATTAGGCAAAATAAAAGCTAAAAAATTACTTAGAACTGTTTTGAAGCCTTGCTTAGACTTAAGGATACATCACTATATTAAATATACAATAACTTACAGCGACAATACAAGGTAAGGCTTATATGATGTCCAAAACAATAATTTACAAACTTTATAAATGACATTTAAACACTTAACTTTATAAGTTAGTGATTTTATTTTTACAAAAAATTTATATGTTTAGTAATAACGTCACTAATGTTGTGACTTAAAAATTAATCTTGAAATCAAGAGTAATTTAATAGAAATTGCTTTACAAATGTTAAATGTGCAAATTCGGGGCGGAGGGATTCGAACCCCCGACCCCCTGGTCCCAAACCAGGTGCGCTACCAGACTGCGCTACGCCCCGCTTTACATCAAAAACATTATACCTCAACAAAGTTTTATATTGCAAGTTTTAAGCATTAATAGAATTTGTCTTTTGCGCATAATATTTTTTTGTACATAATATTTTTTTGTTTCTAACTCATTAGTACAACTGCATTAAATTTAAGTTGATCAAATATTTCAAATTATTTAAATCGATATGGTATAATCAAGTTTGTAATAGACATTTAGCTCAGTTGGTTAGAGCGCTACGTTGACATCGTAGAGGTCAGCGGTTCAAATCCGCTATTGTCTAGGATAATTTTATATTAAGAAGCCATTTTATGTTGGAAAACTATTATGACTGTTTTATTGAAATACCCCAAGGGAGTTCATTTGTAAAATATGAATTTGACAAAGTGCAAAATCGTCTTAGGGTAGATAGATTTATGAATGTTGCAATGTATTATCCATGCAATTATGGCTTTATTCCTCAAACTCTTAGTAAAGATGGAGATCCAGTAGATGTTTTAGTAATTACACAATATCCTATTATTGCTGGAGCTGTACTAAATATTAGGCCTGTGGCAGTTTTAAACATGGAAGATGAAGCAGGGTTTGATGAAAAAATAATTGCTGTTCCAATAAATAAATTGGATCCATACTTTAATAACGTAAAAGATCTTGCTGATCTAAATCCTGTTCTTTTAGAGAAAATTAAACATTTTTTTGAAAGATACAAAGACTTAGATAAAAATAAGTGGGTAAAAGTTTTAGATTTTCATAATCAACAATATGCAGTTGAGCTTATAGAAGAAGGCTTCAAAAGATATCAAAATGAAGAGCAAAAGACCAAAATTTTTGAATAAATTTCTTCTAAATAGAAGATTATTTAGTTTAGTTAAAAGGTCCGCTTTCCTCTTAAAAAAAATAATGCAATTTTTTAAAAAAATTTAAGTTTGCGCAAGAAAAGCAAATGTTAAACAAACTAAATTATTGTCGAAAATCATCTTCAGTAAGAATTACTTCATTTTGTTTTGCAAAACCTAGCTCCTTAATCTTTTGATCAATTAAATCTTGGTCTTTATCATTAGCACTTAAGCAATCAACTTTATTACCCAGCAGAACATTTCTTACTTTATGTTCTTTAAATTCGTTAAGGCGTTTTAGATAACTTTGCCTTAATTCCTCTGCAATAAAAATGTTTTTTTGCCCAAAAAATGCATGCCAAAAAGTATATAAAGCAGTGTATCCTAGTAATAAAACCATTATTACACTCAATAAAACTCTATTTCTCATGACTCAGCATCAAAACTGTTTGTATAAATATTATATGCTAAGTTGAATATAAATTTAATATGAATCAAATTATATTATTGACTTTTAAAAATTTGATTTTATGACAAATAAAATTTTATTTTCAAATTAAAATTAAGCTTAAAATAACACAAAAAACTTGAAATTTATTTAAGAAAATGATATTCAACGATTAAACTAGCTATGATAATGCCCATAAAACTATGTAATATTGGTAGCAAAACTGAGCCTTGATAAAATAAAATTGCAAATCCAAAACATATTTGTAGCAAAATTAAACAAATACTTGCTATTCCTATAGCAGGATGCGATTTAATGATTCCAAAATTAAAACTTATCATAGCTATAGTAAGCAAATAAGCGCATAGTCGATGGAAAAAATGAATCGTTACTGGGTCATTAAAATCTATTCCGTATTGTATTATTTCTGTTGGTATAAAAGTTTTGCCCATCAGAGGAAATGATTGATAAATCTTACCACCATCAAGTCCTGCCATCATTCCACCTAAAAATACTTGTAAGAAAAATAAGGCAGTGATAGTTCTCAATAAAAATTTATGCTTAGAAGATAGTGAACATATTTTTCTATCATACTTTACCAAAGTCTGCTTAAAGCTACTAAACAAAATAAAATATATAAATATTCCCATCTTTAAATGTATAGCTAGATTTATATGATTAACATATGGCTTATCTATTAAGCCGCTCCTGACCATTAGCCATCCAAATAACCCCTGTAATAAAATACAAAATGAAGTAAGAAAATATTCTTTTTTATCAGCTTGATTAGTTAATATCAAATACATTCCAGGAATGATATATATAGCTCCTAATAATTTTGCTATTAGGCGATGCAAATATTCAATTCCAAATATATATTTGAATTCTTCAAGGGACATGCCATGGTTTACTAATCCATATTCAGGAAAGTTTTTATATATTTCAAATTCTTTATCCCAAGCATCCGTAGTTAATGGAAGTAGCCAACTGGTAATAGGCTTCCAATAGCTGATAGATAATCCAGAATTAGAAAGTCTTGTATATGCACCAACTACAATTAATATAATGCATAAGGCAAGACAAATGCCTAGCCACATAGTTTTGAGTAAAAAATATTTTTCTTTTTTAACTGGTTTAGCGCACATTTCGTACACACTGGAGTAGCCAAATGACATATATTTTCTTATAATAATCGCTATCAAATAAAATGTATCATAAACCTGATACAATTCGGTTTTTACAGTTTAAAGTTTTGATAATTTCGTTTCTGAATCTTGTTTCAGAGTTTGAATTTGATTTATAAAGTCATATTAGGTTTTTACAGTTTAAAGTTTTGATAATTTTGTTTTAGAGTTTGAATTTGATTTCTAAAGTCATAATTGCTTTAAATACATAGCAAAAATATTTTTTTGATACAGTCAAAATAAAAAACCTGTGGTTAAAAAAATATCACACTTAATTAAACCATGTACATAGAAGCTGTTTATCTAATGTCAAATTGAAAAATTTTGTTACAATACCTATATATAACGATAAGATGCCAAATCTTACTAATCTAATCAATATATTTAGTAATAAAATATCTTAAGAATTTTGAATCATATCTTAGTGATATTTAATCTAATGTTTATAATACATAAATCAAGTTTTTAATTCTATGTCATATTCCAAAGCCTCAAATAAGAAAAATTGCAAATCCTCGATCCCAATGATAGTTACAAAAAATACTATTCCTTTTGGTGGTTCTACGGTGTCTATAATAGTTCAAAGGCCAACTTCACTAAAATCTGTAACTAAGCTAGCAATGTCAGATGCTGATCCAGAAACTTATAAAATATGTTTAGTTGCTCAAAAATCTAAAGATGATATAAATGATGTTTATAGCTTTGCTAAGTTAGCTACTGTTAATAACATTACATTTTTTCATACCAATATACAGCTGGATAATGATTCGCAAAAAAATACTAGTTCACAAAATGATATTACGCAAGATTCAAAAGTTCGAAGCGATGATGATCTTCAAGAAAATAGAAAAATTCATATTCAGTCTAATTTAAATGGAAATTTAGATACTAAATCTATTGATGAAATAGATTATTCCAACATGATAGCCAAAATAACTGTAACGTGTGAAGAGAAAGTTAAGATTAAATCAGTAAGAAACGTATCTGGTTATCAGGAGTTGTGTGAGTATGAAATAATAGAAGATGTAATTGATAACGAAGATGAATTAAAGAAAGTGGTAACAGCATTGCAAAATGAGTTTAATAGATATTTGCAAGTACTAGAAACAAGACATGCGCATCAAAAAGAGAAATTGGAAAAAATAAGAAAAACTGCATCAGGACAATCTAATTTATCTAGAAAAATTAATATCATAGCTGCATTTATATATAACGATGACCCATCTAGCGCAGAAGAAGTTGAAGATGAAGAAGTTACATTTAATCGCTTAAGCAAGGGACAAAAAGTTTTAGAAGAGACATTGCTTAGCAAAAAAGCCCAAATGATTATTGACGAGATCAAGTATAAACTTGCTGAAATTTCTATCGAAAAAGCTATTAATTCTCAGACTGAAGAAGAATTAAAAAAAGATTACCAAAAAGCTATCTTGAGAAAGAAAATGGAAATAATTAGAAAAAGATTAGGAGATAGTTCAGAAAATGTAATAGAAAAATTTAGAAAAATGTTGGATTATATAAAAGAACCAGAAGAAAAAGAAAGAATAGCAGTAGAAATTACTAAACTTCGCGCAATGCCTTATAGCTCCGCAGAATCAGTAGGAATAATTAACTTTTTAGAGCTAGCATATAAAATTTTCGTTAAACCTACTGCAAACACTACACTCAATAGTTTTGATCCATATGAAGTAAGGAAAAGATTAGATAAACATCATTATGGAATGCATAAAGTTAAAAGTAATGTAATTGCACATTGGGCAAGTTTGGCTTATGCAAATCTAAACGCTAAAAATAATGCAAAAATATTATGCTTAATAGGACCTCCTGGGGTTGGAAAAACTACTGTTGCCATTTCTATTGCTCAAGCTAATAATTGGAATTATTGTGTAATACCTATGGGGGGAGTAAAAGATGAGGCTGAGCTAAGAGGACATAGAAGAACTTACGTTGGCGCCCTTCCAGGCAAAATCGTGTCTAGCGTTGCCAAAATGCCAACAAAAGACGGAGGGGTTATTATTCTTGATGAAGTAGATAAATTAGGCAGTCCAGAAGTGGCGGCAGCACTTTTAGAATTGCTAGATCCAAATCAAAATAAAAATTTTACTGATCATTATTTTGGAAGGATCGATTTGTCCAAATATATTTTTATCTTGACAGCAAATTATATAGATAGAATGCCGGAAGCGCTATTGGATAGAACTGAAAAATTGATACTATCAGGTTATTCCTTAAAAGAAAAGATAAATATTGTAGAAAAGTATATAATTCCAGATTTAAGCAATGGATTCAATTTGCATTTCTGTAACATACCTGACTGTGAAGGCACCGCACTTGAAGATGTAGGAATGAATTCAATTGATGAATTGGTTGACGCTTCGGAGTCAGCTGATGACAATAGTACCTTAGACAATGAAGAAACTTTGGATTTAGATGAAGAAACTTCAGGCGCACTTGACGAAGAAGATACTTCAGGCGCACTTGACGCATCTGATACACCTGATACACCTGATACACCTGATGCACAGCATTTGTCTAAAGACAAAGAAGTAAAAGTTAATATTCATATTAGCAAAAAGTTAGTTCAATATATTATAGAAAAATATACTAGAGAGCTAGGTATTAGAGAGTTAAAAAGATGCATAGAGTCACTATGTAGAAGAGAAATATGTGATAAAGCAAAGCTTCTAATGCATAGTAAGAAAAATGGTAAATTGTTTCATTCCCTTGGACTAAAATTCGATATGAAGAAAGTAATTAAACATCTAGGGCATTCTAGAATAAACGATAGAATAAATAGAAAAATGGATACCATTGGTGTAGTCAATGGACTTTCTTACTCTAGTTATGGCGGTGGAGTATTGCCAATTGAATGTATTAAACTTTCTGGAGATGGCAAGATAGAAATTACCGGTAGACAAGGCGATGTAATGAAAGAATCTGTTTCAATTGCTAAAGCGGTAGTTTTGAATCTAATGTATAAATATGGATTAAATGTAAGAGAATTTCAAAAGCGTTGGAATACCCATGTGCACGTACCAGATGGATCAACCCCTAAAGATGGACCGTCAGCTGGTATAACCTTTGCTACAGCTTTATTCTCTTGCTATACGGGCTTAACTACTAAGCATAAAATAGCAATGACAGGAGAATTAACTTTAACAGGAGAAGTAAAAGCAATTGGTGGTATTAAAGAGAAAGCTTTGGCAGCAATAGCAAATGATTTACATTTGATAGTTATGTCTAAAGAGAATAAAAAAGATGTTGACGAATTACTAAAAGAAAAGATATTTGACACTAATGACATTAAATTTATATTTGTAAGCACTATAGAGGAAGTTTTACAAGCAGCATTGACTTCAGGCATTGATAAAAGTGTTTTTGCTAGGATTAATAAAGAATTAGAATTGGATAAATATCCTAATTTAATTGAATTCGATAAAGAAAACCCTGTAGAAAAAAATAATAATATAGAAGTAGCCAAAGATAAGATTGAATCCGACGTTCCATCTAATAAGATTGAATCCGATACTTCATCTAATAACAGTGATGATTTAATTAATTCAAATGCAATAGATGAAAATTCACTTAACAATATAGTTAAAAAACCGGTTAAAGATAAATCAACCATTAAAAAGCCAAAAAAAGTAAAAAATAAAACTGATGAGTAAAGTTTAGGAAGAAATGAAGTTGAACATGATAAAAGTCATGCCTTGACAGCAATCGTATGGTTTATGGTTTTTTATTAATTACCTCGAAAACCCTAGCAATACTAGATAAACAATCTTGAATTATAAAGTTACGAGTAAGTAATCCTTTAAGCGGTCTATAAAACGAATTAAAAGCTGCAACAAAAGCCACTAAACTGCCAACCGAAATTGATCCTGAGGCTATTCCAATTTTACCAAACCAAACTAAAGATAATATAATTGCGCAATTTAACAGTTCCATTGTTGATGGTATTAAAGAATCAAATCTAATGCTTTGATGATATAGCTCGCTTGCTTTATAGGAACATTCTTCAGCGTAATTAGATAATTTTTCCATTTCTTCATTTGAAATATTGCCATTAGCTTGTAAATCAAGGATATTTTTTAGTTTTTGGACATAATGTGCATTATTTTTATAAGTTTTATTAGCAAAATGTCTTACTTGTTTACTAATAATTTTCATTGGCATAAAAAGTAATAATGAAACTAACAAAATGATGCATGTTAACTTAAAGTTATTAACAAGCATAAATATTATAAGAAATATAATTGATAATATATCTCTCGCAAAATTAACTAAAATTGCATTAAAAGTACTTCTAATAACCTGCATATCATTTGCAAAGCGAGATAATATTTCTTCAGGCAAGATAGTATCGGAATGTTTGTTAAATAAGATTGATTTATAAAATTCTATTTGCACTTCGTTTGTTAAAATAAATCCAATAGATTTAACCAAATAATTTTGATAGTATTCTGCAACTATTTTTATTCCATAAATCAAAATTACTACACTAACTACATATTTGATGTTTGATTTATCAGAGAATAAGAAATCTATAATCATTTTTATTGCATATATACCTGATATATTGGCTCCAGCTGCAGATAACATTGCTACTAATCCTAGTAATATCTTATATTTATGTTTTTTTGCATATGGTAATAAATTTTTTAATAGCTTAAAGCTATTGTGATGATGATTGTTTTTAATATTTTGCATCTTATTTTTAGAATTTCGCAACAATTAAGATACTAAAGGTTATAGTATTTTAATATTGTGTATCCATTATACTTCTTAAAATGAAACTTATCAATATTAGTAAGTCTAGTACTTCACGTTTTATATTTAAAAAAATTCAAAAAGATTACTTGATAAGTAATATTTCTTTCAATATTGAAATTGGTTCAATAAATGTAATTATTGGCCCGAATGGTGCTGGAAAAACTACATTATCTAAAATAATAGCTAATTTAGATAAAGATTATTCTGGAAAAATAAACAGCGATTTTAAATCAATTGGATATTTGCCTCAATTTATACAGCCAAATGAAAATCTTCCTATGGATGTTAATTCTCTAATAAATTTAGTTAATTCTAAGACTGGATTAACAGAAAATAACGCCAAATTAGAAATTGTAAAAAGTTTGATTCCTGATTTAAAAAATATACAGATTTTACATCTTTCTGGAGGAAATTTTAAAAAATTACTGCTTTTTCTAATTTTGGTTCAAGGTTACGATTTAATTGTTTTAGATGAGCCAGATCAAAATTTAGATCTAAAATCAGAAAGTAAGTTATACGAAATCATAATTCAATTAACAAAACAATTTGGAGTAAGTTTTGTTATAGTATCTCATGCTGTACATACTGTAATGAAATATGCCGATAAAGTAATCTATTTAGATAAACGCATTTGCTGCGAAGGAAAACCCAGCGAGGTAAGCGCTAATAGCGAATTTTTAGCCTTTTATTCTCACTTACATGATTAAAAACTTATTCTAGCAATAATAATTTTTTATTGTTGATGAGTTTATATTGAAACATTAAACAAACCATTTAGTGATTAAATAATTAGAAATTAAAATCATGATAGATGAAGTTACTACAGCATTAGTTGTAGCTATTCCCACGCCTCTCGCGCCACCAGAAGCAAAATATCCCTTGTAGCAACTATTGGCTCCTATAATCAAGCCAAAAAATAGAGCTTTAATTAATCCAGATATTATGTCTAAAGCTTTTATATGATCTAAGCTGTCAGTTATATATTGACCTGAAGAAAAGTTTAACTGGTATACACTGACGGAATAGCCGCCAATAAATCCTAGTACATTGAAGACTATTACTAGCAATGGCAAAGATAATAATGTTGCAATAATTCTAGGTGTGACTAAATATTTAACAGGATCTATAGACATAGTATATATTGCATCTATTTGATCAGTAACCTTCATAGTTGATATTTCAGCTGTTATAAATGCCCCAGCTCTACCCGCTAAGATTAATCCCGACAATACTGGCCCTAGCTCTCTAACTAGAGATAAAATGACAACCATTGGCACTGCAGATTGAGCTGACAACTCACCCATTCCATAATAAGTTTGCAAAGCCAATACAGCCCCAGAAAAAATTGCAGTTAAGCTAATTACAGGAATAGAAAAAAATCCTAAATATTTTATTTGATTAATCAAGATATTTAAATATATTGGTTTTTCAAAAAAATAAATTATAGCCATAACGCTAAAGCCACAAAACCTAAATATATGTAATATAAAATCAATTAAACTTGAATATAAATCTTTAAAAAATTTTATAGTCGCTTTTCCCAGTTGTGTCATCCAAAACATATTGTGCCAAATATTGGTAGATAAGAATCATTATAACAAATACAAACAAATTTTAAGATTATTATCAGCAACTATACCTAAGTTTGTGTATAGTTTAGATATCAATGCTTGATTTGAATTTACTCAATGTGATAAAATTAGATTTATTTAAACTAAGAAATCTGTGTCATCAAACGCTCGTAATAAACGATATACTCCAAAATTCAAAGCAATCAGATCTTTGAGATCGCAGTTGTGGAATACTGCAAAAGATACTTACTCTAGAAGGAACTCTCGCCCAGGACAACATGGTGCTAACACCATATCTAAATCTGCTTATGGGTTACAACTAGAAGCAAAGCAAAGAATCAAGTTGCACTATGGAATGCAAGAAAAACAATTCAAGAATGCTTTTATAAAAGCTAACACTAAGCGCAAAGGTATAAAAAGTGAAAACTTTATTCAAGCACTAGAATCAAGATTTACTAATATAGTTTATAAATCTGGTTTTGCTCCAAGTATTTTTGCTGCTAGACAATTCATATCACATAAGCATTTTATGATTAATGATAAAAAAATGAATATTGCTAGTTATCAACTTAAGCCTGGAGACGTAGTTTCTTGTGTTGAAAGAGATGCTTCAAAAAGTCTTGTAAGAAATAGTTATCAAGATATGAGTAAAAAAATAAAAGCTCCAGAATATTTAGAAATTGATGAAGATAAACTAACTATCAAATTTAAGTTTTACCCTACATCTTCACAAGTAGTATTGCCTTTCACTCCAGACTTATCAAGCGTAAAGTTATTTTATCGTAAATAATTTTTCAATTGATTAGATTTTTAAAAATCTTGTCAAAATAGATTGATAAACATGCAAGCTTTGATTATAGATTGATCAAGTTTCTAACTATATTCAAACAGTTCAGAAAGCATGTTTCTGATATGCTTTTTAGATTTATATATCTTTTTTCACTTTAGAAAACGCTTATTTTTCAGCTATATATAGCCTAAATTTGTGTAATTTTGATGTTATTAAAACGGAAAAAAGTGATTTTGGAATGACTGTAACTTACAGTATAATAGTCATAGCAAGTATTTTCTCCAAAGGCTGGAGGAATAATATTTCACTTTAACTTTATTTAAAAATAACAATGGAAATTGCAAATACGAGAAATGGTCGCTTTTATGAGTTAGTTTGTATATTGAGGCAGGATATCTCATCAGTTGATTTAGAAAATATTAAGAAAGACTTAATGTCCCTAATAACTTCTTATGATGGTAAAATAGAGGAAAAAAATATTAGATACATTGGACTTAAGAGTTTGGCTTATCCTATTAAAAAAAATACTAAAGGCAATTACATGATCTTTGGATTTGAAGCTAATAACAATGAATGCTTAAACGAACTTAAAAGAAAGTTGAGTTTATCACAAGAAATCATTAGACATTTATTGCAAAAAGTAGATAAAGTTGATTTTGCACCGTCAGATTTATTTAAGTCTTTTGTAGTAGCTGAAAATGCTAGCGCAGTAGATGTTACTATCAACAACAATAGATCTCAAAACATAGCTGAGCCAGCTCCCGCACCTGAAAAATCATCTGCCGCTTAAATAATATAAACGTTCATGTTTATGAGATGTATTTAATTTAATTTTCAATAAATCTCAAAATATTATCGAGCCATCCGCTATTGATTCTCTCTTTTTATACATTACGTGTTAATTTTCTTCTAATATTGATTTGAGCTTTATATAGTGACCTTGGTGTTAAATCTGGATAAATTACACTACTTTGGTTTTAAATCTCGATTATTTTGTAGATTTGCATTACTTGCAATTTTTATATTGTAGTTGCAATTTATTTTGTAATCTTATGAGCCTTCAAGTATCATAATATTAATTGTGATTAATAGATTTTATATGAGGGATTTGATAATTTTTATTTTGCTTATAGGCGTAGTGTGCACTGTGCTAGTGGATCAATACTTAATAAACAATTATGTAATTTTAATTGGCTTAGCTTTATTTTTTTTATTAGGAAATAAATCAATAAATATTTTAGCCAAATTACAGAACAAGCCTAGGGATTCTAGACTAGATTTACCAAATCATGAAAAAAAAAGCAACATTCCATCAATGGGAGGCGTTCTAATTGTTAGTTTTGTTGTAATTTTCAGCTTGATACTGTGCGACTTTGTTGCCATAAGATCATTTTTATTTCTTTTATTAGGATATTTTTTCATAGGTTTAATAGATGACGTTCTAAAAGTAAAAAAAGTAAGCAAATATGGCTTTAGCGGCAAATATAAATTATTTTGTGAAGTAATAGTGGCATATTGCTTTTTGTATATTCTTCAATTAGATTATGGCAAGTGGGCATCATCAACACAGTTAAGAATTGCAGATGGTTTCAGTATAGATATTGGTTATTGGTTTATGCCTTTTGCTATCTTAGTTATAGTAAGCTTAGCTAATTCTGTCAATTTAACAGATGGTCTTGATGGTTTAGTTACTATGCCAATAATATTTTCTTTAATCTTTATAGCCCTCATAATATCTACCAACATGCAAGATCTAAATGAATATACAGACATTCTGGATAGATTAGGAGTTGGTCATATTAAATTCACTAAAGCAGAACGCCTCCGCATAAATTTTCAATTTACTAATATTCGGACATTCGTTGGTATTGTCATAGCAGGCTGTATTGGGTTTCTGTTTTTTAACAAAGCGCCAGCAAAAATTTTTATGGGTGACTGTGGTAGCTTGGCATTGGGCGGCTTGATAGGAGGACTAGCGGTGTGTTGTAAGGTAGAAATTTTGATGATCATAGTTGGGTTTATTTTTTTAGTAGAGACTTTATCTGTGATAATACAGGTGATTAGCTTCAAAACTAGAGGCAAAAGAGTATTTAAAATAGCACCATTGCACCATCATTACGAAGCATCTGGATTTTCAGAAAACTTCATAGTGAATGGTTTTTGGATAATAAGCGGTGGAACTATGATAATGGGTTTTTTATTATATTTTTCCCTCTGGTTGTTTTTTATATTAGGGTTTATATATTGCCTAATACTCTTAGGAGTCATTTTATATTCCTACTTTTGAAATTACGTTTTTGAAATTCCACCCAGTTGAAATTCTGTTTTTGAAATTCCATCCAACAAAACTGAATTGAAATCCCGTTTTTAAAATTCCATCCAACAAAACTGACAAGATTTTAGAAATTGAGGTAAAATTAGTCAATATTTTGTGCATTTAATATGACAATAATTAATGAATTTGTAGATCCATCTAGGAAATTGAATTCTTCTCGATCTTACTTAATGCTATTGCTAGTAATTAGTTTCTTTTTTTACCAATTTATTCCAAGAATATGGATGGGTTTAATTATGGAAGATTTAATGAAAGATATGCAAATTAACGCTACTCAATATGGCATTATGGCTTCATTTTATTATTATGGATATGCTATTATGCAAATTCCTACCGCTATGTTAGTTCATAAATATGGAACCAGATCAATTGTTTCTCTTTTTGCAGTAATATGTGGAATTATGATGATGGTTTTTTCTACTACTAATAATTTTTATATTGGTTGTTTTGCAAGATTTATGATTGGCTCTGCTTCAGCAGCTGGTATTATGGGAATCTCACAAGTCATTTCAGACTGGTTTACAAAAGATTTGTATGGTAAAGCTTTAGGCGTTTCAATTAGTCTTGGTTTGATTGGGGCACTTTATGGTGGAAAACCAATCAGTATATTGCTAGAACAATATTCTTACAAAGAAATTAGCAATTTTATTGGAATAGCTGGAATATTTTTAGGGGGCGTTATTTTGATGTTTCTACAATCAGGTAAAAAATATGATGTATCAAACGAAGCATCTGCCTCTAAACCGCTTACGTTTATAAGCACTATTAAGCTTGTTTTATCCTATGAAATATTATTATTGGGAATGGCAAATTTTTTTATGGTTGGCATTTTAGAAGGATTTGCAGATGTTTGGGGAGTTGAATATTTAGTAAATAAGTTTGCAATTTCTAAATCAGATGCGGCTTTTTTAACTTCTCTGATATTTTTGGGCTTAATGATAGGCTCGCCTTTGTTAAATTGGATAGAACCTTGGTTCAATACTTATATTCTGTTAACAATAGTTGGTATCACTATGACAGGTTTAATGTCATGCTTGCTGTGGTTTAATCTTGGCGGAAATTCTTTTTTAATGTTTATACTTCTTGGTATAGCATCGGCATATCAAACGGTTGTTTTAAATTTAGGGGCTCGGATTCTTAATCACAAGCATACTGGCATAGTATTAGCACTTCTTAATTCTCTCAACATGTTAGGGGGATCATTTTTTCACACCGGAATTGGATCAATGATATCATCAGCTAAAGGATCATTGAATTTTACTGAAGAATCAGCATATGTTTTTGGTTTAAGTCTAATTCCAATAACATCTTTAATGGGAGTTTTAATCTTTATTTTTCTTTATCTAAAATCTAGAAGAAAAATATAATCTAAGCCAACTAAGCCAACTAAGCCAACTAATAAAATATGATTTACATCAAATAAAATGCATTTTTCTTCAATTAAAAATTATCTTCGACTTACAAAGCCCAGGTTAATGTTTTTAGTTATATTTACTGGAATTATTTATGGAACTTTTTGTGAGGAGTTGATTTTTTCTATCAAAAATTTAAAATTCTATGATGATATTGTAACTAAATATTTATTTTCTATTGCAAGTTTGTTACTAGGATGCGGAGCTTGTGGCGCTATCAACATGGCTATGGAGGCTAAAATTGATCAAAAAATGTCTAGAACTAAGAATAGACCAACCGCAACTGAAGTAATTAAGGTAAAAAATGCTTATATTTTTGGTTATATTTTAGGTTTTTTGAGTTTAGCTATAGGGGTATTATTTATCAATTTAAAATTTTCATTTTTAATGTTGATTAGCATATTGTTTTATGTTCCAATATATACCAAGTTAAAATTATATAATATGAATCTAGCAATAATTGCTGGTAATATTTCAGGCTCAATGCCAGCGGTTATAATCTCTGCTGGTATAGATAGTCAAATTAGTAATATTAGTTTAGCGCTAGCTGCAATTAATGCTTTTTGGACTATGGCGCACTCGTATACACTAAATATTTGGCTTCAACCTGAATATACTGCCGCCAACATCTCTATTCTTACTGATAAGATATCTAAGAACACATTATTACAGCTAATAATACTATTTAGCACACTAACAGGTATCATGGCTTCAACATTTGCTTGGATTTACTATAGCTTCAAGTTCTTGAATTTTATTTTATTGATAATAAATCTAAAATTTGTTTATCAATCTTACCAATTATCAAAAAAACAAATAACACCTGTGAAGTTTTTTCTATCATCAATAATCTATTTATTTTCTATTTATATGATTTTTGGATTTTTAAATATATTTTTGGCAGTAGCTAATTTTTTTGAATTTTTTTAAAAGTTTTCTTATTTAGTTTAGATTTTTATATCTAATTTAGATAGTATTGTTTATACTTAGTCCTTGAATATATCTATACTATTATTTGTATTTAGTCCTTAAGCATATCTATTAATTCATTTAGTTCACGCTTAGACATATTTAGAGACGCAAGAGTTTCTATAGCATTCTTCTTATCAGTATTACTTGTTATTGCATCAAAAGCGCTTTTTTGGATAGAAACATTATTTTTTCTATAATTTTTATATGCCTCATATGAAATAGGGGTCCATATTTTTATTATATCCTCTATACATTTTGCATAAACTTGAATTTCATATTGAGCATGATCACTTGCTCTTAAATGAAGAAAGTGTAATAAATTATGTAAATCAATTTTCCAATACATTTCCGTATAAAAGTTAACTCCCAATATTATTCTGGCTAATTCTTTAGATAAGTTAGGTTTACTTGGATCAATTAAATTGCCTAATGAATCCTGGTTAAGAAGCTCTTTATATAATTCTAAACCCTGTTGTGAAAAGTTTTTTATCTTATTAATTATATTCTCTGCTTGATCACTATCTAAGCCAGCAGTTTCTCTGCCCTGCTTATTGGTTAAAGATTGAACAGATATATTTTCTGATTTTGGTACATAATAATCATCACTCATGATTGAATATCTAGCGGAATATTCATTAACATTAGCAGAACGGTGCCTAATCCATTGACGCGCAACAAAAATTGGCATTTTAATATGTAATTTGATTTCGCACATTTCAAATGGAGTGGTGTGCTTATGTCGCATTAAATAATTGATCAAATTTTGATCATCTTGTTTTCGTTTAGTGCCTTTTCCATAAGATATTCTTGCGGCCTGCACTATAGAATCATCAGAGCCCATGTAATCAATAACTCTAATAAATCCATGATCTAAAATCGGAATTTGCTTGCCTAACATTTGATCTATTGTCTGCACAGTGGCTCTTTTAGTAATTGAAGTCTCTATTGAAGTCTCTTCAGACATAAGTAAGTTCGATTTATTTAAATACATTTTAGCACGAATCCGTATGGAGAATTATGTCTTGTTATTCTTTTTTAGTTTCATAATAAGTTCTTTAGCCAGATTTTTATAATTGATAGATGCATTAGACTTATTGTCATAAGTAATTATGGTCTTCCCATGCGATTGAGCTTCGGAAATTTTAACTGAACGTGGAATTAAAGTATCGAAAACTTTATATCCTAAATAATCTTTAACCTCTTGAACAATTGAATGTGATAAGTTGTTACGCTTGTCATACATAGTTAATAACACGCCTAAAAATTGCAGAGTGGGATTGAAATTTTGTTGTATCAAGCTAGTTATATGCATTAACTGCACCAAGCCTTCTAGTGACAAGTATTCACATTGCATCGGAATAAGAAGACAATCTGCGGCTACTAAAGCATTGATACTTAAGATGTTTAATGTTGGCGGACAATCTATAAGAATATAGTCATATTTATCCTTAATTTGATGCAATTTGTTAGCTAAAATAAATTCTTTGCCCCTTATATTTACAACCTCTACATTAAAAGCAGCAAGATCCATATTTGAAGGTATAATATCCAATCTTGGAATATAAGTTGAAACAATAAATTTACTAAAAATCTCTTGGTCAGAATATTCATAACACATTAGAGTATAAACATTATGATCTCTGGCGCCATATTCGATACCTAAAGTGGTTCCTAAATTACCTTGAGGATCTAAATCCAATAATAAAACTCTAGAATTTGTGATGCTTACAATTGCGTGCGCTAAATTTGCTGTAGTAGTTGTTTTGCCTACGCCACCTTTTTGGTTGGAAATAGCAATAATGGTCAAAATTACAAAATAGTATAATATATATTTTAAACCAAAGAGTTAAAAATCTTATGTCGTTAGAATTACATCAATTCTCCATAACTAAGTATGGAATTCAAATGAAAGGTTTGATATATCAAGAAATATTTAGAGTATTCAGAATATTCAATCAGACTATAATCTCACCAATAGTTTCAAGTTTTATGTTCGCTGGAATGATACTTTTGGCCATGGCAACAGAGCAGTCCGATGAACATATTAGATTTATAATGAATGGCATCATTATTAGCTCAATCATACAAAATACTTTTATGAATAGCTCACATTCTTTTATTATGTCCAAAGTTTTAGGATACATAATTGATCTTCTTATTCCACCTTTAACTAATTTACAAATTATGATGGGTTATATTGTGCCATCTGTAATAAGAAGTTTGATTATAGGCTTTGGTGTATTTTTAATCACACATCTTTTTATAGTGGACATGATGCCAAATCATTTATCTTATTTAGTAATAATTGCTATTTTATCCTCTATATTGATGAGTTTATTTGGCATATTTGCTAGTTTATTGACCGATAATTTTGAATCCAATTCAATGGTTGGCAGCTATCTTGTTACCCCATTGTCTATGCTGTCAGGAACTTTCTATTCAATCAAAAAATTGCCCCTATTTTTACAAGAGGTGAATAAATTTAACCCATTTTTTTATATGATAGATGGCTTTAGAAAAGCAGCAATGTATTCTAGTGACGCAACGATTCCAATAATATTATTGGCATTTAATTTTATTATGTTTACAGTGGTATATTGCATGCTTGGTACGCACTTAAGAAAATAAACATTAGTAATAATAAGTCACTTAGTAATAACAGGTCACTTAGTAATGATAAGCCGCCTAGTAATGACAAGTCATTTTTATTTACCTGAGACTTTTTAAATTTCATTATTTTTAGATTTTACTTAGTATTTAAAATATTAAGTAGCTCGCTAACATGTTTTATACAATTTATTTGACTATTGTTATCTGCAAAAGAAATAATATTATCAAATCCAAGCTTCTGTGCTTCTTTTATTCTTTGCTCTAAGAAATTTACCTGCCTCACTTCTCCTGATAATCCAATTTCACCAAAGAAGATAGTATTTTTTGCGAAAGTTTTTTTGGTAACTGAAGATAAAATGGCTGCAGCTACTGCTAAATCTATTGCAGGATCATTAACTTTAAGTCCACCAGCTATTGCTAAATACACTTCATAGTTAGACAAATTGATTCTGGCCCGTACGCTTAATACTGCAAGAAGAGTAGAAAGTCTACTTAACTCCCAGCCTACTACTGAACGTCTTGGTGTCGGCATATTTGATGGGGCCAGAAGAGCCTGAACTTCTATAATTAAAGGGCGCGCACCTTCTATGCCAGCAAAAATACTAGATCCTGTAGCATTCATTCTGGATCCTAAGAAAAAGTTTGACGGATTCAAAACTTCCTTAAGTCCATTAGGTAACATCTCAAAAATTCCAAGTTCGTTTACTGCTCCAAATCTATTTTTGATTGATCTGATAATTCTTAAGTTGTTTTGAGTATCATTTTCGAAATACAATACTGTATCGACCATATGTTCCAATAGTTTAGGTCCGGCTAAGTTTCCATCCTTAGTTACATGACCTACTATAAACAGTATAATATCGTGTTGTTTCGCATAACTAATTAAAATATTGGCTGTTGCTTTAACTTGCGATACAGTTCCTGGGGTTGAATCAAGATTGGCAGTTTGTATGGTTTGGATAGAGTCAATAATTATTAGTTCGGCATTCAAATTATCTTTTAAAGTCGATATAATATCTTCAACGCTACTGGAAGTTGCTAGTTTAATTTTTTCATTTTTAATACCCAATCTTTCTGCCCTTAGTTTGATTTGATTTAAAGATTCCTCAGCTGAGATATATAAGCAATGTTTACCTAAATTTGCTATGCTTTCGCATATTTGCAAGGTTATGGTTGATTTTCCTATGCCTGGCTCGCCACCAATCAATGTGGCTGATCCAATAACCAACCCCCCTCCTAAAACTTTATCAAATTCACTTATATTGGTTTGATATCGTAAAATTTTTGGTCCAGATGCAGTTAAATTGTAAGTTTTTAATGGTTGTCCTTTAGAAACTAAATCATTATTACAATCTTCCTCTTGCACCGTTCCCCATTGTAAACAACTGCCACACTGGCCAATCCACTTGCTACTAACTTTGCCACAATCGACACAGCTAAATTTTTTCATATTAAATCTTAAAATCTAATTAATCAATCAATCAATGGTAAATTATAATATAAGAATATAGTAATTATTTACTAGAAAAATGCAAACTAAAGATAAACCAAGCTATAGTATTCTTAATGAAAATATGGGTAATATCTATGAAAATCAAAAGGTTTTTTCATACATTGAATCAAATATATCAGAAGAATGCTTATCTCTTAGTGCTAAAAATCAATTAGAGCAATATTTTTCCGCTAAATATGATAATTTAAAAAAAATATATATTACATATCTATCTGAAAATAAAATACATTGCAATATTGACTTGGGAGATATAAGCGTAATATATGAAATTGACATCTTTAATAAAGTGGAAAATGAAAAAAACGATTTACTACCAAACGTAACTGTTGATGAATATTCTGGCAGAATCTTAATAGAAGAAATATTACAAGTGCCAAAAAGCACAGAAAACAATTTACAAGCATTTATACAAAATGAATCAAACGCATATTCTGCTACATTACAAGATGGAGTTCAATTTTTAATACAAAAATCTTTTAAATATACAACTAATTTTATTTTTGATATTCTTTTAAAAAAGACGCTTGATCAAAACATATCTTCAATACTAAGAGACTGTTCTGATATATTAATATCAGATAAATTAGTTACTATTATAGTAAAGCATTCGATTCTTCTTGGAATATTTCCCGGACACAGTGTTGCTTTATTGCACTTAGCACATACTTTATTGAAGTATCAAAATTTGGATAAATACACACCTCAAATAGTAGAAGTGATTAAAGATTCAAT
The DNA here is from genome assembly GCA_043777815.1 of Rickettsiaceae bacterium. Lineage (GTDB taxonomy): Bacteria > Pseudomonadota > Alphaproteobacteria > Rickettsiales > Rickettsiaceae > JAXMDS01. The sequence continues at coordinate 259,501 of JAYWHH010000001.1, read as the reverse complement.
GTCAGTTTTTGTATCTAAAAAATTGATATATTTTGTTAACAAAGCCTCTTTTGCTCAGAATTATGCAAAACTTAGTTCAAATAAGAAATCAATTTCTATAGAATATGATATTGAGATGCAATCAATGGAAAAAAACTATTGTTCAAAAAACACATCATTAAGCACATTATTAGATCAAAAGCTAAAACTTAATAATAAGGACATTGATGAAAGTGAACCCAGGCTTAATAATAAAGATACTGATGAAAGTGAATACAATTTAAATATTGATATTCAAAGTAGTGAAACCAGTACATTGTTATATCAATTACAACCTAATTTCAATGAAATAAAAAATGAAGTAAAAGAGGATTTTAGCGACGAATTGATAGAATTTTCTGGAATTAATACTATAAAGTAACTTTAAATTGATTATAATTTTTTGAAATGTGCACATTCTCATGATAGGTTGCAAAAGTGCACTTGTTTATTCAATAATAATCTTATTAGATTAAGCAAGTAGACATGTTTAAGGAATCTATATTACTTGAAAATATAATATTTTTATAAATGTGAAATTCTTTTTTAAGAGGTTGAGAAATATCAGGTAAGAAATTTATATTAGTCTAAACTTTTATTTATTCGAAAGCAAATTTCGATCTAATAATCAAGTATTACTATTTTTTTGTGAAACTATTAGTAATAAAAAGTAATTATTTATGAAATATTTAACTTCATAAACAATATTTTTTTATACCAGAGGTTGAATAATCCAATAAATCAAAAAAAGTTTCACATATTAGAACAATGTGAAGTAAAAGTTGCTATAATTAGCTATAAGAAATTTAGTTTTGAATTTAATATATTAGATGTCAAGAGATATTAAAGCTGGCTTGATAGAGTTTGGCGGTATAGTAACAGAAATTTTAGGAGGTGGCTCTTATAGAATTACTTCAACTAATGGGCATGAGATTATAGCTTATTCTTCAGGCAAGATCAAGAAAAATAAAATTAAAATTGTAGTTGGCGACAGCGTAAAAGTAGAAGCTTCTGTTTCAGATCCTTACAATGGACGCATCACATTACGATGTAAATAATATTAAATATAAAGCTATATTAGTTTAGGCTTTTTGAAATGCAATTCAGAAAGTTTTATTTATAAAAACTCTGCAGCAGTCCAACAAGAAAAATTTTTAAAAGAAAAATAATTAAAAAAACTTTTGTATTATGTTAAAAGTAATAATTTGGAAAATTATAGATTCTATATTCTCTAATAGTGTCCTTTTTTCTGCATTACTTTTGTTATGCATATATCAAACTTCTGGATTAGACTTTTTCTTGATAGATTTTTGCTCTGCAATTTTACTAGCGGGCCTAGTAATGTTGTTGACTAATAGAATAAATTTTTCCTTAGGATTTACCTTATTGTTAGGATATATTATCTTGACGTTTCATCAAGCCAAAATGAAGTTTTGGGGTTCAGGATTTGAAGTTGGGGATTTTAGATTAATTTTTCCTATGGTCAGTCATAGCGGAGGAATATTTAGCGAATATTATTCTCTAATTGTACCTAGAATTCTTCAAATTGTAGGATTGACAGGAGGCCTATTTCTTATTTTTGTCAGATCATCTAAGATAGTTGAAATTAGAAATAAGTTTTTTTTTATAACCATCAGGTTAGCAATGATTGTAGTAGGCTTGATGTTAATTTATGCCATGAAGTACTCTTTATCCCAGTCAAACTCTAGACTTAACACTTATTTGAATACTAAATATTTACCAAAACTACAACAAATTAAAGAATCTAGTACCACATATGGATATGACGGCTTGAACCAAAACGTAGGAATATATGCCTCAATGGTTTTTGGCGTTAGATTTAGTAATGCGGAGGCAATAATAGAGCCTTTTAGATTTATAAAAACTAATGAAATTATATCTAAGGCCGTCAAATATAACAAATATGACTTCAACAAAGATTTATCCGATAATAGAGATTTGCCTGATATAATATCGGTTTTACATGAGTCTACTTTCAATCCAATAGACTTAAATTTGCCTGAATTATTCAATTTAAATCATCTAAAATTTTTATCAAAAGATGAATATACGGTTCTACTTGGTAATACAAAAGTAGCAATTTTTGGTGGAAATAGTCAAGAAAGCGAGTATGCATCAGTATCAGGCTTGAATACTGAAACTTTTTTATGGCAAGGAAAAGCACCGAATTTATTTTTAACACAAGGCCTAAAATCTTCTCTTGTAACAGAGTGTAAAAAATTAGGCTATAAAGTTGTTTTACTTTATCCAGTAGATAAAGAATTTACTAATGCATATGAAGCTGCAAAGTCCCTTGGTGTAGATGAGGTTTATGATATTAAAGATTTTCCTCAATTTCTTTCAAAAACAGAGTTGCAAGAATTATGGCCAGTAGTTTCTGATGAAACTATGACAAAGATTGCATCAGTAATTTTAGAATCACATGATTTTGATAAAAATCCAATAGAATATTCAAAAAATAGTGAATGTTCTGTGAATAAGCCTCACTTTTCTATCGAAGAAAAGGATTTAAAAATAGGTAATAATATTCACAAGTTAGAAGCAAATAAAGAAGAACAAGAGAAATTATCTAGTAATTATCAAAAACAAATTGCTCCAAGAAAGCCTATATTTATTTTGATGTCTACTATGTCTAATCATGGTAAACATGCAAAAAAATATGCTGATAGATTTAATTTATCTGCAAAATTTGGTAAAAAAATCTCATCTAAGCTAAACGATTATTTAGATAGAATTATCAAAACTGATGAAGCATTTACTAAATTTTCTCAATTCCTTATGTCTAAAAAACATCCAACTCTTTTGGTGCAATTTGGGGATCATAAACCAAACTTTGAAGGCCACATGCAGCCTTTATTAAATTTACTTAGCTCTTCCGAAGATAAAAAATATCAAACTTTTTTTAACATAAGGGCTAATTTTCCAGTAAATAAAATGCCAAAATTTAATACACTGGATATATCTTTTATTCCATCGGTAATTTTAGATTTAATTGGAATTAAAAAAAACGATTTCTTTAAAGCTAGTAGTTACATTAGGGATTTATGTAATGGTAATTTAAAAAAATGTAAGTTAGATTCTAAAAATCATAGTTTAATTTTAGAATACGAAAAGCTTTCAATTCAACAAATATTCAATGATTTTGAAATATAAATTGCAATATGTATTGCAATCTGATTTTTTAAAAAACACATAAAATCTTAGAAAAACTAGTTTTATAAATGTTACGTTTAAAATCTTGTAACAAAAACACTAATCTATGCATTGTTACATAACTTGTACATCTCGGACACAACGGATGTTGATAGTTATCTTTTCTCTACTTTATATAAATTTATAGTTTAATTTTTTAGCAAAAATTCTAAAAAAATTCAATATATCTAGGCTTAATACAGTTTTTTTAAATAATTTAGCTTTATTTTTAAATTTTTTTCTCATATAAAAATCCCTGCAAATATCTGAAGATTTATATTATATAAGCCATGATTACTTTGAACAACTCATAATAATCAAGTCTTTTCCACTTGCTTTAGCATATATAAATATAATAGTATATTTCTATAATAAATAAATAAGATATCTGAAATGTCAACAATGCAATCGAATTCTACAACCCTTTTACTTAAAAAGGTGTTGCTAATTTCCAACAATAATTCATTTATAAATGAAGTTAAATCTAATTTTGAAGATATGAAGCGTGTAACCGCTGATAATGATGCTAATAATACATCAATCGACGGTTGTGTATTTTATGATGATAGCAACAGTAGTGATGAAAAAGATGATGTTTATCCTAAGTACTCTAAAGCAGAGATTGATTTGTTAAAAAATATTCCATTAAAAATTTCCCCTGAGTTGCAAATTGATGTAGAGCATGATGCTTTAGCTATTAGAAAAGAAAAGATAGAGGGTAAATATGACATAATCATGTTAGATAAATTTAATAGTAATGGTACTAAAATTAGATATGTTACTCAATATTGGAATGCTTTAAGCATAAAAGTAGGAAAAATGCCACTAATTGCTTATGGTCCTTTAGCTTTAGAGGCTGAGGCACTAGCGTACGGAATAAATGAATTTATTACTAGTATTGAAATGCCTGTATTAATGTTAAGAATGCTTAAATTATTAAAGAATCAAAACAAGCAAAATTCAAGAGTTAGAGTAGGTGATTTTGAGATTTGTTATCAAAAAAGACAAGTATATATCTTAATTCCACAACCTAATTCTAATATGTTGGAAGCAAGATGTTTAGATTTAACTGAAGCAGAGTTTAAAGTTGCGGTTTTATTTTTACAAAACGTTAATTCTATAATTAACAAACAGCAGATTTTAGCTGCATTAGAAATAATGCCAAAAACACCAGCTGATTTGAAGTTAGCAGATGTATATGTATGTAAATTTAGATTAAAAATTAATGCGCATGCTTTAGATTTAGTTTTATCTCGCAATAATGTTGCTTTAGATGAAAATAATAATGAAAATTTACAAATGAATCCTGCTAATGAGGAAAATAAATTAGCGGTTGTTTGGAAGGTATCTTATATAGAAACAGTTTGGGGAGAAGGATTTAAAATTTTAGAACGCCCAAGAGTTATTACAAAAGTAATTGAAAAAAGAGACAAAGATTCCTCAGATATCAGATTGTCAATACGCTCAGTTGGCCGTCCTTCTAAAAAAATAATGGCAGCTAGAGCAGCTATTATTTTAGACAAAGAGGAGTCTGGCGAAGCCTTAGAATCTGTTAATACTAGCATTTAAACTTGTATTTAAGTTAAAACTTTTTGATACAAATAAAATTTTAATAAACTAAACTAAAATCTTTAGTGAAGTTTTTGATTTAGAAATTGTATCTAACTCCATTCTACCTATAAAACTTATTTAACAATTCAGTAAAACTGTTTAAGATAATAAACAAGTATTTCATATCAAATAAAACTACTTAATCTAAAGCAATAACTTAAGTTAAAAGTTTTAATTTAAATTCTTTATGCTTACTTATTTTAAATTTTATTTTTAAGATAAATTAAATCAGATATGCTTTTTTTAAATAAAACTTGTATAGAAATAAATAGAAGATTTCTTATTTCTAGTGTTATTTTTTTATTTGTTAATTTTTAATATTTGAGCAAAGTGATTATTATTGCTTAAAATAGAAAGAAAATTGTCAGTTAATTTAGTGATTCCAGATCCTGCTCCCATAAATATAATAGCTTTGCTTTTATAACTTTTAAGCTCTGTAGATTTATTGTTAGAAATTAAAATACTGTTTGCATGCGAGTTGAGTGTTTGAAACATTTGGTCAGTTGATAAATGAGCCTTGTTTTGTGCAGAATTTATCTCTTCAATAATTTTGCAATTAGGTTTATTTCTATAATCAAATATTTTGGAAGTTTGGAAATCTTTGTTTGAATGATTGGAATTAATAGAAGATTCCTTGGTATAATCCATATTTACATCAAAAATCTTATCAAATTTTTCCAACTGGCACAACAATTCTTGCGCCCCTTCCATAGAAAAAGTATATATTTGATCACATGGGGAAAGATCATAATTTATTCTTACTTGGTTTAATTTATTTCTTATCTTATTGCAATCAAAATCTTCAATCTGAGATTGTCCAGCTGTGTGAATTGGTGTTAAAGAAATAAAGTCAACGTCAGATAAAACGGATATAAATTCGTCAAAGGAATCAAATAATCTAGAATATTTATGAATTTCTAAAACTAAAAATATCTGATCAAATCTTTGCTTGGCTCCATTAATAGTTGCTTTAATTTTTGCGGGATTGTGAGCATAATCCTCAATTATAGAAATGTATTCTAGAGATCCTAGCTCATTAAATCTTCTTTTAATACCTTGAAAATTTAAAATACTATCTTTAATTATTGAAACTGCAATTTCATTGGATATATCACACAAAATCTTTTCCATAAAAACTAAACTAGATGCAATACATCCTAAGATATTTAAAACATTATGCTGCCCCGTTAAATAAGTTTTTAATTTGGGAATAATTGTAGAAATGAGATGAATAGAGTTGATAACTACATCAAATTCAGTATAAGTTTTGTAATAGTTAATATTAACCGCTTTAACATCTGCAAGACTATATATTCCATAAGTTACCATCATGGGACTTTGATTTTTATGCGTTTCAAAGTAGCAGTTATGACTTTTATATTCAGCAACATTATCTTTAGGCTTTAATTTTATTATCTCAGTTTCTAAACTAGAGGTGGAATTTGAATCATTATATTTTTTATTTTTTTCAATTTCTTTTGATTCAGTAAGTAATTTATTATATATCATGCATAAATTAGGATCATCCAAACACAAAACTTTGTAATTTATATTTGGTTTGTAAATTGGTTCAATGAAAAGTAACTGTCTAAATCTATCTAATAAAATTTCAAAATTTCCATAAAATTCTACATGATCTGGATAAGCATTAGTAATTAAACAAATGTTCGGGTGAATTCTAACAAAAGTATCGTCTGATTCATCAGCTTCAAATAAAGCTGCATCCAAAGTATGTAAATTTAAATTATTGCGTAAATCGTTATATTCATTTTGTAAATCATTATATTCGTTGATATTTTCAAAACTTTTTTGGTTTAGTTCTTTTGAGTATGCAGTATTAATGTTTTCAACATTGCTATAAAAAGTACCCTGTGTCTTTAAAGCTTTATTAACGTATGCGTTTGAATTGATAGATTTTAAAACCCCTCCAATGAAACAAGTTAACTTTATTTTTTTTATTTTGAGATTTAAAGTGGAAAAAATTGATTCTAATAAACCCGTAGTAGTTGTTTTACCGTGTGTACCAGTTACAGATATGAGATATTGATCTGTGGCTATAAATTGTAATATGTCAGCTTTTGAATATATTGGAATATTATGTTTTTTTGCATAAATTACTTCTGGATTTTCATCACTAACTATACTAGAGACTACTATGCATGATACATTAACTAAATTTGAAGCTTTCTGATGCAGAAAAAATTCAATTCCTAGTTTTTTTAATTTTTGTGTATGATAATTATCTATTATATCTGATCCCTGTATTTTATAACCTAATTGATGTAGTATCAAGGCTATACCACTCATACCTATGCCACCAATTCCAATAAAATGAATCAATTTTGCTGATTTTATTTTACTGTTTATTTGAAACAAGTTGTCATTATTTTTGCTTGATTCGTTGGTTGATCTGGTTGAAAAGTGGTCAACAAATGGTTGCATATTTTAAAATATACCTTTTTGTAATTATATATGAAAAAATTGCAGTGTCCTATTTGTAATTGCAGTGTCCTATTTGTAAACATATATAAGAATGTATTGAAGTGCCAGATATTAAAAAAACTATCTTTGCTCACACAATCATATTTTAATACTCTAATGATACACGCCAGAAACATTGTTACAATTTAGCATTGTTGCATTTTAACAATATAAACTATTGATATGTATATTACTACACACTTAAGGCATGGTTGAGCTTTACATGTAACACTAAAACTGTTAAATTTGTTGTTAATAATAGTATTTTTATTTTTTATGTCAATTATTAATCATATTCATCATTATGAAAAACGTAGTAGTAGTTTTATACCTAAATTGCTGATTATAGGTGGTCTATTTAGTACTATCTTAGCCTCAAGCGCACATGGTTTAGTTATTGCAACTAAAGATGCTGACGGAACTGAAATAAATGTTTTCCTTAATGGTATTTTAGATGTTCCATTAGTTTTTAGTAACCCTGATAAGAAGATAGAAATAAAAGACCTAAATGTATCTAAAGCCAATGATTATGAAAATCCAACTTTAGCAAGCTTTGCTTCTTTAACAGTGGGCGTGGATGCTGAAAATGAACATGTGAAAGGTGGTGCAACAATCGGTGTTCAAACTACTAATTTTTCCCAGAGAGCAGTATCAACTTGTTTTTATTTTAAAAACAAAGGTCCACATTTCGTTGAATTACGCCTTGGATCTGAAACAGCTATGGGCTTAAAGTTACAAGCAGATTCAGGAATATACAATGGAAAATTAGTACCATTACAAAACTTTTTACCATCTAACTCAGGTGCACATACTTGGGACGGTGGACCATTTTTAGGCAGTAGAGATCGTCCAAGTTCAGAAAAACCTAGAATGGTTAGCGTTATGCTTAGTGCAAAATTAGGAGAAATGGCTCGTGTCACTTTTGGTGGTTCCTATATACCAGAATCTGCTAACGTAGGCTCTAAAAGTCACAATGATCTTGAGTTTAAAAATCATCCATTGGTTAAAGATCTAAAAATGTCTATTACTAATGCTTATAGCTTAGGTGCAAATTTAGAAATGGATTTTTCTAGCGTCAAATTTAAAGTTGGGGCCATGTATGAAGTTGGCACGGTAAATCTTTTCGTTCAAAATTATGAAATCGATAAATTAAACCCTGGCTATATACTTAATAATGCTAGAAACGCCGCTGATGTACCACAAGATGTATTAATAACATCCCCTGGTCATAAAAAAGAAGGTAATTTAGTTAGACTTCCTTCTGAAAAATATAAAGTAAATAACTATCAATCATTTGGATTTAGTGCTGCTATATATAACGAATATTTTGGCATAGGTGGAAGTTATCAAACCATGGGAGACAGTTTCTTGATTCCCAACTTGAATACTTCTGGTGATAAGAATGTGAAAACTAAAGACAATGAAGAGTTTTTAAAATTAGGAAGCAATTCAAACTCTTTCTATACTTTTTCTTTTGGTGGATACTTAGATTATAACAATTTCAGAGTTAGTTTAAAGTATGACAAAACTTCCAACACATACAACAATACTTTTGACTTAACAGAATTGGCAGTTACTTACAAAGCTGCTGACTTTTTTACAACTTATGCCAGAGTAGGATTCTATAATACTAAAGCTAGCTATAAAGTATCTTTACGTTCTGAAGATATTTCAAATAGATTAACTAATAGATTAATTGCAGGCAATATACCTCCTGCTGTTGCAGGCAATAATATACCTGTTGTTGCAGGTAATATACCTGCTGGTGCACCTGCTATTGATCCATCTAATGTTCAGTTAGATCTTCGAGCATTTGATCAAGTGAAAAATCCAGATGGTATAGTTGACTTCAAGAAACTTAGCACTCCAGTAGATGCTAAAGGAACTATTGTTGCAATAGGAGCTATTATGGTTTTCTAATTGAATTAAAAAACTTCCTTAATATACTTAGCTAAACTATTTAATATTCTTAGTACAGTATAGCAATGTCTTACAGCATCTAAGCTATCGAGCTAATTTTATATATCAATTCTATAAACCGATAAATGATAATAAATCAGATGCATTTCTAATAAACGAAATGCATTTTCGCATATTGCTGAATAGCAATTCATTGCTTATTTAAATTTAATAAGTCCGCATGTTGTAACACATGACAATCTTTAAATCAATATGTTATAAAATTAGACAATTTTTAAATCAATAATGCATAATGTTTTGATGAATGTAATTTATAAGCATCATGCTTTTATTTCATTTATGCACTATGAAACTTTTTTCAATTATTTCTTAAATAAGCTAAAATAACGCGATCTAATCAAATCAATAGCAGTATTGTGATCTAAATGTAAATTTGTAATCTGATCCTCATATTTTGAAAGATAGAAATAGAAATCTATTAATTTATCCTGATTGCTTTCTTCGCATAAGACTTTTTTTAAAATTTCTAAAATACTTTTTAGTAGATATTGTATTAGATCTTTAATGCCAATTTCATTCAGTAACCTTAAATTGCTCCAAGCTAATATTTGATTCACTTCAACAGTTGGTTTTTTTGAATGCATTTTGATTTGAAGCTTATGTCCTAAAGTTAAATTTAATGATGTTATTAAAAATACATAAATCCCTTTTTCTAAGGAGTCAGATAATAAATTAGAATTGATGTTTTTATCATCATCTGAACATAAAATAATAAATTTTTTATGCTGCCAAGTTTGATAATACAATTCAATTTTATTTAACGACTTTTGGCTTAAGTCGTTCAAAACTAAGTAATTATTTTTGAAGTCAGAAGATTCAAAAGATATATGATCAAATACTTTCTCTAGCTCATGAATTATTGATGTACTTAACAATTCTGTCTGTAGTAAATAAATTGATTTTAAGTTGTCACTTTCAAAATGATTTATCAAAATATTAGCTAATTCATTTAGGCTAAGTTGCATATCTCATGGCTCTAATCTATTTTTCAATAATACGACAAACTTAAGTATAGATGTATATCCTATTGCTTATTGTTGATAATATTAACAATTTTTGCTTTAGTCAAATCCGTATTTTTTATACTGGAATCAAAAAGTTTAATCTCTTTAAGACTTGCTTCCTGGACATTTAAATTATCTAGAATTGAGTTGATAAATTCAACTCTGTTCAAGTTAGCATTGTAAAGATTTAAATTTTTAATGTTTTGATTAAAAAATTGAATATCACTTAGGGAAAAATGAGCTAAATTCATTTGAGATAAGTTTATTTCATTAAAAGATTGAATAATTTTCATTTGTGTAAATAGGCTAATTTGTGAATTGAGACTATAGACTTCTTCACTAGACGAATTAAAAATATTAACAGTATCAAAATTGGAATTTATAAAAAGCAAATGTGAAAGTTTTGACTCCTCTATATCTAAGCTATTGTTCATAACATCAATAAAACTTAAACCTTTTATTTCACTGCCTGAAATATTTATTTCCCTTACTTGAGAATTTTTGAAAGTAATAAAATTTATATTAAAATTTCGTTGCTTGTATTTGCTTATTTGATTATTTAGAAATGAAATATTGTGCCCTTGACCATTAATTAATGACAAATTTGTGTAAACATTGCTTTCATGTTCTAGATTAGATATCTCGCTATTTTCTATGCTGTAATCACTTATTATGTTGCTATAATAGAAACTTTTATATAAATTAGACTCTTGAATGCTAAATGACTTAATCTTATTATTAGTGATATTTGTTCTAAACATGGAAACTTGAGTATTCGCAAATATGCCTATTTGGTTACTAATAAAATCCACATTATTCAAATTTACATTAGAAAGCTTAATGTATTTAATGTCAGCTTTGGAAAAGCTAGATTGCGACATTTTAACTTGATCAAATTCAATATTATCAATTAGGGTATTGTTAAAATTAGCTGACTTAACATCAGAGTCTATAAACTTAATAGATACAAAATTTGAATCAAGAAAACTTCCAACATTGATGTTAGAGCTATTAATCTCAAAATTTTCAAAGATAGATTTTTTAAAACTTACTCCTAAAAGTGCAATTCTACTAAAAAGCGTTTCTTCAAAGCTTGAACCATCAAAAGTCACTCTTTTTAACTTTGAGTCTAAGAAAGTAGAATTTTGGAAAAAGGATTCAATTAAACTTGAATGTATCATGCGAGCTTGTTTAAAAATAGCATTTTTAAAAAATCCAGAAAAGAATTGAGTATTCATAAATTCACAATTTTGAAAATCAACATTAAAAAATGATGATACTTGAAACAATGAATTAGATATTTCGGTTTGATCAAAGGAAGAATTTCTAAATGAAACATTTTCAAACGTTGTTTTATTAATATAGGAATTAAAAAACTTTGTGTTTTCAAACGCTGTATTTATAAATTTACAATTAAAAATCAAAACGCCTGAAAAATTTGCATTAGATATTTTAGCGTCTTTTATAATGAGATTTCGTAAATTAGAACCAAATTTAGCTTTAATGGATTCGCCTGGATTTTTTTTGATAAAGTTAATAATTTCTTTGCTTATATTGTTGTTTCCACATCCGCCTAAGGTATTTGCAGCTAAGCCCATCAACAATACGCTGATATATTTAGAAAATAATGTTTTTAAGTTTCTTAAGAGCCAATGCATGAATTTTTTAAACCAATTAATTTTCAAAACTAAATTTACAAGTCTCGAGCATTACATATAGAATATTATTTTATTGTTATCTTCATTATGAACTCAAAACATCCTAGAATAGACAAAAATAGATATTTGGAATACAAATTATCAACAGAATTTGAGACCCAAGTTGCAAAAAATACAGGTAAGAGATATTTGGTTGATTCTCCTCCCCCAACCTTGTCTGGTGTATTGCATATAGGGCATTTATTTAGTTATACACAGGTAAATGCAATTATACGTTACAAAGGAATGAATAATAATAGATTAATTGTGCCTTTTGGAATAGACGAAAATGGCATTCCTACATGGAAATTAATAGTTAATGAAGCTGGCAGAGAATATTTTCATGCCAATGGAACTAATTTGGAGCTGGCTGACAAAAAATATGGCATTACCAGTAAATATAAAGACGAATATAAGAGGATTTTTAATAAGTCTGATATATTTTATCAATCTCAATACCAATACTCTACATTAGATGATAATGTGAAAAAAATTAGTCAGCAAATTTTTATTGAGTTATACAAAAAAGGTGATATTTATTATAAAGAATGGCCAGTAAATTGGGATACTGCACACAATACAGCAGTTTCTAATCTAGAAATCATTTCCTGTAGTCAAAAATCAGAAATGCATTATATTGATTTTGGCTTTCCTTTAATTTCTAAAGAATTGCAAGATAAGCAATCAGAGATATCAATGGATGAAGATTTAAATAATGCCCCTTCATCTTTTACAGAAAACTTAACAAATACAGACAAATTAACAAATATAGTAATTGCAACTACCCGTCCAGAATTATTACCAGCTTGTGTTGCTGTCTTATATAACCCAAACTCACCCCAGGCAGAGTTTATAAAAAATAAGAAGATAAGAGTTCCATTATTTGGCGATGCAGTTCCTTTAATTGCTGATGATAAAGTAGATCCTGAAAAAGGAACTGGCTATGTAATGTGTTGTACGTTTGGAGATCATACAGATGTATATTGGTGGGATAAATTTAGATTGCCTTTAAAGCAAATAATTAATAAGGATGGAAAAATAGATATTTCTGAATCCAATTATAGCTCAGAGCTAAATGGTTTAAATGTTATTGCTGCTAGAAAAAAAATGCTAACCTTGCTAGGTCAAAATTTGATAAAATCAGAACCAATAGTTCATCATGTACATTGCTCTGAAAGATCAGGACAGCCAATAGAAATACTAAATTTTCCACAATGGTATTTAAGTAGTATGAAGTACAAACAGGAAATTTTGAATATTAGTAATCAGATTAACTGGATTCCAGAGTCTATGAAAAAGAAATTAGAGGTTTGGGTAGAAAACCTAAACTCAGATTGGTGCATCAGTCGACAAAGACAATGGGGAATAAGAATTCCAATTTATCATACTGAAAACGATGATCTTGTGATTCCTAGTGATGATGACTTGCCATTAAATTATTCTAGTAAGCCAAATATGAGCCTAGATGATAGTGTTTTAGATACTTGGTTTACCAGTGCATTAACCCCTAGGATTATAGCCAAGCTGGACTCTGATTCATCAGGTGAAATAAAAGATAATAAAGTTAACTTAGATTCTAACTCAAAAGAAAATGTAGAATTAGAAAATGAAAATAGATCTTTGGCTACTTTACGATTTCATGCGCATGAAATTATAAGAACTTGGACTTTTGGCTCTATTTTAGTAAATCATTTAGTCGACCCTAACTCAATACCATGGAAAGATTTAATTGTTGGTGGTTGGTGTAAAGCCAATGATGGTACCAAGTTTTCCAAATCTAAGGGAAATGCGCCTAATCTTGATGATTTAATAGATAATTATGGAATTGATGCAATTAAATATTGGGCCATTAAAGCAAAAATAGGTAATGATGTTAATTTGTCTGAAGAAGTGATACTAAATGGAAAAAAGTTTATTCAAAAAGTTTTAAATGGTTTGAATTTTGCTTCTCAAAATTTTCATTTTATAGATTCATTTAATAGCATAGAAGATATAATTTCAAACATCAACCATCCAACAGATTTGTGTTTTTTAAATCTTTTAATTTCAAATGTTAAAACTATAACCAATAATTTAGAAAATTACGAAACTTTTGAAGCGTTTACTATGCTAGAACTATGGTTTAAATTGGATTTTTGCGATTATTATCTGGAAATTATTAAAAAGAGATTTTATGATGATAATCAAAATCAATTAAGCGCCACAGCTACATGTTGGATTTTTAGCAATGTCTTTTTGAAAATCTTATTTCCATTTATGCCCAAACTATCTGAGTACTTATATAATCAATTGTTTTATGAAAACTTAGATCTTAAGACTTTATACTTATGGCCCAGTGAGATTAATCATCAACTTGCAAAACTCACTGCAACAACCGTAGATGACATGTTTGATAGTATTAAAAAAGTTATAGAAGCTGTAAGAAAATTTAAAACTACTAATAAACTTGCAATGAATGCGCCAATAAATTTGATAGAAATAAATATGAATGTAGATCTTCCAATAGAAGTTATTTTAGATATTAAAAATGTCACTCAAGCTACAGAAATTAGATTCAATCTGGATACAACTGTTACTGTTATAGTAAGTTAAATTTAATATAAAAGTAAACATATTATGATTATTATAATTTTTTTATTGACAAAGATAATGTGATTGTGTTATTCTAATAACATATCAAAGATAATTTAATATAATATTATGATACAAAGTTTATTTAATAAAACATTTAAAGTTTTAGGTTCTACAATTAAAACTAGTACAGCTGTATGCACATTTGCCACTAATGCAATTATAAAGTCTTGCGACGTTATACAAAGCGGGGCTCTTATGATTAGCCTACCAGTTAAAGTTACTGTAGCTGTATTAAAAACTTTAAATTTAGAATCTAGAATTGACTATTATCCAATCAAAGTAGTTAGTGATGAAATAACACTTTCTACAAAGAAAATAGAAACATTAATAATAGATCAATTTAATGAAAAAACCAATTACCTCAAAACATTATTGAATAATTCAAAAAGTGATACTGAAGGTAATATTTTAACTAAACTTCGTGAAAACTTAAATAAAGAAGGTATAAATACAAAGGAAATGAAATTTAATATATTGGATACAGATGCTAATAATGAAGCATTAGATGCAATTACAAATTTTAACAAAGCTATAGAAAAAGTACAAGAAACAGCTAAAATGATTACAAATTTAGCTAAAGATTTAGAATATGCGACAAGCGCAGGAGCATACTACGCACACAGTGGATATGTATATATTACGAAAAAACCAATTGAACAAACTGCAGAATGTAGCGAGTCACATATTGTCAAAACTGCTGATGGGGATGAATTTTGTGCATTTAGTGCACTTCCAGATAGTGCGGCTGAAAATGATCAAAGTGCAGCTTGTTCTACAAATGATAATCTTGACTATAAGCTCAACACTGTCAAAACTGCTGATGGGGATGAATTTTGTGAAGTTAGCGCTGTTGACAGTGCTCAAAATTTTGAAAAAAATAATCATTTTGGAGCAGATTGTGCTGCAAATGATAATATGGAAGTTCAATTAATAGGCGGCGAATTAATAGAATCAGCAGCTTAATTTACTATTTGCATTTATTTGATTTTTCACGATTGCCATGACTACCACGCTTGATTTTGCATAATTATCTTGATTTTTCACGATTGCCATGACTACCACGATTGATGTCTAGCTTTTATAAATTAATTTTTCAAGAAAACATCTTGCAAGAAATTGATTTAGTATTTTAATAACTTATATAACTTCGAACAAAGCTAAAGAACTATTGATTTAGCAACTGTTGCCTATAGATTTTCGCTAAGCAAAATATTGATTTTAATCAAAACATTATAAAAGTTTAATATTGCAAATTAATGCTCTTGATTGCTTTAGTTATGATACTTAGGTTATCATGATTAAAAAGACTTTTATGTATGGCTTCGCTTTATTTTTAGCATCTGTAATTATGATGTTAGCAGAAATACCAGTAGGAATAAGTCTTTTTTTTGCTGGTAGTGCAGGAATTATAACTATTGCTGGTGTGAAATCATGGTTCAATGCAATTGGATATTTTACACAACCCATTCTTTTAAACAATGCTTATATTGTAATTCCTATGTTTTTATTAATGGGACAAATCGCTTCAAAATCTAATATAAGCTCCAATCTTGTAAATGCTTCTCAAAAAGTATTTGGAAAAATGAAGAGTGGAGTTGGAATTGCTTGCATTTTTACATCAGCTATATTTGGAGCTATTTGTGGCTCTTCAATCGCTACCATTTCTAGCTTAGGAAATATATTTTATCAAACTATGAAGCGTAATGGCTATAGCAACGAATTGATCTTCGGAATAATAGCTGTGGGCGGAACTTTGGGCATCTTAATTCCACCCTCAATAGTTTTAGTAGTATATGCAATTGCCGCACAAGAGTCTATAGGTAAATTATTTACCGCCTCAATTCCACCCTCAATTATAGCTGTAATTGGATATATGATAACTACATATATATTATGTATAAAGAATGTTTATCCAAAAATAAATTTTGAAGATAATAATTTCGCACTAGAAATTAACCAAAACAAAGAAATTGAATCTCATATTGACCCGGATCGCTCCCTAGAAAATATTCCTGAAGATAAACCTAAAAATATTTTGTATAAAACTATGATGGGGTATGGAGCCATTTTATGCTTTTTATCTATCTTGATTGCAATGTATAGAGATTTAATTTCACCAGCAGAATGTGCTTCAAGCATCAGTGCAATTATGATATTATACAAAATTTCTATAGACAAATTAGACAATAATAGATGGATAGATTTAAAATCATGGTTATCAATTTTTGATGAAACAGCCAAATCAACTGGAATGATTATATTTATATTTTTAGGAGCAAGTATTTTTAATACTGCCTTATCTCTAACTAGTTTTCCTGCTCATTTGAGTGAGTTTATACTCTCTTATTCATACCAGCCTTTACTCATAATCTTAATTTTAGTAATAGTTTTTTTATTATTAGGATGTATCATGGATGGTTTAGCAATGGTTTTATTATTTGCGCCATTGTTGTATCCCATTATAACCAAATTAGATATTTTGCCTAGAGAATTTATAGGAATTTGGTTTGGAGTTTTGATGTTGAGTTTAGTAGAGATAGGTATGATTACACCGCCTGTAGGAATTAATTTATTCGTTATAAAGCAAACTATAAAACAATTATCTAATGTTAACGTAACTAACAGTGTAAAGTATTTCCTAATAAGCGATTTAATCAGAATTGGAATTCTGGTTTTTTATCCACAAATAGTTTTAGTATTTCTTAAGTAGGTTATAAGGTAAGTGACTTATTTAGTTGTATAATGTTTTAAAGTGCTAAATCTATTATTTTGTAATGAATAGGTTGCTTTACTCAATAATTGGGTTGATTTGTTCCATAAATATCTGGTATCTTTGGAGTTATGGAATACATAGTAAAGGTCTATTCTTTAGGAGTAGCGGGATCACTATATTCAATTTTATTTGTATAAACATATTAGTTTTTATTTTAATAACATTTTTTGTTCGCAAAAAATATTCCAAATCAATACTACAATCTAAAATAATTGTAACTTTTGTATTGATAGCCGCAATACCAAGCTTGATAATCGCCTTACTATCAATATACTTTTGTTATAAAAATACCAAAATTTGGCTGGACAATAAGATTGTCAAGGTTATAGAAAATTCATCAGATATGATCAATCTCTATATTCAAGATACTAAGTTTCAAATGAAACAAATGTTATTAGATATATCAGAAATCATAGAACAATATGAACATCTTTTAGAAGATAATCCAGATACTTATATACAAATTCTCAATAGCTTGGCAGATATAAGAAATTTAGATGAAATAATATTATTTGACGGTGAAAATAAATCTATAACAGCTCAAACTACATTGGGATTATCCTTATCAGTTTTGTATATAAAGGATCATTTTATATCCGAAGCTAATGCTGGCAATATAGTAGAAATCACAGACCAAGACAATGCTTACAAAATTAAAATGATGATTAAGACTAATGAAAATTCTGATACATACCTTATAGTAAGTAAATTTATAGAAAAAAAAATATTAAATTACTTCAACGAAAGTAAGGATATACTAACAGAATATGATCTTATAAGGAATAACATAGAGAAATTGCAATTACAATTTAGTGTATTTTTTATGATAATTAGTATGCTGATAATTATAATTTCTATTGCTATAGGTAGATCATTTACTAACGATCTATTAAATCGTTTGGAAAAACTTTTAATTGCTGTTGAAAATATTAAAAATGGGCAAATGGATTTAAAAAAATTAGATTTAGATGATAATCGTAAAGATGAATTGGGAATGCTTAGTTTTGCTTTTATCAAAATGCTTAAGCAATTAGAATATCAAAAAGAGCAGCTTTTAGCAGCCCAAAGATCTAGCGCTTGGTCTGATATTGCAAGAAAAGTTGCGCATGAAATTAATAATCCACTAACGCCAATTCAACTCTCGTCAGAAATATTGCTCAAAAATTATAGTAAGCATATTAAAATTGAATATCAAGAAAAATTTGAGCAACACATGAAGTCTATTTTAAATAGCACTAAAAATATTAGTGTAATTTTAAAAGCATTTACTAATTTTGCCATGTTGCCAAATATGTCTTTGAAAGAAGTGAATTTATATGAAATAATATCATCGACTATGATATCAAGAAAACTAATTTTTAATGATATAAAATATGAACTTGATGTTTATTCAGAAAATATACCTTTTATTTGTGATACTGTTCAATTAGATCAGGTATTTTCTAATATAATAAAAAATGCTGAAGAGGCTTTATATGAATTTGACATCAAAGAAAAACGTATTTTAGTTAATATTAAAAAAGATGATACTTTCATCATCATAGATATTATAGATTCCGGACCAGGCTTTGATGATAATTTAAAAAATAAAGTTACTTCGGCATACTTTACTACTAAAATGACAGGAACTGGTTTAGGCCTAGGAATAGCTGAGAAAATTATTACTGAACATTTTGGCACAATGCAATTAAGTAATGATAAAGATTCAAAAAATTATTCTTCTTTGATTAAAAATTACAATAAATCTGATGAGAATGAATATAAAACACAATCTTATGATGCGCATAAAGAAAACCTGGGCGCAAAAGTTACTATTACATTTGATACAAAAAAACTAAAAGAAGCTTTCAATAAAAAAATAGTTAATTTAAGTTAATAAGTTTAAAATATGTTGTATGCTAGATATATAAATACATAGCTTTACTTTAAATGCAATCTAATCCTAATATCCAGTCTAATGATGATAAATCAATTTTTAATATGTCTATATCAGATATGTCTATTGCAAAATTTGGTATACCAAGTATTTCAAGTATTCCAGTAGGTGAATTGAAACTTACTTCTGATTTAGTTAAAAAAAGAATGATTATTAATCAAAATCAAAATAAATTTGAAATGATTAGTATTGAGCCCGAATGCATTAAGTTGATATATTATAATAACGAAGAGAATAATAAAACTATCTTGACGCAGTATCTCCCTGGCATCGTAGTGATAAAAGAAGATAGTTCAGGAAGTAAATATTATGTTATTGATAATGTTGGAGAGAAAATAGTACTGAATACTAGCATAAAAAAAGAGTCAAATATGAGGATAATCAGTCTAGAAACTACGAAGTTTAAAGGTGTGGTTTTCTGTAATAAATTCACAATACCATATGAAAAACCTTGTTTTGAATTACATACAATGAACAAATTTCTTAACATTACTATACTTCACAAAAAATATATCGAAAAAAACTTGGTTATAAATAGCTCAATTGAACAATATCTCATAAAAACTTTTCAATATATAATTGAAAATAGTATAAATCAACCATTTAAAACTTTTGAAATTGATATTTCAAATGAAAAAAACTCAAAATACATTAACAATTTTGACTTTTATTTTTATGAACTGGTGTCTAGTAACATTAACACTGTTATAGCTAAGAACTTTGAACAAATAGCACTTGATGCTATCAAATCATTTATCATTACAAGAAGCAATGAAAAAAACTAAATTTTACTTCTCTCATTTACACAAAATTGACCGTAGCGATATAAATTTAATAGAAAAATTAGAAATAGAAAATAAAAAATTAATTTTAGAACTTAGTAATTTGTCAAATAGTTTTTTTATAAAAAAGCTTATAGAAGAACTTTGCGCTTGCACAAAAGATTTTTCGGAAATAAAAAACTTAATAAAAACAAATGAAAACCATTTTTTTCCAATAAGAGAATATTTGAAAGTTAAATATTATCTAAAAGATTTAAAAAATGGAAATGTAAATTTAGAAAAATTTATAGAAAAAACGGTAGCAGAAACAAAAATAGAACCTGCTTTTGAAGAAGTAGAAATGTTTGAGTGTAATAATGAAAATACAAATGAACTTACGGCAATAGAAAGCTCTGGACAAGGTACTGAACAATGTGTATATTTTATGTAATGTTGACTACGTAACAAAAGATATGTACATACAAATAATTTTTTTAGACGCAAGAGAATTTTTTCTATTATATGGTGAAATCAATAATTTAAAGCAAGATGTTTCAACAATAGATTTTAGATAATAAATCCAGGGGATATATTAGCAATTAACTTATTTACTGCATTTTACAATGAAATCAATAATTTAAAGCAAGATGCATAAACAATAGATTTTTATATAATAGTCCCCAGAGGATATATTGGCTATTAACTTATTGAATGCATTAGGTTATGAGATCAATAATTTAAAGCAAAATAAGTCAAAAATATATTTACAAGCAGATTTAACTAGTCTATTAAATAATGAAATTATATTACTAATTAGAAGAGCCAGATGCATCAAGAATAGACTTAAATAGTCTATAACAATAGATTTAATTAGTTTATTATATGACAATGAAACCAATAATTTATGGGAAGATGCATCATAAATAGATACAAAAATATTGTAAAGTTCTTTCTACCAGAAAATACTCTTTAATAAAACATAATTTTACTTATATTACTCTAACTTGTGGTTAGTATTGATTATATAAATAACTTTTGCTTAGTTTTGACTTTATACAAAGTTTACTAGTATAAATATATATCTAGTTTCGCTAAATGAATAATGAAATGAATATCAAAAAATTCAAACGGGCAGAGTGGGATTCGAACCCACGGTACGCTACAAACGTACGCCGGTTTTCAAGACCGGTGCCTTAAACCGCTCGACCATCTGCCCTATAAATCGAATTATATCATAAAGCTTAGATGACTCAAAATTTTCCATGATGCTCTACAAAATATATTATTTGTACTGTATTGTAATGCAAGTCTACATATGAAATCGTGCGCATATGAATAACCCTACACATGGCAAAAGATAATGTTAATAGATATATCCGCACGCAAGTTTAAATAATATCTTTATATCTTTCATGATTAGAATTTCTAAAATCATCATGACTCATTAGAGTATATTTGTCTAATAAATCAATTAAAAAGTAGAAAAATCTAGTAAAAATTTCTTCATCTATCTTGAGCTGCACTCTATTGATCTTTACTCTAGTGCTTAGTTTTAAATATTGAAGCTCAATTTCATGATTCATACTGAATATGTTCCATATTTCTTTTGGAGATGAAGTTTCATTAACTAGATATTCTGGCTTTAAAGAAATAACAGTATTTATTATTGTTATAAAACAAGACACCAACAATTGTATAGAAACAAACTTAGTAACTTGTCCTAAGGTTGGACAAATTCCTGTTTTATAATCAAAAAGAATTATTTTTTTTCGACAGTCAAACTTCCCCAAAAACTCTTCTATTCGGTCCACAATTGCTTTTAATTCGAATTGATTATTCTTATGGTTTAATATAGTGCCTATTACATGCTCACATTTTATTTTTCTATCATGATCTTGATATAAAAAAGATTCTTTATCATGAAATTTCTTTACTTCATTTACAATTTTTGTTATATTATTGCTCCACATGTTGTTAATGTAAGTCGGCATTTCTTCAAATAATAAATCTAAATTTTGTGAACCTGAGCACACTTCTATACACTTGTGAACCAATGAACCAAATTCTGAGTAAGATGGAAGGGAGTCTATATCATTAATTCTGGTCAATTTAAGTATCTTTTCGACGTAAAAACTGTACGGATCATTTAGTATTTTTTGTAAATGAGTGGCGTATAAAACTTTTGGCAAGCATATACTTTGCAATACAATTGATGATGAGTTGTAATCCTTCTTACAATTTTGTAATTTATTATCTAACTGCACTTTTTGCATTTCTAAATTCAGAACTAATTTAGATTTAGTAGTATAGGCACCATCTTTTTTTTGACTTTTAGTTAGTACTATTTGTTTTTTATTAAAAATATTTTGTAAAAAATGCATATCCATATATTTGTCATAAGCAAACAGCAATCCTTCAGAAATTTTAGTTGGCAAGAAGGTGGTTGAATAAGTTCTTATTTCGTTGCCAGAATAAAAGTTAGTTATGAAAATCTTGTCAAGATGAAACATAGACATAGATTCAAAACTATCAAAAATATATACAATGGATTCAGATTTGATTTTTTCAAAATTCATAAGGTCAAAATCTATTGGTGTTTTGTGATTTTGATCATATTTCATAGATATATTATCTAGTAAATAAATCAATAGATCTTTCATATTATGTGTACGCTTTAATGTCTTGCAAATCAATTGAATTTTCATTTGTATCTCTATAAAGTCAGCATTGTTACATAAGCATGGAAAATAATTGCTAATCAAGATTATAAACTTACGATAAAATTCTTTTGAAGTATTAATAATACCAAGCTTCTTTAAATTAAAATATAGAGTTAAAATCTCAGAAAATTCCATTGATTTCACTAAATTCAACCATGATATTTCATCATGAATAAAGTTTTTTCTGATACTAAGCTCCATTTCTAGTATTTTTAGCTTATGGGTTGCTTTATTACAATAAAGCTCACTTAAGTTATAAAGAAAATGTTTATTTTTTAAAATAAAGAGAACTTTAGCTAAAGAAAATTTATGCGCAAGTGACATTATGGAGCGTATTAGCTCAATAATAGAATTGTTTCTTAGGTCTATTGAGGATTCTAACTTAAAAGAAATTGAATCAGATTCTAACTTCCTAACTAACAATCGAAAAGTTTTTGAATCTCTTGCCAAGATGCCAATTTTTAAACTTTTTTCTGCTGTATTACGTATATTTTCAATAATATAATTAATTTCTTGGTGCAGGGTTTCAAATTCGAAATATTGAAGATTTTGATTAGCATTATAGTCTAATTTTGGATTAGCTAATTGATTCAATTCAAAATAGTCAATAACAGGAGACTGAAATTTACAATTCAACAAGTTGCTAATATAGAAGCTTAAAGCTTTGTTGGTATATATTTTTTCTACTATTTTATTTGTTATTGTTTCGTTTTCTATCAATATAGCTTTTTTTAGATTTTGATAAATTATATTATCTTGTGATCTATTTGACTGGGCTTTATAATCCGGAGCCTTATAATCTTGAGCTTTAACATTTGGACTAAAATTTGAATAATGAATCTTTTCTTCTAAATTATCTTGATTATAAGACACCTCAAATAAAATTGTAGTATTATTTTTTTTTATAAATTCAACTATTGAATTATTGCAATATATACCTCCAATTAGAAAGTATTTACCATGATTTATTCTAGACAATACTTGTTTTTGAAATTTAGTTGACGGAAGACAATTCTTCATTGCTAAATATTTTTCTAGATCTATTTCTAAATCTTGTATAACATTAAGCAGCCATTCAAAATGTTCTGGATATTCGTACACAAATAATGATTTCAAATCTTCTATTTGCAATCCAAGTGAAGACTTTTTTTCAAAAATATCAAGTACAACCTTAGCAACGCTAATCATATTGCCAGAAGCTTTTACTTTACTAAAAAATTGAATCTTATTCAATATATTAATTAATGTAGATAGTTCCTGATATGAACAATACTTAGCATCAGCTAAGTAGGCATAATTACTTATTAAAGTTTTAAACGTATGTATTTTTGGTAAAAATCCATTATTCACACTATTTACAATAAGGGAGTTGAAATAACTGCATGAAATTAAAGTTGGCAAAATTATTGAATAATTACATAATGAATCTTTCAGTTTACCGTTCGAAATTCCCAACTCATTAAGTAGTACATGTATTCCAAGTTCTAACAATCCATTATTATCAGAAGATTTTTCGCAGATTTGATCAAAGGCATTGAAATTAAATTCATTAAGTTTATGGTTCTTCCGTCCAAATAAGTAAACAGATTTCATGTATAGGATATAAAAGAATATTTTATGCTAAGTATACCTATCATATTAAGAGTTATTTAGAACTCGAAGCCCAAGTAGACGTATGAAAAAATAATATGGAAGCCGCCAATTGATCCAAATCCTTCAACTTTAGGTGAATAAGTAAATTTCAAACCAGCATTGAAAGTTTCATTAAATATATAATTGAGTGACACTGAGGCAAATGGCACAAACGCAGCATTGGATCCAAGTGATTTAGCATTTCTTCTTTGACATTCATATTGTTTCTCTATGTAGGACTTAGCTTGGTCAGCATTTAGATTGTTATCTATAATATGTTTGTATGTCTCAGGAGACATGGCATTTTTTACAATATAAAAAGCTTTGAAGCTCTAGACTAAGTCTTTGTTTATTTTTTTACTATTTAAGTGCAGTTGTGAAAACATGCGATTTTTAAAAGTTCAATATATTAAAGTATTAAATAATATCTGCACTCTGTCACCTGAAAACATTCTATTGTTAGTCCTCATTACTTTCTGAGCCTTTAATTGATTGTCTTTTGATATCAATGGGTTTATTATTAGGAAGCTTATTATCTGGCTTATTGTCTGGAAGCTTATTATCTGGCTTATTGTCCGGAAGCTTATTATCTAGCTTACTATCTGAAGTTTTATTTTTGATTGAATCAAATGAATCAATTGAATCAATTGATTGTCTTCTAGAGCTATTGCCCATATTAGAAACTGCATCAAACTCATCATTCATATCAGAGTTTACACTTCTTCTACCGGACATATTGGAAATATCAGAATTTTCACTTTCTCTATTCGATGCTGCATTTGTAACTATACCGCTTCCCCTTGAGACACTTTGCCTCTGATCATTACTTTGTCCAGAAGCTTGACTTGAGTTGCCCCCATTGCCACTTCTATTCATTTCAGATCCTGCCCCTTGAACATTGACGCGATCAGAAGATTGGCTTAAATTGCTTAAACGATTAGCGTCTTGATTACTGCTTTTTTCTGAAAAAGAATTACGCGGACTACTGTTCAAGCTCCTAGCGTCATATTGATCTGAAAAGGAACTAGATCCAGATCTACTAGAATTGGATATACTTTGATCTGAAAACGAACTAGATCCAGATTTACTAGAATTGACTAAATTTTCACTCGAATTCAAATCTATTTTATTAGATTTTTGTTGCACATTATCTGATCTTGGCTTCACATCAGCTAATGTTGGCCTTACAGATCCTAACCTAGGCTTCATACTATCTAAGTTTGACCTCATGTCAATATCAGTTATTTTATTTTTACTAAGTGATGTATTAGATCTTTGTTTTACGTCATCATCTTTAAATAATGGGTCAAATCTAGGTTCAGAGCTTTTATCTTTAAATAATTTACCTGATTCCGATTCAAAGCCTTGATCTTTGTCCAAAGAATTACTTTTACTACCTGATTCTAATTTCAAATCATTAATATCTGTTTTAGATCTAGGGCTAGAATCAATATCATCTGTACTATTGCTTAAATTAGGCGCTGTATTAGATCGAGGCCTCAAGCCTGCATCTGGTACTTTATCATAATTTGGCGAACTAATACTCGGCCTATTTACTATTGGATTTTTATCAGAGCCAATTTTATCACTGATATCCGAAGCATTTTCAGCACCAGAGCTGATGCTAATACTAGGAGCTTCATCTTTTTTGGGGGATTCTTTTGCTGCAAAATTAACAGGATTGACACTAAGACCACTAACTAAATCAGGTATTACGGTATAAATTATGTTTCTATACATAAAAAACACAACAGTAGTTAAAACAAAACTGGCCCAAATCTTACTATCACCAAAGTCTGATATCTCATGCGGACTGTATGTGAATTTGATTAAAAACATAGAAAACTTTACAAAAAATGCAGTAACTATTAATTGTAAACATGCGCCAGTTCCAAAATTTAGCCATTGATTAAAATATTTTTTCAAATTATCGACTAGTAGAGTAGGTATAAAAATTGGTGAAATATAAGCTAAGAAATATAACAACAGTAAATTGCTAAGGTAAATTTTAGCTATATCAATAAACATTAGAAATGTCATAATTACAGCAATGAAAGTTAGAATAATATCAATACCTGTACCAAGAACAGTAAATGAAAACCAACTTTTTTTACTACCTGTCATCGCATTAAGGAATTCAGACTCCAAAACCTTAAATACTCCAGCAAATGGAGCTTTACCTGCAATATTTTTTTCCCCTATTATGTAACTTACAATATCATTTATCATGGAAATAATTTGATCTAAGATCGAAAAGATACCATTGTCGTATACATTAGGCACTATTCCAGTAGAGAAATGTAAAACTGCTACCATCTTTAGAGCAAAAAGCCAAAATTCACCAACTTTGCCATCTGCCGCTAGTTTAAAACCAAAAACCATAATATATATTAACAAGCATAGGTATACAAAATACTTTACTTTTGATATCAGATTATCAAATCTTAGAAAGTCACTGTCTTTATTGGATTTAAAAATTTTATTTTTTACACTTGTTGAGATATTGCCCAATATCTCTTCAAAAGCTCCATCAAACTTCTTTTCATCTGGCTTGGATTCCAATTTAAATGATCCTATCTCTTTTAAACCATAAGATGTCGTCATCATAAGTAGTTTTTTATCATACTCCTCTTTAACTGTCAGATTAATTGCATAAGGTGCCACGTCTTCAATAAGCAGATGACTACTTAAATCGCGATTCTGATAAGAAAAATACTTAATATTGTTTTTTGTTTTTATTGTTATTTCCCTCTTAAGATGATCTGCTAAAGTATTATTATCTAAGTCAGCTTTATTGATATTAAAAAAGCTAATATTGAGTACTATTGCAAACAAAAATTGTAAATATACATTCATTAGAATGATAAAATTCAATTATAAGTTGTCTGTAATAAAATGAGACTTAAAATGATGAGCACTATTGCTAATTCTATTTTAAAAGTTACTGTTTTCATGCCTTTTAAATTATCTACATTGTGATTTAAGTCACAAGATTTGCCAATAAGATTAATTTTCCACAATGAATCAGGGCTTAATTGTTTAGATGAAGTGTCATCCAAAATTTGCTCAATAGTTGATTTCTTTTCATTAAAAATTATATATTTGACTAATTGCCATATTGAAAATCCAAACCAAAAACTGCCAAGTGATATGCAAACAGGTAAATAATAATTTTGTTTAGTTATATTTAATAGCAAGATATCTATCTTTGCCCAAAATATACTAGTTAAAGGGCTGTTTAAAACACATAAAACATAATATGTTAAACTAAACCTTAATATCTTTGATTGTGCTGTTGTTTCTAGAGCCAAAAAGATAAATATTTTGCTCAAGGATTCACAAATGAGATAATAAATAAACTTTTCTTTACTTAAGCTAGTGGCTAAAATTATAATAAAGTTACTAAAGACCATGTAGTTAATTAGAGTTTCTTTTAGGTTTATAGCTTTATTTCTTGATTTTAGATAATCTTGAATTATTTTTAGAAAAATACCTATGCAAATGAAGTCACTTATATTTAATAACAAATTCTGCAAGTTTAATTTATACAAAAAAGCGCTAAAAGGAATAAAATATACACCTTGAATAAGCACTAAAGTTAAATTATCTAGCTTGGAATATGCTTTATTGGCAATAAAATCTAATGGCCAAATATTTAGTTTCACAAATAAACCAACGATTAATAACACTAGACCTCTAGTTAAATCAGAATTTAATTCTGTTAAAACAAAACTATGGCAATCTAGAATCAAAAATCCAATACCTAGCAAAATAAATCCAGAGCCTATGCTTCCATATATTAAGTAATTTAATGCTCCTAATTTGATTTTCTTATCAATATCCTTAGACAAATCAAATGATTTAGTAGAATTTTCTTTAATGTATTTTTTATTATCAAAATTACAAGTAGAAAGTATATAAACCGTTACTCCACCAAGCTCACAGCTAACAAAAAAATTGAAAACATCATTAGAAAATAACATTAAAACTATACTGAAATATAGTGTCATTAATAATGGATACAAGATTTCATTTGACAAAAATTTAATTTTTGCACGCATAATGTAGATGTATCCACCAAATATTAAAGAAACATACCTGACCAATTCTAAATTGTCCAAAGTTATTGAGATGCCTACATTCTTCCATTTGCCTAACCAATAAATCTCTTCAATGGAGATATATGTTATAAAATAACAAGCAACGTATATAAAAATTGATAACCAGTAATTAAAGTCATGTAAAAATTCCGTTTTTTGATATTTTTTCAAACTATGTAAGCTATATATCAATAACATTACCAAAGCTCCAAAAATAGGAAGAGTCCAAATCAGAATACCAAGATTGTACAAAGTTTAATGATGAAATATATATCTTTAATTCTACTAATATAAAGTATCTTTATCTAGTTTTATCTAACAAAGTGATTCCTAATGCAAAATTGGTAAATCCCACTACTATGGCAGTTAACATCAAAACTATCGGAATTGCACTTGTTCCAGCTTCAAATCCAGCATATAGATAAAAAAATATAATAGAACTTTGAAAGATGTTTAAATATATAAGTCGTTTTAAATAAGTTTTAGCAGCAAAAATTGAGTATAAACTTATCCACATTAATAAAAATATTAATTTATAAACCATCTTGTAAATTCTATTCCGCTATTACTACTTTAGCGTGCCTTAATACTTTGTCATTTAACTTGTACCCAGAATTGATTATCATAAGTACGGTACCAGGTTTATGTTCTTGAGATGGCATTGTTTGTATGGCATCATGTATTTCGAGATCAAATTTATCACCTACTTTCACTGAAATAGTCTCAATATGATATTTTTTCATTACAGAAAGCATTTCATATGATATCATGTCAAATCCTTTCAAAAAACTTTGCACCTTTTTAAAAATATGATCTTGATTATCCTGAGATAAATCTTTAGCTGGTTCTTCTATCTCAGATTTGATTTTATCTTCAAGATTTTTACAACGATCAAAGTTATCTAATAAATTTAACAAATCTTTAAAGATATTTTTGACAATATTGGAAGATAGCCCTTCTAAATCAGAAGCATGGCGCCTTCTTGCATTCTCGAAATCCGCATGTAGTGATCTAAATTTATCAACAAATTCACGATTTTTCTTAGATAAACCTTCAACTTCTGATTCTAAATATTTAACTAGAGCATCTTTTTCTTCCAAAACTGAAGTTAATCTTTGGGCCGCGCTACGTATATTATCTAGATTTTCTTCCGTTAAAACAGAAGGGTAAGCTTCCTCCTCTTTTGTAGTTTTATTTTGTGAATTATCTATAGTTTTGGATGTATTATCAGCATCAGAAGATCCAGAAGAAAAGTCTTTGGAATTATTTTCGTCGCCAGATTTCATATGGAACATAAAATTGGATATGTATTATATACTAATAGAAATATATATATTCGAGGATTAAAATTCAAGTGCAATTTGAATAGTTAAAGCTATATATAAAATCCATAAATTTTGATTCACAATAGTCAGTAGAGTCAGTAGAGTCATTTTTTAAATTATCTTGACTTTATTAAATTTGATGATTGTAAGTAGCGATAAATTTATTCATTAAATTTTGATTCACAAGAGTTAGTAGAGTCAGTAGAGTCAGTTTTTAAATTATCTTGACTTTATTAAATTTGATGAGTGGTAAGTAGCAAAAATTTATTCATTTCCTTTTAAATTGTTCCTATATCTAAGAAATGAGGGCTTATCTTGAACTTGATTCAATTCTTCTCTTGATTTATTGTTTCTTTGCTGCGCTTCTGAATTCTCATAATTTTGAAATTCGTGCGTAGGAATAAAATCTGTATTTTTATTGTAATTTACTGAATTATTAAACGGCATAGCTTGATTTCCAATTCCCGATTGATTTATTTGATTGCCAGGGCCAGTTTGATTATTAAATTGTTGATTGCCAAACTTAGTATTAGAAGTTGGGTTATTATATTTAGTTCTATTTTGGTACATTTCATCATTATTAAAAGTTTTCACTTCTTCATTTTGAACTATAGATGATTTATTAGTGAAGCTTTTATTGCTGTCAAATAATTTATCCTCCTCTAGCTTAATATCTTTATTTAGCTTTTCTTTAATTGAGTCAGGATGTAATCCTGAATTTTTATTAGAAGTATTTGGCAGTGATGAATCGTTGGTAGCGCTTAATAAATTTTCACCAAAAGATTTAAGTTTGCTTAAAGGACTCTTATGATCATTTTTAGATGTATCAGATTCATCATGAATTCCAGTTGCTATTGTGTACACTGAAATTTCTCCTTCTACCATTTTTTCGTTAAAAGTTGCACCAACTAAAATATTAGCATCCATTGTATTGTCACCTCTTTCTTCTAAAATTCTAGCAACAGCTACATTAATTTCATGTAAAGTAAGATCGTTGCCTCCGCTAATATTAATCAACAATGAAGTTGCTCCTTTTAGAGAAACATTAGATAAGGGGTTATTGATTGCAATTTCAGCAGCGCGTAAAGCTCTTTCTTCTCCACTGGCTTTACCTATACTTAAAAATGCAGTTCGCATATTAGACATCACGGTCCTGATATCTGCAAAGTCTAAATTAATTAAACCAGGTTTCATAATTAGCTCAACCACACATTTTACTGCGTTATAAAGAATATCGTCTGCCATTTTAAATGCATCTGATAATGGGGTTCGATTGTTTATTATATTTAAAAGTTTGTCATTAGGCACAACAACTACACAGTCAGCTTTTTCTTTTAATTCAGTTATACCTTTTTGCGCTGTAGCATTTCGTCTCATTCCTTCAAAACTAAAAGGAATAGTCACTACGGCTACAGTTAAAATTCCCATTTTTTTAGCAATGTCTGCGACAAATGGAGCTGCTCCAGTTCCAGTTCCACCGCCCATACCTGAAGCTATAAATACCATGTCCACACCTTTCAACGCAGATCTTATGTCTTCTTCAGACTCTTCAGCCGCTTTTCTTCCTATATTAGGATCTGCTCCAGCTCCAAGTCCTCTAGTGCAGTTAGGACCAAGTTGAATAACAATATTTTGAGGAAAATATTTTAAAACCTGATGATCAGTATTTGCAACGATGAATTTAACAGATTCAAAAGTTTCAAGGTCTTTAATCATTGTGTTGACTGCATTTCCTCCAGCGCCACCTATACCAATTACACCTATTCTAAAAGATGCAATTTTATCAGGATACTCTTCATTGAAAGTTTTAGAACTTTTGCCATTGTCAGACATTTTAGAAAAATTATCGGAGTTTGA
Organism: Rickettsiaceae bacterium; assembly: GCA_043777815.1. GTDB lineage: Bacteria > Pseudomonadota > Alphaproteobacteria > Rickettsiales > Rickettsiaceae > JAXMDS01. The sequence continues at coordinate 227,759 of JAYWHH010000001.1, read as the reverse complement.
AGTTGTGTCTTGACGATCTAGATTATGCCTATCTTGATTTGCGGAATCTTGAACATTGTTTGTGGAATTATAATTTTCATTAACGTTGTTTGTGGAATTATAATTTTCATTAACGTTGTTTGTAGAATTATAATTTTCAGTATTTTGATGCCCTGACATGCTTTGATCATCAATTTGACCAGCATTCAAGTTTATATTTTGGATACTTGTATTTTCGGTGAGGTTGTGCATATTATTTTGATTATTTAAAGCGTTTAAATTATTGCCGAAATCTAAATTTGGCAACTTATCTTTATTTTTAGTTGTTTTATTTTTTGTCATTTGTTTTTATACCTAACTTATATTAGGCACTAAATTTACATGTTTTTAACTATACAATTTGAGCTCGTATATCTAGTAATTCTAAATTATTTTGTCTAACAAATGCTACTACTTATATAAAATAATTAGAAAATATTTTTAGTGAACATAGCAAAAGCATAACTTGCTTACAAAAATTGTTAAACTGCAATATATTTTTTTACTTCGTATAGTTCAAATAAAATACAGCTAAACAAAATTTCAACTCATTTTCACAATAAATGAAATCTTTTTTTTGAATTAGTTATTCTGTTTTTTAAAAATCTTCCCAGTCAACTTAAAAATATAAACTCAACATTGATATTATTATTGTTGATGACATATTATAGACCTCATCGCTAAATCTATACCATATAACTTATGATTTTTTTGTGCTTATTTAGTTTAATTCTTTTAAATTTATCTCTATGGTATGCGCATGAAAAAACTATATTTTTTATTACTGGTGTTTATAGCCTAGTATCTATGCTGATTTATGCTATATGCGGTGCTTATGATGTATGTATGACGGAAGTTGCTTTAAATACTGTAATCAGCACTATATTTCTCAGCAATTTCTTGAAAGTTGATACAAAATCTGAATTTCAATTTACCTTAAGTAAAGATGGCTATCAATCAATTAAGGATGGCCCCCAATCAATTAAGGATGGCCCCCAATCAATTAAGGATGACCTCCAATCAATTAAATTAAATATTCTGAAGTTTTTAATTTTGGTAATTCTTTTTTTTGTAACAGATTCTTACTTTGAATTTACAGATAATTTGAATTTTAAGTCTTTTGCTGTAAGTGATATCAATACTTATTACTTAAATAACGCCTATAAAGATATTGGAATAACTTCAGTAACAGCGGCAATTTTAGCAGATTACAGAGGCTTTGATACTTTTATAGAAACTTTGGTAGTTTTGGTTGGAAGTGTGGGAATCTTATTTATTAACAAGAAACAACATTATAAAAACTTTCAAAACTAAAAAAATTAAAAATTTTAAGACAAAACAACAAAATTATCTAGAAAGTTATGAATCAATACTCTGATTGAACAGCAAAATACACCTCTCATATACCTTATCAACAAAGAATTCAGTTGAAAAAGTTGGAAAAGGGTTGCAATATAGATTATTATTTGTATTATACACTATGCAAATAAATCAACATGGGAAGCAACCAATTCAAATCAGAGCAGCAAGTAACGCAAGAACAAGAGCAAGAAGCCCAGCAAAAAAGTCAAGATGAAATGCTGGAATTTAAGCAAATAAATCTTTTTGACAATACTACTCCTGCTGAAGAAGTTTTATTAAGCAAATCTATATTTGGTATAGACAAAGATCAAATAAGATTTGATCTAATCAAGCTACGTAGAGACAGCGAAGCTATTAATGCTATGAGTGGAACTAAGGCTGTTAAAGGTTTATCAGAAGTCTCTGGTACAGGAAGAAAACCTTGGAAGCAAAAAGGAACAGGTAGAGCAAGAGCTGGCACTAGAAGAAGACCACAAGAAAGAGGTGGAGCAAGAGCGCATGATGTGGCCACTGTGCATAATTGCCAATTGCCTAAAAAAGTAAGAAAGTTAGCACTTAAGCATGCTATAGCGTATAAGTTTGCTTCTAATGCGGTTATTATTACAAATGATAATTACAATTTAGAGCCTGGAACTAAAAATCTTAAGCAAATTCTAGACCAAAATAACATAAATAAATGCTTAATAGTTCATCAAACAATACCGTTAGAGCTAAAGCGCTCTTCTGCTAATTTATACAAAGTTAATTGTTTGCCAGCTATTGGTTTAAATGTAAACTCTATCCTAAAGCATGAGCATTTAATTTTATCAACCAGCAGCATAGAATATCTAAAAGAATTTTTTTCTAAATAAATAAAACTTTTTTTAAATATCGTTTTTATTTAGTAGTATTTAAATAACTTTTTTAAAAACTCAATACTAAATATTAAATGTTTTTTAAATTTAATGTAATTTTTATCGTATTTATATTACAAACAATATATAGTTATATTAAGCTACAATTTAAATTATTTTAACACATGAAACAAAATGATCAAGAAAATGCATCTTTAGGCAAGAGATCACCTTTAGTTGAACTACCAATTGAAAATCAAAATATTTATAATAAAATTTTAGATAATACAATTAATGAACTAAAAAAATTAATTACTGATTTTAAAGGTCGTTTTGAAATATTAACATTAGATATTGCAACTTCAGATATTAATACAATACCATCAGCAAAGATTTTTATTAATAAATTCAAAAAAATGTTTATGCTAACCACTAATTCTTTTTATGAAGTAAACGGTTTGCACATTTTAATAAATGATGAAAATATAAATCCACAAAAAGTTTTAAATCTAGTTCAATTATTGAATGAATTAGAAACAAGCATCTCAAATATACTTCAAGCAACAAGTGCAGCGGGTTACAATAAGCTATTTGTTTTTGAAACAGGTCTCAAAACTAATGAAATTGCTGAATATGATGATTACATAGAAGAAATAATAAAAGAAATACATCAAAGCGAAAATATAGATTCTATAAAGGAATTATTTACTGAGGCTAATGCTATGATGGAACGAGCCGAAGGCACGGATGATGAGAAAGATTATTCAAATGATGAAGATGCTGCTGTGGCGATTGAATTAGCAGAGACCTACCCTTATCAAAGCGTCTTTTCTTTAGCACTTGAATTACTAAGAGCTTTAGGTATTGATGATATAAATGAGGGAATAAGTCTTTTTTCAGAAAGTTATTATGAGATTGCAAAACAGATTCAATATAGAAGAGAAATATTTGCAGATACAATAGAATATATGGATACAATTGACAAAAATATTGATTATATGTTTGAATATAATAATATCGATTGAGAATATTTTTATAAAAATCATAAAAAGCATATTTATGAAAATAAACAACTCATTTTATTTTTGACTTTTAATATATTTTGATAAACAATTAAATTAATATTTAATTTATTAGTAAAATAAATTTACTAATGTAGTATAATTACTATAATAAAAATTAATTTTTTTACCATATATGCAACAAAATAGCAAACTTGGCAAAAGAAATCTTCTTCCAACATTAGAAATAGAAAGTAACTTTTCACAAAAGTTCTTAATACAACAGAATATAAATTATCAAATTCCTATTTCACCAATAGAAGTAAAATTAAATAATTTAGAAAAACAGATTATTTTTAATGATTTAGATAGTCTGAGCCGTAAATGGATAAAAAAGCTTTTTAAAATTAATGAAAAAATTAATACTTTTAATTTACATAAAGATATCACTAGCTCTATAGCAAATTTTGAATCATATATAGATGATTTAGTAAAAATATATAAATTGACCGATTTAATGTATCACAACTCTTCAAGTATAACTCATAATGTTTCAATGATGATTGATGATACTAATATCAAAAGCCTATGTAACATTGCCATGCAATATACTAGTTTAAATGAGAAAATGGGTGACGTTTTTGGAAAAGCTGGAGATAAACTCGTGATAATAAAAAATTACTTAGAAGGTAACAATTCTGAAGAAAGTAGCTTCAATTGGAAAAATTATTTAAAAGATGATAATGATTATTATGATGATAATTCTGAAGAAGAAAGCTTCATATGGAAGGATGAAACTGATAACTCTGAAGAAGAAAGCTTCAATTTGGAGAATTTGGAAAATAGAAACTTCAATTTAGAAGATTATAATAATATAACAGAAAACGCAACAGAAAGAGTTAAGAGATTTAATGTAAAATCAAATGAATATCTTCATCAAGTAATATACGAAAATGATGACTGGGATTTTGCTCAATTAACAAAAAGTATGGAACAAAAAATGAAAGAGTGTATATATGAAACGTTAGATAGGGCAGAATATGCTTTTGAATCTTTCTTGAAAAAACCTGTAGCAACAATCAACTTAAGCCCAGAAACTATTAAATATATCAAGGAATATCTTTCTGTAGAAAATATAGAAGACGGATTGGATAGAGAGTTTGAAAATTTGTTTTCAGGTAACAGGGATAGGGGTATAGAAGATGAAATATCTAGTCAAGGCACGGATATAACAAGCGAAATGTATAATGAAGATGAAATATTTAGTCAAGGCACGGATATAACAAGCGAAATGTCTATTGACGAAATGTATAATGAAGATATAGAAATAGATGTACAAAACATTGGCTTAGAACAATTTCAGAATGATAATGATCAAGTATAGCAAAGTGCTAACACAATTACTTCTTTAGCACTATTTTTTAGCAATGACTCTGTATAATTTTTTATAGTTGATTCTGCGTTGATAGTATCATCAACTAATATCATGTATGCAATTAAGAATTTGCGATTCAAATAGATTCATATATGGTCAGAAAAATCTAATAAAAAGTAATTTCATAAAAAACAAAAAAATTTTCTTATAAAGAATAGTTATATTGATAATATTTTTTTTATTTCATGATAAATATTTCAAGAAATTATGCAATGTATCTAATTAAGTAGATTGCTAGTGTAGTATAATTACCACACTAGAAATTAATTTTTTAATTACATATATGCAACAATACAATAAACAAGAGTTGACAATATCAGAATCAAGCCACAGTTCAATATTGCCAAATCAACATATTGAAATAATGCAAAGTAACATTGAAATACAAAGTATTTTTTCTGAATTAGAGCCATCTCATAAAGAAATTATAGTTCGCATTTCACGTACATCTGATAGTGCAGATACAATATATGACAATATAGTTAATAACTCATTAACTAGCATAAGTGACATTCAAAATTATACTAGTAAAATACAGCTATTACTTAACAATACTGACAAAACTTATCTTTATGGTCATAAATTAAAAAAAGTTTTGGGAAAAAATTTAAATGTAAAAAATAGTTTAAATTTATTCAATACACTTATGATGCTAGATAACAAACTAATAAAAGCTAATGAGTATATATCATATTCAATAAAAAAATTATTTACTTTATTTAAAAACAATATTGAAAATAATCATAATATTGACCTTAAAGATCTTTGTCAGCATATGGAATTAAAAAAAAGTAGAAAATCAATGGAAATCTAAGGAAATGAGGCAATTTATATCAAAATTAAAAAATAGTATATTAGAAAAAGAAGAAAAAATGTCTGATTCCGATTCTCAGTGGGAAGACATATCTGATTCTAAAGAAGATATAAATGAATCTAAAGAGGATAATTTTTTCGTTTCAAATCTACGTTCTCTTACTAGTAGTAATAGCTTTTTTGATATAATCAAAAGTTTTGAAAATGAATATCTAAAACATGATGGAAGAAAGATTATTGAATATGATATCAATAGTATATTTCAACAATTTTTCAATGGCCCAAATGCAAAATATATTGACCCAAGTTTGAAATCTTATTTCCATGAATGTTTATTCAAATATAACGCATTAAATAAAAAGCTTATTAATTTGTTTGGAGAAGAAGCGGAAAAAGTAGACATGACGATGGGAGAAGATGATTTCACAAATTTACTAAACGCGATTATGTTTATGGGCGCTCAGCAAATGAATATCGATATGAAAAAAGATTATGAAGAACAGAATAAAACACTTAGTGCCTCATCATCAGACTATAATGCATCTGATGAAGATATACAAATAACTGGACAAAATATGCAATTAAATGAAGATATGGATTATTAAAAATACTTTGTATAGCGGAATTAAATTTCTAGGTATAGCAAAGCGCTAATACAATTACTTCCTTAGCGCCATTTTTTAATAAAACTTCGGTGCAATTTTTTATAGTTGATCCTGTAGTGATAACGTCATCAACTAATAGCACGCATTTATTTTTTATCAAATACATATCTTTTACATAAAAACTACCACTTAAATTAGACATTCTAGCTTTTTTACCCAATATAGACTGCTGTTTAGTATTTTTACTTTTTAATAAGCTTGTATTAATCAGTGGCTTTTTACTAATTTTAGCTAGATAGTTACCTAAAACCTGAATTTGATTATACTGCCTGAAAACTCTACGTTTTTTGTGCATTGGTGTAGGAACTATGACATCAAACTCAATATTTTTTAAGTATCTTATATACATTATCTTTGCAAAATATTTTCCATAATGAAAAGTGTCATAGTACTTAAATTTATGTATTAGTATCTTAGCGGACAAATTAAATTTCATTAAGACTCTTTGATACTTGTATTTTGGTTTATGTTTTAAGCACCAGCCACATATCATATTTTCAAAAATATCTACTGTAAATAATTTGCCACATTTTGAACAATATGGCTTATTGACAAATATCAAAGTGCCCCAACATTTGCAACATAACAAAGCGTATTTGTTGGTTAAACAATTACATATTCCACATTTATTAACATAAATGAAATCAGAGATTTTTGAGCAAAATAAATTTATATATCGCCATAAAAATCTAATAACAGCAATTAAGAACAATTTCATAAATGACTCAAAGCTGTATATGTTATACTTTAAGAATACTAAACTTTCTAAAAGTTATGTTATCTACTAGATATGCAGTCATTATAATGACATTTTTATTAACTAGCTGTGCAAATAAAAATATAAAGCCAGCAAGCTATTTTGCGCAACATTTAATCAAGGATTCTTCAGTAAAGCCTAATCTTATAAATGATAAAGCATCTGAAATCGTGATTAAACAAATCAACTATACTTCTTTAGGAAAAGATCCAATTATCAATTGTGTTGTAAAGGCAAATATTCTTTATACTGTTGATTCTGTGGGCCATTTAACTAAGTTTGATTTAAACAAGAGAAATATCCTATGGAGTAAAAAATTATTCAAAGGTAAAGTTTGGAATAATGGAATTGTAATAGGCAATGATAATAATCTATACATAGTTTATTCTAGAACTATTCATCAAATAGATTTAGATGGTAATTTGATTAACTATAGGGAATTAAGCGGAGCTGGAGTGACTGATCCTATATTACAAGGTAATAAATTATATGTTGCCACTGCAAATGGCATTTTATATGATTTGAATAAAGATAACTTCAGTATAAATCATAAGATTAATTATTCAAATAGTGAATTATTTTCTGGGTATCCAAATGCTATAGCTGTAATAAATGGTGAAAATCTAGTATTTTCAGATATATATAACAACATATACTTTTTTAACAATAGATTTGAAGAATTTAAGTCTCATAAAGGATCAGATCCAGATCCTTTAAAATATACCGTTTATGGTGGTGCGGTTAAGCCAATAATATCTGATAATGCAATTTATTTAAGTCATAATACTAATGGAGTTAAAATACTAGATTTTAAAGGAAATATTATTAAAGAAAGAAAAATAAATGAATTGCATTCTTGGATTTTAAAAAACGATCATTTATTTATAATCAATAAAGCTAATCAAGTAGCTAAAGTTTCTGCTAAAGATCTTAAAATAGAGTGGCTAGTTAACCTTGAGAAATTTGATCAGATGAAACCTGTAAAGCCTAGTCAATTTTCTAGTTATTCTAACATAATTGAATATCAAGGCAATTTGATTTTTACTGACACTTTTGGGTATTTATATGCGCTTGACATGTTTAGTGGAAAAATAAAGTTTAAAACTCAAATTTCAACTGACATCAATCAACTTTTTCTTAAAAAAGACGCCCTAATAGGGGTAGGTAAATATAAAGTTATCTATTGGACATTAGATACTATTAATACTTCAAATATAAAATGAGATATTTTGGTGGAATTATTCTTCTAGCTCTTGGAGCTAGCTATGTCTTAACCAAACATCATGAAATGAAGCAAGGACAAATCTTTCCCCTAAATATAGTAGATGAAAAATTAATAGAATCGATTGAGAAAGATCAAATTATTTATTATCTTAATAGCATAAATACTGCATCGCAGCAACAAAATAGCAACACAGAAAATAGCAACACAGAGGAAACAAATCTAATAGGCAAGATATTAGAAAATGAATCGACTAAGAAACTTATGTGGTCTATGTTAGAAAAAACTCAACTACAAGAAATAGTGACTTGTAGAGATATCGTTATTCTAAGTAATATTGATCAACAAGTAAATGGCATTTTATTAGATTTAGTACCTAAAATTATCACATCCAAAATTAAGATGAGTGAATATGAAAAGAAATTTTTTGCCGTACATGTAAATGAAAACACTAAGGATTTTATCGGCAGTCAATTAAGCCAAACAATTAATATAAATAACATTAATTATACTATAGTTAATATTATTAAATCATTTAATTTAAATCTAACTAAAACTTTTTTGCTAGATAAATACTCTGGAGAATTAAATTGTCCTTGCGGAGGTAATACAAAATTAAATATAAAAATTACTTCTATTAATGATGGAAAAACGATTCTTAATCGATTAGTTGAATTAAAAGACGGTAATTGTCCACCAATTTTTGATTACATAGCAACTTGTTTACAAAATTATAAAAAAGTAATCACCATAGCTGATATTCGATTGATTGAGGATTATTTAAAACCTGGTACTAAAAATACAAATATTAATACTGAGATTGAAAAATACTTGCAATTAAATCAAATTGAGTTAAATTCAAATAATTTAGTTAAAATAGAGGCTGTATTAAGTTTAGAAAATTGATTAAAGCGTAGAAGTAGAAATAGAAGCAGAAGCAGAAGCAGAAGCAGGAGCGACAATACTACAGCGACTAATACTCTACATGTCTTTGAGCAAATGATTATTTTATATGATATTTGAATGAGTTTTTAAGCACTTATGAGTATATCAATTGCTTTGTGATAATTTATACATCTACAAAGAAAATATGTATTGTTAGTATATTTTTGAAATGAACTTTATATTAAAATTTTTCAAAAAACCAAATTATTTATCCGGGCAAACTGTGCGTATCATCTACATTTCCAGATAAATCTATATTATCTTCTTGTCCAGGGTTTATATTATCAATATGTTCAGGCATAGGATTTATATTTATATTATTGTCCGCATGCTGTCCTATGCTATTGTCTGCAGGCTGCTCACCAAGGTCTTCTATTTTTAAATGAAATGATGTATAAACGTTTTCTGTGCCTGATGTTTGCAAGGTATATTTTCTGTCTGATAGTTCTTTAGGAATATCAGATATAATGTTAGATATAATTTTTTTAACAACTTCTATATTAACCGCATCAAGCTCATCTATCTCATCTATTGATAATTCTGTTTCTAATGCATTAAGAATAAAAACCAAATTTTTTTGATTAGTATTGATATCTTTGGTTAAATAACCAAAAATTACTAATTTGAGATTTGGATAAAATGTAAAAAAACTTTTAAAGTCAACAGAAAATGGTTTTAAAACATCAGACATTTTTTTTCATGCGTTGAAGATTTATTCATTAAATATTTCAATAGTATTAAACATTTTTTTGAATTAGTTATTTTCATGCTTGTTATTTCTAAAATAGACGAAACTAAAGCACTTCTATAAATTTCTTTAGCAGTTGACGTTTTAAAATCATAAAAAGAATTAAAAAATTCTTTACTGGCAATAGATTCTTTATTTTTTAAATTTTTTAATATAAGAATTTGTTTTGAAGGTTTTATATATGGAAGAGATTTAATAAATTTAAGTGCATCTTTAACTTTTTTTGCTATTAGTGGATTTGATGATATTTTTTTTATCTTCTACATTATTAATTAAATAATCTATCGGAAGTTTATTATTAAGCTTAGAACTAGCAAGAAAAGACTGATTATCAATAAAATTTATAGAAAATATCTTTTCTTTTACTAGTTTGTCATTATAACATAATAGTGGTTTATCTTTATTGTCACACACATAAGCCATATGCAAGCTTTTTTCTATATTATTGATCTTAATTTTATCTGAGAATATTTTGCTTTTTCCATTTACTTTTTGGAATATCCATGTACCATTTTTGAAAAATAAAATGGTTATTGCGGTCTTTTTATTTGAATAAAGAAGTTCAAAACCATCTTGACCATTTTCACCTAGAAATGATGCGCCAAATATATTATTGTATAATTTAGGTTTATAAGCTGTAATAAGTTGAAATTTATTAACATTATTAAGTTTTTTGTGAGCTTCAACCTAATACACTATTTCATTATTTTGCTTATCCTGCATAAGTTTTTAGATTAAATATATATTTAAATGTAATTATATCACACTAAGCATATGAATAATGTTTACATATATTTAGAATATTTTACATATATAAAGCACTTAAAGCTTCACATACAATGCAAAGTTTCAGTTAAAAACAGGGCATACGGAGAAAGGATACAAAAGTGAGTATATATGTGATAGAATTATATAGTTCTATCAAGATTTACATTTATTATGATCGAAGTTGAAAGTGTTTTAAAAGTTTTAGACAATAGTGGGGCCCTTACTGTTAAATGCATTAAAGTTTTGGGCGGAAAAACTGCTCACGTCAATAGTTATATAGTAGTAGCTGTTCAAAGCGCCGTCCCTAATGAAAAAATTAAAAAAGGTGACATATATAAAGCTTTATTGGTTACTACTAAATCTCCTATTAAGAGATTAGATGGCACATCTATCAGATTTGGCACCAATGGCGTCATATTGCTAAATAGCAATCTAGAAATGATGGGCACTAGGTTATTTAGCCCTATTCCAGCAGAAGTTAGGTTAAGATCTCCTAAAGCTGCCTCCTTGGCACCTGAAGTTTTATAACTTTTTGTTATAATTTACTAATAGAAACGGTATTAAATTCTTTCCAAGAAGCTTTTTTCAGTCTCTTTCTAAGATACTATTTTTATGATTTACTTTAAATTTTAATATAAAAATATTTTTCTATGAATATCAAAATTAAGCTTATCTTTTTGTTGTGCTTTTCAAATTCTTTAGCTTATGCAAATTGTTTTATAGCAAAAATAAATGAGAAAACCCTCATACAAGAAGGTTAGTGTTATAAATTTTATCCACCACAATCTACTTTTAAAATTCCATTAAGTTTAATTGGATTTGATAGTAAAATACTTAAAAATGAAATTGATCCTATTTGGAAATTGCCAAATAATGTTGATTACCATATAGAAAAATGTAAAACATCACAAAATCCTAAAACATGGATACAAAATAGTTGCCTTTGGTATTCTAATATTTTAGTAAAAAAATTAACTAAAACTAAATTTGAAGAATATATATCTGAATTTCAATATGGAAATATGAATACCTCTGGTGAATTAGAAAATGCATGGATTTCTTCTTCTTTGAAAATATCTCCAATTCAACAAATAGAATTTTTACAAAAAATAATAAATAAAGAGTTTAATTTAAGTCAAGAAGCTTATGAGTACACAAAAAATCTTATGTTTATTCAAGTTATAGAAGACAATTGGAAACTTTATGGTAAAACTGGAAGCGGATATCAAGTAATCAATAATAAAAAAACTGAATTAAAGCATGGATGGTTTGTTGGTTATATAGAAAAAAATAATCAACAAATAGTTTTTGCATCTCATGTTTTAAATAAAAATGTAGAAAAAGGCTTTGCTTCACAAAAAGCAAAACATTTAGCTATAAATAATTTAAATGATTTGATATTAAAATTATCAAAACAAAAGTAAAAGTTTTATTATGTCATTTCGTTGTGACTCGGAATAAATATGCATTTTGTTGTAATAAAAATCTTATGTATTTCCAGTATTAAAATGGATTATCTGTAGGGATCGTTTCTTGCCCTATAAAACTACTCGCATCTTCATGTGAAAGCAAATGTTCAATTACTGTTGCATCAAAATTTAAACAATCATTTGTTTGAATAAAATTACTTTCATCATTGACCAATTCTTTCTCGTGAATAATTTTATAATCCTCAGCATTTGTTTCTTTTTCAGACTCTGAAGCAAAACTTACTTTTGATGTAGCTTTTTTTGGGTCTTGAAAAGAATTTTTTGTATTAAAACCATATTTATCTTCTAGTGGAACTTTTGTTTTTTCTTGTTTTTCTAGATTTTCATTTATTTCTTCTTGTTTTTGAGTTTTTTCAAATTCTTTTTTTACTTTTTGCCCCTCTTTTTTTGATTTTTTTTGTAGTTTCTTATGCTGGTCTACATTTTCAATTTGCTTATTCGTATTTTCATAATACTTTTTGTTACCTGATTTGATAATAGTTTTTTTGTTTAACTTTAAGAGATTTTTATCTAAAGACAGTTCGTAATTAGAAAATTCATAAATTTGTGAAATAATGTCTAATACAGAATTTTTGATTAAATCTAAAATCATCTCTTCCCCTAGTAAACTTACTCTATCGGAAGATAATTTATCTATTAAATCGATTTTTATTTCATCTGGAAGAAAACTTTTTACCAAATTACCACTTTTAGCATATTGCATTATAGAAAATATGATTTCATTTAGCAATGAATCTACAACTAAACATTTATATTTATCCATATCTATTTTGTTATCTATTTCGTTTAAAAATATATTTACATTTTCGTTATTAATTAATGGACTAAGTAAATTGTCTAAATTATCTGATAAATAACCTAAAACTGAACCTTTTATTTCATCGTTTATATTTGCAGTTTCACAACTACGCATCTTATTAGAGCTATTGCTAAATAAATCATAAAAATGAAAATAACCCATTAATATGCCAAAATTTTCTTTTATATTATCAAGCTTACATATTTTCTCATTTACTGAGTAAATAATAGTTCGAGATTTAGGATTTAAGTTATTTACTATACATAACATTGTTCCTGTATTTAACTGATATACATCATCAATATTATTTATAATACATTTAAACTTAACGTTTTTTTGTTGGAAATTAAGATGATAATATATAGTTTTATCTTTGGGTGAATAATAGCAAGAGCTTATAGTCTTAAAATCTCTTGTAAAAGTAATGTAATTTGTAAATCTATCATTTGCATATGGCTTAAGTATTTCAAGAATATGGAAATTCTGATAATGTCTTATAAAATCTTCAAATATCTTACCAGTGTCAATATAATTCTGTAGCTCAAGATTTGTAAGTTCTGAAAAAAAATTCTGATAAGTTTTTACATTTGAGACCCCTCTATCAGAACAAATAACTAAATTAAGAGTTTGAATAACATTATTAATAAAATTTTCACAGTTAATAGTTTTAGTTGATTTTATAGCTTTAAAATCACTTGCTGAATTTTTTTTATGAAAAAACTTTGTGCCAAAAGTTTTACAATTTTCATCATTAAGATATAAAAATAGTCTTGTGCTATTGAGATCAAGATCATTATCATTTTTTACATTTCTAGCACTAATAATAAAAGGCTCTATTTTACCTGTGTCGACATAAAACTCAGTAAATGGAAACTCTAGTTGTCTAATGGTGTAATTTTCTATTTTAGAAACATAAAAAAGGTTTTCCATGATAGTGGCGTTTTGTAAATCTTGTTTCACTATTTTTTTTGAAGGCTTAGTAACCGATGTTCCGTCAGAGTATTTAATATTTACATTTATAGATTCAATGCCTAATGTTCCGTTATAGCACTTCACTTCTCCAAATACTGTTATTGACATAAAATTATTATTTCCAGTAGACGAAGTAATTGTTATTCTATCGTTTGTAACAAGCAATATTTCCGTACATCCATCACTATAAGTCCTATAAGTTGTTGTATTAATATCAGGTTTTTCTAATTTTTCACTAGATTTTTTCTGCATAAGTAAACTTTATTATTTAGTAATACAAAAATTATATACTAATCTGTATTAATTTAACAATATATATAACTAGATTCAAACAAATGTATACAAATAAATGTGCACAGATATTTTTAAAAAAAAATATATTTAGTAGCATACGTATGCTATATAGATAAAAAGTATTTTTAGTGTTTCTTATGCTAGTAATTTATTTTATAATTTACCTTTAGTAATTGTTTCTTCGATACACTCTATAACATCACCTAATCTGAAATCTTTAAATCTCATTAATATGCCACATTCAAAGTTTTCTGCCGCTTCCGCTACATCCTCCTTAAATCTTTTAATAGATTCTATTTTTGTATTAGCAATTACTTTATTATCTCTTATAACGCGCGCTTTGTGATTACGTTTAACTTTGCCTTTAGTTATATAGCAACCAGCTACAATTCCAAATTTTGACAACATGAAAACTTCTCTAATGGCAGCTTCTCCAATAATTTCTTCTGTAACTATATCATCTAACATGCCAGTGACAATATTAGTAACATCATCTATTAAAGAGTAGATGAGAGAGTGGCTTATGACTTTTATATCTGATTTTTCTGCATTGTTAAGAACATTAGTAGGTGTTTTTATATTGAAGGCTACTATGCTAGACCCTGTGGTTTTAGCCAATAAAACATCAGTATCAGTAACTGGACCTATGCCACCATAAACAATTTTCACATCTATCTCTTCATTTTTAATTTTTAAAACACTGGACTTAATAGCTTCTAAGGAACTTGAAACATCAGCTTTAATTATAAGATTGAAAATCTTACCGATTTTTAATCTGGCCAAAACATCAATATCTTTTTCCTCTAAAGGAGTTTTATTTTTTTCAAAATTATTAGCCAGTTCCTTAGCTTCTTTTTCAGAAGAAACAATTAAAAACTTAGATCCGATGCCAGGAATTTTATTAATACCAAAAATTTCTACTGGAGTTGATACGCAGGCCTCTTTAACTTTCTCTCCTCTATCATTAGTCATAATTCTAATTTTTCCATAAGCATCATCTGATACTATAATATCCCCAACTTTAACTCTGTCAGCTTGTATCAAAATAGATATTACTATACCTTGATTTTTATCAATTCTAGATTCAATAATTGTCCCAAATGGTCTAGTATTTTCTAAATATTTAATATTTAACATTTCAGCTTGTAAAAGTATAGCTTCACATAATTTGTCTAGATTAGTTTTCTTAAGAGCTGAAACTGGCACAACCATAACATCACCACCATTTTCTTCTGTCAAAACATCATACTGCAGTAAATCATTAATTATTTTTTGATAATTTGGCTGTTTATCAATCTTATTAACAGCTATTATCATGGGAATATTGGCTGCTTTGATGTGACTAATAGCTTCTATAGTCTGTGGCTTGATACCATCATCAGCCGCTACAACTAAAATAGCTAAATCTGCAACATTGGAACCCCTGCTTCTAATTTGAGCAAAAGCTTCGTGACCAGGCGTATCCAAGAAAGTAATTTTTTTATCCTGAAAATCAATTGCATAAGCACCAATATGCTGAGTAATGTTGCCATGTTCTTTTTGAGCAATATCAGAAGATCTAATAGAATCCAGTAAAGAAGTTTTGCCATGATCCACATGTCCCATTATAACCACAACTGGCGGCTTAGTAATATATTTTTCCGATGTGTTTCCAGAAGTATTATTTAGTACATTATCTACTATTTTATTTTCCATTTTTTGAACTTCATGGCCCAAATCTTCTAAAATTAGTTTAGCTGTATCATAATCAATGTAACTATTTTCATTAAATTTGAAGCCAAATTTAACAAATTCAAGGATCAGATTTTTAACTTTTTGATTTATAATTTTTGCTAATTCTATTAAAGTGATGCTAGTTCCAAGAGTCAACACCATTGGTTTGTGACTATTTTGGTAAGAGCTTTTCTTAGCCCTTCTCTTGACTCTTACATGTACTTCATCTTCAGAATCATCATGAAGACTCATGCGAGCATGTAAAGTTTTCTTTGGCTTCAAATGAGTTGAATCATCAAATTCTTTATGCTTATGAGACTTGTTTTTATTGCGATACTGCTGTGGTTTATTAAATTCTTTTTCTGCTTCTATGTCTCTCGGTGCGCCAAAATCTGCCTCTGTATTGCGTTTTTTGTTTTCAGTTGAATATGGTGAATTCGATGAATGCGTAGTTCTTAAGCCAGCCTGAGACTGATTATTTCTTTGACTCCAGCTAGATTGATATACATTTTGTCCAAAATTTGAATTTCCAGTCCTAGATTGACCTTGTTGCCATGGCTGATTGCGATCTGAATCAGGTCTAGAAAAGGAATTCTGATTTGAAGAATTGAATCCATAATTACCAGTAGAATTATTCGCTTGCCCAAATCTACTTGAGCGATAGTCATTAGGGCGAGAGCCTGTTCCACGTTGATCATTATTGAAACCTGGCCTCCTATTGAATGAATTATTATAACCAGGACGCTCAGCATTATAACCAGGGCGCTCGGCATTATAACCAGGGCGCTCAGCATTATGATCTGATCTAAAGCCAGACGAACGATCTTGTGAATTATTATAACTAGGACGCTCGGCATTATAACCAGGACGCTCAGCATTATGATCTGATCTAAAGCCAGACGAGCGATCTTGTGAATTGTAAGCTTCACGATTAAAAGTGCCTCCTTGTTGGTTATTCCTTGTAGTAAATCGGTTGGAATTTAAATCTTGACCATAAGAAGATCTATTGGTGTCTGCATTTCTGTCAAAACCAACTCTTTCATTAATAGGTTTATTATCACTCGCGCCATATCCAGTTGGATTATATGGTCTTTGATAATTTGGCCTCGGTCCATTTTCTGGCGATCTGGTGTTATCGCCCACACCATATCCAGCTGAATTATATGGTCTTTGATAATTTGGCCTCGATCCATTTTCTGGTGATCTGGTATTGTCCGAACCATATCTAGGCTTCTGATAGTCAGGCCTCTGATTCTGATAGTCAGGCTTCTGATATGGACCATATTTTTTATTTTCGTATGGCATGGTATATATCTGTTGAGAGGTGCTTTTTTGATTTGGAAAGCCTGATCCTGTTTTATTATCAGAGTGATCTATTTCGACACTTTGCTTTTCAGCAACAGGTTTTTCAACCGGTTTTCTTTCATGAATTGCAGTTTTTAAATAAATGTCATTATTTAACTGATCTAGTTTTGCAATTGATTTATCCAAAATTTCTCTTTCTTGCGCGGGAGTATTTTGAATAACATTTGAACTTGTTGCCTGTTTTAGATTTTTATTTATTCCAAATTTACTAAATGAATCTTCTTTCTTAAAAAAAGAATCACTTTTAAATTTATTGGAGTGATCTCTATTGAAATTATCTCTATATGTATCAGTAGTACTTGTACCTCTAAATGAATTAGATGAAAACTTACTTTGAGTACGATCAGGTGAATTGCTTAATTTTGAAACCACTGGAATCTCAACAACATCTAAAACTTTTGGCTTAACAACAGAAACTATTTCAGGAGAATGATCTGATTGCTCATGAGCAACATTCTCATTTTTATTTTTTACAAAACTTTTAGCATGTAAACTCTCATTAACTAACATTGCTAAAGCATCATTTTTTGAAGCAAAAGTATTTTCAGATTTTTTAGCAATAGGAAAATCATTAGATTTTTTAGCAACAGGAAACTCATTGGTATTTCCTCTAGGAGTAATGAATCCAGGATTAGACCTACCAGAACTTTCAACTATTCCTTTATTTGTTCGCACTGATGTATCTATAGGAGCTTTTTTATTTTCTATAAAAGCACGATTATAGCTTATAGGCTCATCAAGGCTAGTTTTTTTAGAATGGTCTATTTTATGAGGACGTTCCATTTTACTAATATTACTATTATTAGATGTATAAGATCCACTTAAATAGCTTGAAGTATCAGAAGTTTCCTTTGGTTTTAGTTCTACTTTAGTAGATTTTAACAAAGAAGCCTGAGTCGGTAAATCTTGCGCCAACTCAATAGGAGGCACATGCGATGAATTTACATCGCCTTGATCCACTTTTGGTCTTCTTAGCACCAATCTACCTTTGGGCTTAACTTGATTTATTGATCCATCTTTTATTGCAACTTGCTGCTGATCATTTATGTTTTGATTATCTATCATTCAGAATAAATTTAGTACTAAATTATAAGGGGGGTTTTAAATACTTTTCAGTATATTTTGACTTTGCTTTAAAGCATTTTAGTAACTTAATACATATTATATTAGATATGGCTATGCAAAAAAAATATATTAAGAAGTCTATTGTTTTTTTTATGCGAATTTATACTATTACGTCAATCATAAATTCTACACTATCGTCTTTATTCAATCAATCGAACTGTTTGAAAAATCCTTCTAGGCCGAAAGTTTTTTGATATTTACGCCCTATTTTTTCTTTTAAAATTGCAAAATATGACATATTTCTAATAGACCAAGCTCTGATCCACGGCTTAGCTATAACATATGGATTTGCATTTGGATCCAAGTGTTTTATTAATCTTTCCATTGATAAAGTAGTTTTTTGTACCAATATAAGTTGAGGCTGTAGCTCCATATCAAATCTAAGCCCTACACTAAATAATCGCTTAAGAAGAATGCCTATCGATATGTCTTTTAACTCCTTGTTAAATAAACATTCACCTATAGTTCTCATAGATTTAGCAAAATCGTGCAAATCAATATCTTTATTTAGATATCCTGCAAATTTATGTATCAATCCTATTTTGAAATAATTACCTTCTAGAAAACTATGTAAAGTTTGAGCTATAACAAATTTATCTTTTTTACTAATATGACCAACGATTCCAAAATCTATCATAGCAATTTTGTTATTTTGCAATACAAGTAAGTTTCCAGGATGCAAATCTCCATGGAAAAAACCATATTCATACGCTTGATAGAAAAATATCGTGGTTAAGTTACTTATTATTTCTTTTATCGAACAATTATTTGCTATTAGCTGTTCTTTTTCTCTAATTGAGATACCTCGGATGTAATCCATTACTAATACTTTTTCATTTGAAAAATGCCAATAAACCTTAGGAATTACCAAATTAGGTATTTTACACTCTCTCATTTCGTCCATAGAAGCCGCTTCAATTAAAAGATTTAGCTCATTCAGCATGCAAGTTTCAAATATTTTAACTAAATTAACAAGATTCAATCTAAAAAATTGTTTCGATAGCCTAGTGAGAACTTTAGCAACTAAATATAAGAACTTTATATCTTTTTTATACATCTTTTCTACGTTTGGCTTAATGACTTTGATAGCAACTTCAATTCTTTTATCATTTAATACTAAACTTGCCTTGTGCACCTGTGCAATTGAAGCAGAGCCAATATAATTGGGATCTATATGCTCCAGATTATCAAATAAATTCCCAAGATTATCTTTAATTATATTAATTATTGTTTTAGCATGATATGGTTTAACGTTAGTTTGCATCTTGGACAGCTCTTTTACTGTTTCAGTATCAAATATTTCTGTAAAAGTAGCGCAATGTTGAGCGAATTTTATATATACAATCCCCATTTCTTCTAAAGCTTTTCTAACTCTAATATGAGTTGGTAATTTATACCATGGCCAAAAAATAAACAAAGAACCAATTCGCATACTAATCCTAAAAATGAAAGGAATTTTATCAAAAGAAATGTTATATTTAATCAGTATGAATAACAGTCTTATAAATTGAAACATAAGGTCTTCAAGAATGTAAGTAATAAATTATATCTAGGTTTTAGTAAATTTCTGCTTATAACTTAAGTTGTTGAAAGTAAATCAAAAATAGATGATGATCTTATTTGTCTAAAAAAATTTAGTTTCATTTTGAGAAAAAGTTTTTGAAAAAATAATTTTTTTGCTAGCTTCACCTTGAGAAAAGGTTTTTGAAAAAAATAACCTTTTCGAATGAAATATATACAATATTTATATTTTGTTTTTAGATAACAAATACATTTTAAACAATACATAAAAACATTTGATATCAGATTAGTCATTGCTTCAAAACATTTATAAGCTAAGCTGCATCATTTCTAATTCTTTTATCTGATCTCTAAGGTTGGCAGCTTGTTCAAACTTGGTTGATTTGGCCAATTTATGCATTTCTCTTTTCATCTTTTGTATAGTTTTGATTAAATCTTTTTCGCTCTTAAATGATTCTTTAGAGTATTTTACTGTTGACAATTTAGGCTTTATTTCTGCATTACTAAGTTCTTTAAAAATTACTAAATCTTTTTTTATAGTTTGCGGAGTCAAGTTATGTTTGATGTTATGCTCTTCTTGTAATTTTCTTCTTCTGTTAGTTTCATCTAAAGCATATTTAATAGATCCAGTTATTACATCTGCATATAAAATTACTTTTCCTTCTGCATTCCTGGCGGCTCTACCAATTGTTTGTATTAATGAAACTTTTGATCGTAAAAAACCTTCTTTATCAGCGTCTAAAATAGCCACCAATTGACATTCTGGTATATCTAAACCTTCTCTCAACAAGTTTATACCCACCAAAACGTCAATTTCACCTGATCTTAATTTATTCATGATTGCTATTCTGTCTAATGTATGAACATCAGAGTGAATGTATTCTGCTTTAATGCCTTCGTTAATTAAAAACTTAGTCAAATCTTCAGCCATTTTTTTAGTAAGGCACGTAACCAAAGCACAGTAACGCTTGGCAATAGTTTTATTAATTTCTTTAATCAAATCTTTTATTTGTGTTTCTAATGGCCTTATTTCACAAATCGGATCTAACAAACCAGTTGGCCTAATTATCATTTCAACTACATTTTCTTTTGAATAACTCAATTCAAATTCATTAGGTGTAGCAGAAACAAAGATAGTTTGTGGCCTTATAGCATTCCATTCATCAAATTTTAAAGGTCGATTATCAAAAGCAGATGGGAGACGAAATCCATATTCTACTAACATTTCTTTTCTAGCTCGATCCCCATGATACATACTTCTTATTTGAGGAATACTAACATGACTTTCATCTATAAATAACAAAGAATCTTTTGGTAAATATTCAAACAAAGTTGATGGCTTGCCAGAAAAATTGTCTACAAAATGACGAGAATAATTCTCGATTCCCTTACATTGACCTGTGCTATTTAGCATTTCGAGATCATATCTAACTTTTTGCCTAAGCCTATTAGCTTCAATGGGCTTATTTTGCAACTCAAACCATTCACAACGCTCATCTAGTTCAATTTTAATTTGCTGCATAGCCTTTTCTAATATTGGCCTAGGAGTTACAAAATGCGAATTAGCAAAAATTATAGCTTTATCAAGCACGGCCATTTCGTCCCCTGTCAATGAATCAATTTCACATATTGATTCAAGTAAATTATCATCAAATTTAAGCCTCCAAGCTTTATTAGAATAGTGCGCAGGCATTATATCTATTACACTGCCGCGAATTCTAAATGTGCCACTAGTAAAATCCATCGACTCTCTTTTATATTGCAAATTAATTAACTCCAATAACAATTTATCTATTGAATAATAACCCCCTGATTCTAAACTTAGGGTCATTTTTTGATACAAATCTGGAGATCCAAGGCCATATATCATAGACACCGAAGCCACTACTATTACATCCCTACGTTCCAATAAAGCCCTGGTAGCAGAGTGTCTCAACAAATCTATTTGTTTATTAATCGAAGAATCTTTTTCTATGTATGTGTCAGTTCGTGCAACATAAGCCTCAGGCTGGTAGTAGTCATAATATGAAACAAAATATTCAACAGCATTTTTTGGAAAAAGTAGCTTCATTTCACCATATATTTGCGCGGCTAGAGTCTTATTATGTACCATAATAATAGAAGGACGTTGAGTTTTTTGAATAATATTGGCCATGGTAAAAGTTTTACCTGATCCAGTAATGCCTAAAATAGTTTGATTTTCGTTTCCACGCTGAAGTGAATCTACTATAAAATCTATGGTTTTAGGCTGATCTCCTGTAGGTAAATTTGAACTTATTAGCTCAAATGGAGATGTGAGGTTACGATACATGTTTATCGATTTAACTTAAAGATAAAATCATTAAATCATATATTTTAAAGAATCTAATATCAAAAATTAGATTAAATTTATAGAAACTAAAAGTTGATAACTATAATTCAAATTAACACTTTTTTTCAGTTATAGTCCATATTCATCCTTAAACTTGACATCTTGAGGAGCAATTTCAGCATCAAAGAAAACTAAATTTGGTATTTTTCTTAAGTTAACTTTTTTTCCAAATTCCATACCAATTGATTTAGATATTTTGTTCAAAATTGCCAAAATTCTACTCAAAGAATTCTCGTTATAAGAAACCACATAGCATCTAGCTACGCTCAAGTCAGGTGAGACTAAAACACTAGAAATAGAAAACATGTATTTTTCAAGCTCTGGATGCAGAACTCTACCAAATTTAATAATCGGATATAACTCATCTCTAATTAAATTTCCAATTTTAGCAGATCGTATATTTTTCATAACTAGAGTAAGAATGATGATATTCGATATTATATATCATATTAACTTTGTTTATATGATATATATCCTAATTAAAAGTAGATCTTGTAAAATAAACCAGGTATAATCATATATATACATATGCATGAAAAAGCATTTCTAGAATTTCTTAATAAAACATCATGGAACAAATGATTACTTATGAGGCTAGTTATCCAATAAAAGATATTTTTCAATCTTATATCAAAAAAGTCAATTCTATAAAATCTTTAGAAATACAAGAAGAACTCTTTTTAGCTAAAGATTATTATGAAAATAAGAACTTTTCTTCTGCGAAAAAAATAGTTGAAAGTCATCTTAAATTGGTAGTTAAAGTAGCTTTAAAATATAAAAACTTTGGTCAAAATATCATTGACTTAATCTCAGAGGGCACAATAGGACTAATGAAAGCTGTGGAAAAATTCAACCCATACACAGGATTTAGATTTTCTACCTATGCTGTATTTTGGATTAAATCTAATATACAAGAATACATTTTGAGAACTTGGTCTTTAGTAAAAATAGGAACTACTACACTACAAAAGAAATTGTTTTAT
The DNA here is from genome assembly GCA_043777815.1 of Rickettsiaceae bacterium. GTDB lineage: Bacteria > Pseudomonadota > Alphaproteobacteria > Rickettsiales > Rickettsiaceae > JAXMDS01. The sequence continues at coordinate 204,559 of JAYWHH010000001.1, read as the reverse complement.
TCATTAAGTAAAATGAAAAATCAAATAGTTGCTTTAGAAGGAAGAGCTTTTCAGTCATCCGATTACGATAAAATAGCAAAACAAATAGGTGCCACTAGAGAAGAGGTAAGTGAAATTGATGCAAGATTATCTGGCCATGATGTTTCTCTTAATCGTCAATTCGTAAAAAACGATAGAATCATGGAGCCAATTGATCTTTTACAAAGTAATTCAATTGATCCAATTGCATTAGCTATATCAAACAATGATGCAAAATTAAAGCATGATTTAATTGAAAATGCCCTAAACTCTCTTACTAAGCGAGAGAAAGAGGTGGTAATTGCTAGAAAAATTTTAGATGAACAAAAAACTTTAGATGATTTAAGCAAAGAATATGGAGTTTCTAAAGAAAGAATAAGACAAATAGAAGTTGCGGCTTTGGACAAAGTGAGAAAATTTGTAATTGCTAATATGCCAAAAGATTTAACAATTAATTTGTAAATAGTAGTATTTGATATGCTATATATCAAATCAAAACATCTAAGCTAAAAAATTATTAAATTAATAAATCATTAACAAATCTTATAAAAACATTAAACATATTAAACTTTATAAGTTTCATCATGTTTCAAATATGCTGCATCAGCGACAAATATTTTACCCCCAAATTTACTTATACCCCTCATTATAATTCTCTGACCTTGCCTTAATAATGGAGAATTAAGATTTTTCATTAAAGCTATTATGCGATTTTGAGAATCATCTATAACAATACAGACTAAAATTAAATCAGATGTGCATAGCTCAGTTTCAATTGGTACATTTATATATTGAGAAATTTCACTTTGATTGATTAATTTAAAATCTTCTATAATACCACTAACTATAAGATTATTGCCTGTATTATTAACTTGCAAATCATTCTGATAATAATCAATATAATCTTTCATAACATATAAAATTCCATAGACATATACCACAATAAAAATTAAAGCAATAGTTAATAAGTGGTTTTTTTGAAATTTCATATAACTCTAACAAATAAATTTTTTACGCAAGGTATGAATATAATAATGAATCTTATCAATCGTTTTAATAAGCTGTTGTTCCGTTTCAAACTTTGAATGATTAAGGTAATATCTTACAATTTTTTCATGCACTATACTGAGAATTAAACGCTTTGAATAGAATTTCAAATCTATATCATGATGACCTATTAATTTCCATATAAGATCAACAGTATTCCAAGTTGCTTTTAGTGATTGATGTTTATATATTTCTTTTTGGTTAAATAAAAATAATCGAGACTGAACCAGTTTAACAATTTTTTCATTAGTTTTCATTAAATGAAAATTTTCTGGTAAATTAAATTTATTTATGACTTTTTCACTTTCTAAATACGAAATATTTATATTATATTCAAGATTTGATTTAACATTTGAACTCATTAGAAATTTATAATGCATTGCAGTTAAATAATCCAAATATCTTGACAAGACCTCATAGGCTTCATTCCAGAAGAATAGTGTGCGCCAATGAGCCTGAGTATCAAAAATCTTTTTTGATATTTCATCCAACATAGCTTCAGAGGTTTTCAACCGCATTGCATTCTTTAGCCAAAGATTCATAAAAATACAAATCTCTTTTGAAGAAAAAAAATCTTCAAAGTTGGAATGTCGATACTTCATAAGTTTTCGTTTGTAATGTTAGTTAGTTATCTTGGTATAAAAAACATTTTAATGTATAATTTAACAAAAATATCATATTAATCTAATGTCAGTAATATATGCAGTGCCTGTAACTTTTGATCAAGCAAAATCAGACTCTATCATAAAACACTATAGAGATACGGTAGCTAAAGAAAATGTGCCATATACAGTGAGAAGAAAACAGGTGGGCGGGTCTCCATCAGCCTTAAAGCATATGGCGAAACAAAGAAAAAGAAGACAAATTATGGCAAGATTAAAAGAAAAAAGGCTACAAAGAAAAAGAACTAAACCTATTTTTGCTTAAATTACAACTTTTTACTTAACTTACAACAATAAGTTAAAGTTAAAAATCTATAAATTGAGTAGGAATGTATAGTTGATTTTTGTTATTTCATTTTTTATGACCATCATTATGAATGAAGAAATTTTCTATTTCTAAACATTTTTATAATTTTTTCATCATAAACTTTGTCTATAAACCATTGATAATTGATATCAAATGTTATATAATAATTTTTATAAGGCGATGTAGCTCAGGTGGTAGAGCAATGGGATCATAATCCATGTGTCGGGGGTTCGAGTCCCTCCATCGCTATTTAATTCTTTTCTGCATTAATAGATGCAAAGTGTTTAATTTTCTAATTAGTAAAATATTTTAGAATTATTTGATTTTTGTTTCTATATGACTTATTTTTGTTTTCAAAAATATCAAGTGATTAAAAAATGTATTTAGCGTTTTAATTTTTGTTTTGTGTTGAATTTAAATCGATTATTAATCAAAAACATTTTCAGAATATATAGCAAAACTACATTTGTGTTGAATTTAAATCGATTATCAATCAAAAACATTTTCAGCATATATGACAAAACTATATGAGAAAAATTTTTCTTATCATTTAATATGATACTTTAAGTAATATTGAATCAGAAGTTCTGTTTCTCTTATTGGCGCCTGCATAATTTATATTTAGGAAGCTATAATTTTATCTATTCAATTTCTAATAATTCAGCTTGATTTAAAGTATTAAGTATCTCATCTTTATTGAAAACCTCTTGATTTTCTTTTACTAAGTCCTCTATTATTTCCCTGATAGCATTTTTTTTATGTTTTTTAAGCCTTATTTTGCTCCATTCTGACCAATGCATATTAGAGTCTGTACGTGCGGAATAAATAATAGCATTGCACATATCATACATCTTGGCATTTTGTAACTCTCCACGCAAGTTAGATATTTTGAAATATAAATCTAGTGGGTTTTGAATCTTTAATGCTTCAACAGTAAATATTTCTAATTGATTTAATATATCAATCATTGTATTTCCTATGTTTTTAACTTGAGAAAGTTTTTTTTGTAGTTTAGTCGCTGACAAATCAGGATTTTTTTAAGTTATAAATATTTTATCAGAAATTATTTATAAGATTTCCATTGTAAAATATCGACCTTGTACATAAATTGCAAATACTATTTTTCAGAGTAAGTAATAAATAAAGTAGCTGGAATGATGAAAATAATGCCAATGATTAAATTACAACCTATGATTTCATCAAATATTAAGTAGCCCAGTAAAGAGGTTATTATTAATTCGCAATATCTGTAGGGCGCTAAAGCCGTTGCATCGTATAACTTAAAAGCTTTTAAAAGGAAAAACAGTAATAAGTTTGCACTAATTCCTATAACCAATAATAAAATTAAGTCATTATAGCTGGGATAGGTCCAAAAACTAATTGCGAAAGGTAGGGATATTATAGCTGTAACTAAAGAAGAATAAAACATCATATTTATGATAGATTCTCTAGATACTATTATCTTGTTAATAACATCTAAGCATGCAAATATGACTGCAGCTGCCATCAATATCAAAGCCATGTAATTAAATTGCAAACTATTAAATTCTAAAGTAATTAATATGCCGATTAAACCCAATATTGTTGCTGACCATCTTTGCCAAGTAATTTTTTCACGTAGCACAAAAGATCCAATGATTAGTGTAAATAAAGGTATAGAAAAGCTGATTACTGTAGCAATCGATAATGGCACTCTTTTTAATCCATATATCCAACAAAATATTCCTACAAATAAAAATGAACCTCTAATTATATGAATACTTAGTTCATTTATTTTCAAAGGCTTTTTTAAACAAATAAATGGAATTAAAGTTAAAGTACTAAATGCAAATCTAAAAAACGTTACATTCAAAGGATGCATATTAGAGCAGATGTATTTACTTAACACATCGTTTATAATTCCGCAAATTATGCTTAGGATAAAATATCCTACACTTTTAAAATAAATTTGTCTATTCATATTGAATTAGTTATTTTGTAATATAGGACTTGAAATTAAGGCTTTTTAAACACTAAAAAAAATTTTATGTAGATGTCTACATTGAAATTTGTCTATTCTTGTCCTATATAGTATAATCATATACTTAAACGTAGCGTTAAAAAGATTCTGTTCTTAGAATGACCTACAATCCACTGTTTGTTAAGTTAACGCATTTTTAGATAATTAGCTTGGTTATTTTAGTTTCATATACCCGTTGTCAAATTTATCTAATTTAAATAAGTTTAATACTTTATTCTAAATATTTACAAAATATGATATACAATTCTTCTGATGATTCAAAACAAAAGTCTAATTTATCGGAAAAAAAGACAAAAAACATCCCAGTAAAAAAAAAACCTGAATCTGAAGAGAAATTTGCTTCATCTGATTCATCTGATTCATTTACTTCATTTGCTTCATTGAAAACAGAAGTTTCCATATCAGACAAATCTAAGAAGATAAAGAAATCTATTACTAAACATTTAGATGAAAAATCTTCTAATGTAGTAAATGGCTACAAGCCTACTGTAAATTATCTTGATGAAGAGTTTTTAGATGATGAACATGAGGACAGAGATTATGAAGATGATTATGAGGAAACAGAAGATACCAGTGCGGAAACTTTAATAGATGATACGCAGGACGATGACTCTAATTTTGAAGATGAGGCTTTAAAGCCATTATTTTTTGTTGAAAAAGAAGATGAAGAAGAGAAGCAAGAGGTTGCTATTAGTGCTATAGCAGATCCAGTTAAACAATACTTGAAAAGCATAAGTAATGCCAATCTTTTAACTAAACAAGAAGAGGCATTTATATCCAAATTAATGGAAGAAACCACTCGCTTGTTTATAATATCAATTTGCGAGATAAGCTCATCTGCTAATTCTTTAATAGATTGCTATAGTGAGGTAGAAGATAGTAAAGTGCAGCTGAAGCATACTATAGATTTAGAAAAATTATCAGAAACATTAGAAGCAAAGCAAATACTTAAAAATACCAAAATTGATGAAAAAGATGAGCTAGATGAATCTGACGATACTCAAGAAGATTCTGAAGATTATGAAGATTTACAAAGAATAGATAAGTTGGAAACTAGATTATATTCGCTTGCTATAAGCAAATTGCAAGAAGTAAAAGAAGTTGGTACGAGTTTTTTAAAACATTTCAACATAGAAAGTGATTTAAGGCAAATTAAGTTAACTAAGTTTATTGACACTACCCAAAATGCTTTTATAAATAAAACCAAAATTTTATCTATAGTAAACAATTTAATAAGCCTTAAACAAAAAATTGTTGCAGAAGAAATAGCGATCTTAAAACTATCAGAGCATAGCAGTATAGGAAGAGATAAGTTTAATAGAAATTATTTACATCTTTTTTATACATCAGATTGGCGTATAGAGGTTCAAAAGTTAAATGATGCTAATTTAAATAAATTCGTAGAAAAGTATCATGATCAAATTTCAATACACACTGAAGAACTTTGTAGGCTTTTAAGTTTTACTGGACATAATTATGATGGATTCAAATCCAAAATTCAAAATATTTCAAATGTTAAGAAAGCCGTAGAGAAAGAAAAGAAAAAGATGATTGAGGCTAATTTAAGGCTAGTAGTATCAATTGCCAAAAAATATACAGGACGAGGCTTAGATTTTCTTGACTTAATACAAGAAGGCAACATAGGGCTTATGAAAGCCGTAGAGAAGTTTAATTACAAACGAGGATATAAATTTTCAACATATGCAACTTGGTGGATAAGACAAGCTATAAGCCGAGCAATCTCTGACCAATCCAGAACAGTTAGATTGCCTGTACACATGTCAGAAACTATTGGTAGACTATCTAAAACTATTAATTCTTTAATGAATATAAAAGAAGGGGCCCCAGATACTAATACAGTTGCGGAGAAATTATGCATTAGTGCTAAAAAACTATCTAATATTATGGAAATCAGAGAAAGTATGACTATTTCACCTAGGGAAAAAATTACTTTATCTCAGATCGCAGATACTTCATTTAAATCTCCCGAGGAATCTGCAGCACAAGAATGTGACAATAAAGAAATTTCATCCAAGTTAGTTAGGAATTTAACTCCTAGAGAAGAAAGAGTTTTAAGATTGAGATTTTTAAGCCCATCTAATTATAATACTAATGATGAATCAGGGTCCGAAGGTAGTTCAAATAATAATGTTACAGCCTCAACCCTTGAAGAGGTTGGGTCTGAATTTGATGTAACCAGGGAAAGAATTAGACAAATTGAAGCTAAGGCTCTCAGAAAATTAAGAAATAAATCTCCATCTTAGAAAGATTATCATTTGAATTTTACCTTTGCATAATATTATTTTGAGAAGCCCTGTTCTGAATTTGATCTTTATAACTTTTTTTACTTAGAAAGATTATCATTTGAATTTTACCTTTGCATAATATTATTTTGAGAAGCCCTATTCTGACTCAGATTAAATCTTGAACAATTTGTAATTTTTTCCTTAGTAGTAAAAAATAATTTATTTAACACTTCTTTCTTTTCAGGCAAAACACTATATCTCGCCACATCTTTAGGTGTAACTGAACTCACATGATCACATAACAAGATAAAGATTTTTTTAAACCAATTTGCATTTTTATATTTTTCTTGGTTAAAAGAAATTTTATTAGCCTTAGCATCTTTTGCAAATTCATCATATGCACTCTTGTTATTTTTTTCCATTTTTATAAAAAAATCTACATTTGTTTTAAGCGCATCACTATCTATATTATCATGTCTATCGTCAAGCATTTGATACAAATTTTCTTTTGACTCAAAGGACTTTCCATGGTTGATAATAGTGTAAATACTTCTTTTTGCCTCTTCAAACTCCGCTAAAGCTTCGCCTATGTAGTAATCTTTATCTATAGGCTTATCAAAACAACCTATATCCTCAAAGCCTGATAATTCTGACTTATAAAAGTAATTCATAAGATGTCCATTAATATCTATAGGCGTTATATTTATATCATCAGCCGCACTAGTTTCATTGTATAATTTTTTTGCTTTGATTTTTTTATGATAATCATCAGCATCATCAATAATAACTGAGCCTATTTGCTCTAATAATAAATCTATTTTTAAGCCAGGTGTCTTAAATACATTATTATTTATTAATTCAGAGTTAAGCTCTATATCTTTTAGTATCTTGTTTTGATAACATTCAAATCTTAACTCACTAGTTTTTTCTATAAACCTAAGTTCTGATAATTCATGCGCAAACTTTAGCCCATCAGGCGAATCTATATATTCCTTCATTGTAATAAGGGAGCTTATATCTTGCTGCAAAGATTCTATAGCTTTTTTAAAAGGAGAAAAATTATATTTTCCCATATCCCCGAGGTAAGTTTTTTCTTTCAGCATTGTGTCTTTTGCATATTTCAACATTGATTCTATCATGCTCTCAGGACTCTTACTATTAGAAGGTAATTCATTAAGTATTTTCCAAGAATTACACATCATCTCATGTCTTAGGCTCAACATTTCTTCTAAGTTATCATTGCCTCCTTTTCTTTCAATCATATTCTTAATACCATCATTAAATATTTTATTTACTATATGTTCATATAGCAAAACAGTATTTTCAGCACCAATTATTTTTATCTTACTTAATTTTTCTATATCTTCTTCATTATTTTTTTCCAGTGCTGCCTGCTTACTTAAAATATTTTTTTCTTTTTTCAACGCTTCTATTGTAGATTTATGTCTATTTGTCAAATTTCTTACTTTATATTTAATACTTAAATTGCTATTGATTGTTTCTTGAGATGGATTTTTTAATTCTTTTTCTAATGAACTTAATTCATTTTCTTGACTAGAGATTTTTTCTTTTAAAGGGGCCTCTTGTTTCTTAATTTCTTCTATAGAGCTTTTTTTCTTATTTATTTTAGCTTGATAACTATTAATTTCTTCAGTACTTTGTGACAATTTTGACTCTAAATCTGAGGCCTCTTTCTGGAAATTTTTTATTGCTTTTAATTTTTCTATATCTGGTATTTGTTTATTTAATTCACCTAATTGTTTTCTAAGATCACTTAAATACTTTTTATTTAGTTTTAAATCCTCTTCCGTATTTTTAATATCTTCTTCAAGCTTATTCGCTTGTAGCTTTAAGTCAGGATCAGACAAGAGGGATTTCTTTTGATTAAAAGGATTGAGTCGCTCAAAAAAGCCCCCTACCCCTGTTGGCATTTGTTCTTTTACTGTTTTTAATGATTTTTTAAGGATGTTTATGTCCTCCTCAAAGCTATTGCCCATTTTTATAACTTTTTCTATATCAAGCTCTAATTCTTTTTTACTTATATCCAATTTCTCATATTGTGAAAATTTTTCCATATGATCTAAAGTGACAGAATCAATCCTTATGCCAAAAGATTTTAAATTACTTTCATAATCCTTTTGCAGTTTGTCTAATTCTTTTTGTATATCAGCTTTTTTATCGCTATTTAAGGAAATTATTGTTTCATCGATTTTTATATCTGTTTCTTGATTCTTGATTTCTTGTACAAGATTATTTGATTTTTCTTGATTTTCTTTTATTCCATTCTTCAATTCTGACAATACGCTTTGTATGGCGTTTGATTTTATTTCATTTTCACGATTTATTATTTCAATTGATGTGTCTATGTTTTTTTTAATAGAAGAGTTAAGATTCTCTATTCTGTTTTCAATTTCTTTTTTTTTACTATCAAAAAATTTTTGATTTACATTTTCAACATCAGCAACATCAGTCTTATTATTGTTTTTCATATTAAATTAGCTTAAATATTTATAATTATAAAACTTTTATTACTATACTTTGAGTATAAGTAAAATATACTTATAGTAATCTTATACTTATTGTTTAATAGTCATAATAAAATGTTTTTATTGCTTAATAATCATAATAAAAAAAAGAAAGGTTATTTAATTGCACGAATGTGAACAATGAATATAAAAAACAACTCACAAAAAACTTTGACATAAGAGATTTGTCAATATATTTTATATCTATATCTTATAAATCTATTTTATTGCTACCAAAGTAAGGTATTAAGGCTGAAGGAATGCGTATACAGCTATTGTCATAGTCCATATAGTTTTCTACTATAGCGGCTAAAGTTCTACCAATAGGTAAGCTAGATCCATTAAGAGTATGTGTCAAAAAGTTTTTACTAGCCTCAACATTTTTATATCTAGATTTTAAGCGTCGAGATTGATAATCAGTGCAGTTAGAGCAACTAGAAATTTCCCTATATTTATTTTGAGATGGAAACCAAACTTCAATATCATAAGTCTTTGAAGACCATAATCCAGTATCTCCACTGCATAGCAACATAACTCTATATGGCAAATCTAAAACTTGCAAGATGCGTTCTGCTGTTTCAAGAATAATTTGATGTTCTTGATTTGATGTTTCTGGTTTACAAATAGTAACTAATTCCACTTTACTAAATTGATGCAGCCTAATTAAGCCTTTAGTATCTTTGCCAGCACTTCCTGCTTCTGATCTGAAGCACGGTGTATGAGCTGTCATTCTAAGAGGAAGTTCATCTTCTTTAAAAATTTTATCTGCAGCTAAATTTACTAAACAAACTTCAGAAGTTGGTATAAGTCTATGGTTAGTGGTTGTTGCAAAAGAATCTTGTTCAAACTTTGGCAAATGTCCGGCTTTGTACATAGCTTGATTATTTACCATATATGGAGGTGAATGCTCAATAAAACCAGCTGATATATTGATATCCAACATAAAGTTGGCCAAAGCTCTCTCTAACTTAGCAGCAAGTCGCTTAAGAGTTACAAACCTTGATCCTGACATAGCTACAGTTTTTTCTAACTCTATAAGATCGAACTTTTTTAAAATATCTATATGATCTAATATTGGTTCACCTTTTGAATTTATTATATGAGTTTTTATAACTGAATCTTTGGCGCTATGATGCGATGTGCCTACAATATCGTATCGCTTAATCTCGGTGTTTTGAGCTTCATCTTTACCAGCTGGAACTTCTAATTGTAATATGTTGGGTATATGTCCCAAAAGAGAACTTAACTGCTCTTCTACCTCTTCTAATTGCGTTTCAATAGCTGTAATTGTTAGATTTAGCTCTTTTCCCCTATTAATAACTTCTTCTCTTTCGTTAGCCACATTGGAAGATAAAATTATATTTGAGTTTGCATGTCTTTGATGCTGAGCAGACTCTAATTCTTCTCGTAGCTGCTTAATGCGCTCATTACTTATAACAATGCTTTCCACTGTTTTATTAACAGAATCACTATCAAATTGTCTGTATTCTAAATTTGTTTTAAACTTGTCTAGATTTTTAATTATCCATTTTATATCTAGCATTTTTTTCTTATTAATTTACACGTAATTATAGCAAATTCATACATTATTATCAAAGGAATTGCTAGTAAAAATTGGCTTAAAATATCTGGTGGAGTTGCTATGCCACCAATTACAAAATTAATAAAAATCATTAATCTTCTATATTTTACTAGAGTATCTAAGTTCACTATTTTAGCTATGTAAAGAAGCGCAATTATAACAGGAAACTGAAATGCAATTCCGAAACCTAATAAAATACTTAACATCAAAGATATATATTCGCTTATTTTGGGTAAAAGCATTAAATTTTCATCACTAAAACTATAAAAAAACTTCCAAGCATTAGGGATAACAATATAGTAAGCTAAACAACATCCAATCAAGCTTAGTATAGGTCCAAATATCAATACTAACTTAGCAACAAATCTTTCAGATTTATATAGTCCTGGCGCAATAAATTTAAACATATGCCAAGAAATCATAGGTAAGGTTAATATAAATCCGAATATAAAACTTATCTTTATATAAGATACAAATCCATCTATCAAATTGGTATATATTAATCCATTTATTGAAAACGCATTTATTTTTTGCAATTCAGATAAAGGTAGTAGAATTGCTGCTAAAAGCTTTTCCTTGATCAAATATCCCACGATACTTGAGATAATAAAAAAAATAGTACAAATTTTAAGCCTATATATGAATTCTAATATGTGTGGATTATATTTCTCTAGATCAAATTCCATATTTTATTATATTAAACAGCATCTACTCCAATTATAAATTTATATTGGTTGCAAAGATTGAGTGCCAACAAAATGAAGACAAGTTATTTGATTACTTATAACAATGATTTAAAATTAGCTATACGCTGGATGTGTTTTTTATAAAATATGATTTCTTTAATAAGTAGATTTAGAATCTATAACTCAAACTTCTTACTTCTAATAATTTTATTGCTTAGTAATTGCACACGCGAAACTCCTGCCGCGCCTATAGAATATCGAATCAGGGTTAAAAATTTAAAAAACACCGCGGCCAAAAATAAAAAAACTATTAAATCTGAATTAAGTTCCATACTAAATTCAAAACCAATCAATAATGAAAAACTAGTCAATAATGAAAAACCAATCAATAATGAAAAACCAATCAATAAAGTCTCTTTAACAAATCAAAAGAAAAGTTTAATTTCCATAACAGAAGACAATAATAAGCTTACTAAAACTTATACAAATACTGATAGTGTTGATAGTTTTGATAAAAAAGAAACAAGTAAAACTAAAATAAATTCAAAATCCTACGAAGATAAGATAGATTTTGATGACATTAAAGATATAAATGAAAATAGTATTAATATTATGAATGAAGAAAGAAATAATAAATTAAGTAAAAACTCCAAGCAAGAGTTTCCAGACAAAAAGAAAAATAAGAATAAATCTAATGCACATAAAAAATTTATCAATCCAATTAAAGGAGTGATTCAGGAAAAATTTAATGAAATAGTCAATGATAAAAAGTTGTCTGGAATAAACATTATTGCAGAAAGTAGTAGCGTTCTTGCAGCTGATGATGGAAAGGTGATATATGTTGGCTTTAATAAAGATTTTGGCAAGTTGGTTATTATTCAGCATGACGAATTCAGGGTAGCATATGCGCAACTTAATCAAATTTTGGTTAAACAATCTGATCTTGTTACTAAGGGACAAAAAATTGCTAATATAAAATTAGGATCTAAAGCCCATCTAGCAATGCAATCAGAAGAAAACAAAGTAATAGATCCCACAAATTATTTTGATTATTAAATTATTTATTTATTGACTTGATACAATTTTTTTGTTTAGAATATCAATTCTACCTTGAAACTATTAATATTTTTTCACCAATGCTAATCTCAATGGTAATTTTAATAAAATATTATTTTCAAACGACTCTTTATACTCTATTTCACAATTATTTATTACATCTAGAACTTCTAAGAAAAAACTACGGCCACATTTATTTTTATCAAATTTTATTGGGAGATTGTTAGCAATAATTGCATCTCTAGATAACTTCATAAAACATCGTAAAATGTAAACTGGTTCAGGGCTTTTATTAATATATGCAAAATAGGGATCAAAATCTTCATTGATACATGACCAAAATACATCTTTTAATAAATATTTAGTGTTGTTGGAGATGATTTTAAGAGCCAAGCTTGAATCATTCAATTCTACAATAGATTTAGAACGGCAATAAAAGTATATTTTTTCTATTTCATTAAGCATAATAAATGGATTGTTGCCAGACCTCTTCATTATAATTTGTTTAACTGAGAAGCTAATGCAAATACTTTGTAAATTTTCTAAATATCGATCTAAGATTATTCTTAATGAAGAGTTATCAAAATAACATAATATATACCCAATTTGACTATTTTTGTTTAAATTCAAGTCTTGTGGACGTTCCTTCAATACAAAAATTACTGTGGTAATAGTGTTGTTAACTACATATGGTAATTTTTTTTCTATTGCTTTGTAGCTAGATACATATACCACCAAATAACTTTTCTCAAAGAAGCTTACTGTGCAAATTTCATCTTCTAAAACTTCAAGCTCTATAGTTATATTTGGAGAAAAAAATTTGCTCAATATAAATAAAACGTTACATTCTTCTCCATGCAAAATAACTACTTTCAATTGATCATTAAAAGTTTTATCATATAGATCTTTTAATTTCACTGTCAACATTTTAAATATATTAGTTTAACTCATTGCAAACATATCTTTTTACTATAAATATTTTTTATATACATAAAAATCAGTATACCTTTATGTATTCCTCCACGTCAGTAAGTTGCATATCTAAAATAGCATAATTTTTTATTATTCCAGAAAATAAAAATCCATTCTTTTTCAGCAGTTTAATTGATCTAAGATTATTAATAGCTACATTTGCTTCTATAATCTTTATACTCAAATCTTTATTTGCCAAATCACAAATCTTTTCAACTGCCCGACTCATTATGCCTTGTCCCCAATAATCCGAATGTAAATCATAACTTATACTGGCTTTATTTTTTGCCTGATTTATGTAATTAAACCCTGCATTGCCTATCATTTTGTTAGTATTCTTATCAGCTACACACCAATAAATAGTATATCCCTGCTTCGTAATATCATGCCAATACGTTAAGTCCTGCCTGGCTTTTTCCATTGAAGATACCTTGATGCTGTCTGCTAAAAATTTGGTCACTTCAGATTTTGACATATATTCATAATATCTTTCTACATCTGAGTCCAAATTAATTTCTCTTAAGATAAAGTTATTAAATTCTATCACTGGTACTTTTGGCAATAACATAATACAAATTAATACAATGTTATCATTGTTGGCTTGTATTCTCAAGCTTTATTATTATCTTCAACATCAATTTTTTTCTTTAGAGAACTTTTTGCAATTGATTTTTTAGGCACCTCATTACTTGATGGGCTTACTATCTTGTCTTCAGTTGTAAAAACGGGCTTATTATCAATAACATCAAATATTAAGATTTTATCTTTATATTTATCAATTTCAAACATAACATCCAAAAATTTATCTTCAAGAATAGATCTGAGACCTCGGGCTCCAATTTTTAACTTCAATGCTTCAGAAGATACATACTCTATAGCTCTATCTGTAAATTTTAGATCAGCATTATTTAAAGCAAATAATGCCATATATTGTTTAGAAAGAGCATTTTTAGGATCCCTAAGTATTTTAATTAAATATTCTAATGTAACTTCATCTAGTGCAACATTAACAGGCAATCTTCCAACAAATTCAGGAATTAATCCATATTTAATTAAATCATCAATCTGTAATTTTGACATTAAATAAGAATAACTTTCATCTTTACTGCTTGCGTGAGAATTACTGCTGCTAAAGCCTATATTAGTAGATTTGAGCCTGTATGCTATGCTCCTAGCAAGACCAACAAAAGCTCCGCCGCATATAAACAATATGTGCTTAGTATTTATTGCTATAGTTTCTTGTCCCGGATGTTTTCTACTTCCATATGGCATTACGTTCGCCACCGTTCCTTCAAGTATCTTAAGCAAAGCTTGTTGTACGCCCTCTCCAGATACATCTCTCGTTATGGAAGGATTTTCAGACTTGCTAGCAATTTTGTCTATTTCATCTATATAAATTATTCCTCTCTCTGCTTTTGCTAGATTAAAATCAGCCGCTTGTAATAATTTGAGTAAAATGTTTTCTACGTCCTCTCCAACATATCCAGCCTCAGTCAAAGATGTGGCATCTGCCATAGCAAAAGGAACATTAAGTATCTTAGCAAGTCTTTCAGCTAATAAGGTTTTACCAGATCCAGTTGGACCTAGAAGTAAAACATTAGACTTTCCAATTTCAACTTTTTCAAAAGTATCTGGTAATTCAGTTTTATTTTTGGCTTTGGTTTTTTTACCTTTACCATGATTTTCGTTGATCGATGATATTCTTTTATAATGATTAAAAACTGCTACTGAAAGAATTTTTTTGGCTTTATCTTGTCCTATTACAAACTCAGATAAAGCTTCATAAATTTTTTTGGGATTTTCAAATTCGAATTTAAATTCATTATTTTTATCTTCTACTTTGCTGTTTTCTATTAACATTTCCGAGCACATAATGATGCACTCATCACAAATTGCAGCATTTTTACTTGATATTATTTTATCTACGTCTTTTCTGTCTTTATTACAAAAAGAGCAATGGGATTCTACTGTCGACACACTATCAATAATA
Organism: Rickettsiaceae bacterium; assembly: GCA_043777815.1. Taxonomy (GTDB): domain Bacteria; phylum Pseudomonadota; class Alphaproteobacteria; order Rickettsiales; family Rickettsiaceae; genus JAXMDS01. The sequence goes on along the minus strand of JAYWHH010000001.1, from coordinate 189,448 downwards.
TACTTCTATACTCTAATCATCTCTTAATTTTGAGTTTTTTGCAAGTAGTAGAATTAAATTAATGTAAAATGTTATCAACTACTATCGTAAGTCTAATTATTAATTAATTCCATGATCAATCAACATAAAATCAGTAAAAAGTGGCAGGAAATATGGCAAAAAAATGATATTTTTCAAGCGACCCAGGACTCTAAATTGGAGAAAAAATATATCTTGTCTATGTTGCCATATCCATCTGGACAAATACATGTAGGACATGCTAGAAATTATACTATTTCAGATATTTTAGCCAGATTTTATAAAATGCAGGGCTTTAATGTACTGCACCCAATGGGTTGGGATGCCTTTGGATTACCTGCAGAAAATGCAGCAATTAAGAACAGTATTCATCCTAAAGTTTGGACATACCAGAACATTAGCAACATGAAAAAATCATTAATGGACCTTGGCTTTGCATTTGATTGGTCTAGAGAAATAGCTACTTGTAATCCTGAATATTATAAACATGAACAATTATTTTTTATAAAACTTTACGAAAATGGCTTGGCTTATAAAAAAGAAAGTTTAGTAAATTGGGACCCGATTGATAATACGGTACTAGCTAATGAACAAGTAATAGATGGCAGAGGATGGAGATCTGGCGCAAAAGTTGAACAAAAAAGCTTAAATCAATGGTTTATCAAAATAACTGATTATGCAGAAGAGCTTGTAAGAGATATAGACAGTTTGACAGGATGGCCAGAAAATGTTAAAGAAATGCAAAAAAATTGGCTTGGAAAAGACGAAGATGGAAATTTAAAATTACGTGATTGGGGCGTTTCTCGTCAGAGATACTGGGGATGCCCTATACCAATTTTATATTGTGATAAGTGCGGAGTGGTGCCTGAAAAAAATTTACCAGTTTTTTTGCCAGAAGATGTTGACTTTAGTAAATCAGGCAATCCATTGGAACTTCACCCAACTTGGAAACATACGACATGTCCAAAATGTAATGGAAACGCCACTAGAGACACGGATACTCTAGATACCTTTTTTGAATCCTCTTGGTATTTTTCCAGATATTGTAGTCCCGGTTCTGATGAAATGGTTTCACTAAAAGAGACTTCATATTGGATGCCAGTAGACAAGTATATTGGAGGTATTGAACATGCCATAATGCATCTTTTATATGCTAGATTTTTTACTAAAGTAATGTGCGATTTTGGATTAGTAAATTTTCGTGAACCATTTAAAAGTCTTTTGACACAAGGCATGGTTTTACATAAAATCTATAAAGATGAAAAAGGAAATTATATATATCCAAAATATGTAATTGATGCTCCAGATGATCAAAAAGATGGTTATAAATATATAGATTCAATATCTGGCTTGGGAGTGATAGAAGGTAAATTTGAAAAGATGAGTAAGTCAAAAAATAACGTTGTAGAATTGGAAGATATAGTCCAAAAATACTCTCCTGATGTTTTGAGATTTTTTCTCATGTCAGACAATCCGCCTGAAAAAGATTTTGAATGGAGTTATCATGGTATCAATGGTAGTGATCGTTTTCTGCAGAAAGTTATTAAGTTGGTTGAAAAATTCAAACATGTTGAAATTTTGGATAAATTTGAAAACCTTGATCCATCTTTATCGAAACATTTGATTGATATCAACAACTTTATTAAGAAAATTACTTGTGATCTAGAAAACTGTAAATTCAATACCGCAATAGCAAATTTTTACGAATTCGTTAGTTTGATAAATAAAATTTTAACCAAAGAAGATTCTTCTAGTTTGGGACTTGCAAAATATGGATACAAACTGCTTATTGCCCTTTTAAATCCAATTTGTCCACATATTTCAGAGGAAATTTGGGAAATATTAGGAGAAAAAGAATGTCTTGCAATTTCAAAATGGCCAACGCCAGACTCTCATCATTTAGGCAATCAAATCCTGAAACTTGCAGTTCAGGTAAATGGAAAGCTAAAGCTAGTCTTAAACGTTGAAAAAGAAATCAGTAAAGATGGAGTAATAGCTGAGATCAATAAGATTGATTCATTCAAAGAGATTTTATTAAATTCCAAAAAAATAATCTTTGTGCCAAACAAAATAATTAATATAGTTACTTAAGTGACATTTAAAATATGTATGCACAAAAAAAGCTTAGATAAAAACACGAAAATTCTACTAATGTTGATGTAATTTATATATTTTTAGAACATCATCTAAGACAAATTCAACTTCATATCTTAATTCTGCAAGATACGATGCTATATGCTGGTATATTTCGGCAACTATATCCTCCTTCTTATCATCTTTTTTGGCTGTGTCATTCTTTAATTTTGTGAGTTCAAAAACTTTATAAATGCATTTTATAATATTTGTTTCAAAAACTTTAGCAATGTAGAAGATTGTCTCTAAAACTACCTCAATGATATTATTGCATTTTGCTTTTTCGATAATTTTTTTATAGTCATCCTGATTAAAGATTGTATACATTGAATCAATTGATTCCAGATCTATTTGCTTATCACTCTGCTTATCATCTAAAAAATTTTTGAATTTGATATTGATACTAGCAACTAACTTAAGTAGCGTTTTATCTATTTTTTTCAGATATTTTTCAAAAATCTTATTCATGGTATTACTCATAAGAGAATTTTAATGTTGAATTTTAGAATCTTAACATTTATTAATATCTCCACTAAGCTAATTTTTAAGATATAAAGATATTATTGCTGCTTCCATATTTCTTCTGTATGTTAAACCAGGTAAATTTTTAGGATGTTTTATTGATAAAAGTATTGATATTGTTTTTTTTACTAATGAATTTAAATCCAAGTTATTGAAATATTGATTTACTATTTTGTAAATGTTTATTCCATTAATTAAAGTTGATGCATTAGTAATAAACTTTCTTCCACTATTGAAACTTAAAGATAGTAGCACTATAGTGATTAAAGATGGCAATTTCAATATTTTATCTCTTCCATATATAGAATTTAGCCTCGTAAGACTTTCATTCATACAAAATATAAACAATAGATTTATTTCATCGTCAGATAAGCGATATTTTTTATGCAAAATTAAATCTAATAAACGTGGTTCATTTTTTCTACCAATAATTTGTGGCAATAGTTTGCCATAAAATCTCAAATTGCATCCTATTCCTATAGTTGGATTTCCTACGGGATTTTTAATATCGTAGCTTTTGCCAGTCTTATCATCATAGACAACATGCCTTATGCCTTCAAACATGATCATAAGTTTCTTAAAACTCAAATAAAAAATATCTTTATTTTGAGACGTATCCGTGAGAGTAACTAGATTCTCATATAGATCTAAAGAATGTAGGCATAATTTTTCTAACAATTTATCCAAATGTTTTTTCATTGATTTTTGATTAAGCAAACTTAGAACTATTTAACAATATTTAACTTATAGCGTTAAGCAACTATACTTGAAAACATTTTTCTTTAACTTGAGCTAATTCAATCAATTAATTATGTTTTAAAAAAACTAGTAGTACAAATGATTCATTGAAGATTTTATTCAAAAAAACGATAGTTAATTCAAACAAAAATCAACTTTTAGTTTAATAATATAGCATATAAATTCTATTTCAGTAATGTCAGGAATTAAAGGAGATATAGTTTTTTTAGGATTAACAAGGCCTACTTTATTTTTTGGCGTAACTGTAGAGTATTTTTTACTCAATGGATTTACTTTATTGGGCGTATTCATTTTTACAAAAAGATTTGAGGCTCTTGCTATAGGTGTTATTATACATTTTATAGGTTATTATATATGCTTCAATGATCCAATGTTAATAAGTATTTACTTAACTAAATATTCAAAGTTTAATTCATGTAAAAATAATGAAAATGGTAACTCTTATTTAGTTTAATTTTTATGTTCTCTGTCCCTAAGATTCTCACAGAAAGATATATATTCAATGAAGTTTCTATGTCTAAATATATTCCGTACAAAGCACATTGGCAAAATGACATAATTTTAACTAAAGACAACCAATTAGTCAGAATTATTAGAGTTGAAGGTATATCATTTGAAGCAATTAACGATATAGATCTTGAAATAAAAAAACAATTAAGAAATACTTTATTTAAAGGATTATCTTCAGGATATTTAAGTTTATACTTTCATTTAGTAAGGCAAAGAAATGTTAAACTTCCACATCTTTTTACTGATACAAACATAGAGTTTGTTAAATTTATCAAAAATAAATGGAACAACAGACAATCTAACGCCTTATATTTTAGTAATGATTTGTATATAACTGTAATATATCAATTAGAAAAACAAGGAATTGCATTTTTTGAATATTGGTATAAAAGATTAATGCAAACTCAATCTAAAGACTATTGGATACGTGACATGAAAAGACTTGAGGAAGATTTAAATGAAGTTGGGTCTCGTATTATAAATTCTTTATCTGAATATAATCCAAAAATTCTTGAATTGAAACCAGATGGAAAATGTGAAATGTTACAATTTTTATACTCAATTTTAAATTGCGGAATAAGTAGAAAAACTTTGCTACCGATATCTAGGGGAATTGATGAGATTTTAAGTCAAAATAGAATTACTTTCAAACAAAAACATTTAGAAGTTGAAGGCAATAATAAAAAAAAATATGCTAGTACAATTGGAATTAAGTCATATCCTCAATATACCTCAACTATCATGTTGGATGGATTTTTAAAGACCAATTATGAATTTATTCTTACTCAAAGCTTTCATTTTGTTAATAAAAATGTAGCGATTGGCAAAATTCAACTTCAACAAAATCGCATGATTCAATCAGAAGATAAATCGATTTCTCAAATCATGGATATATCTACCGCTATGGATTTAGCAACTAGTGGAGATGTGGTGTTTGGATATCATCATTTAAGCATGCTTTGCATTGCTGATACAGAGCAGGATTTAAATAAATCTGTATCTTTAGCAGTAACTGAATTATCAAATTATGGCATCCAGGCTGTCAGAGATACCGTAAACTTAGAGCCAGTATTTTGGGGTCAATTGCCTGGAAATAAAGATTATATAGTGAGATCTAGTATAATTCATACCATTAATTTATCTGGCTTATGTTCAATGCACAATTATCCAAAAGGAAAGAAAAGTGGAAATCATTGGGGAGAATATGTGTCTATTTTAGACACACCGTCTAAAACTCCATATTATTTTAGCTTTCATGTAAGAGATGTTGGGCATACCATTATAGTTGGACCAACAGGCGCAGGAAAGACTGTCTTAATGAACTTTTTATGCGCAGAATTGCTTAAATTTAATCCTAAAATGTATTTTTTTGATAAAGATCATGGGGCGGAAATTTTTATTAGAGCTCTTAATGGAACGTATAATTCTATACAGTCCAAAGAATCATATTCACTCAATCCATTGAAGCTAGACGACAATGAGGATAATAGAAATTTTTTGTTTAGTTGGTTTGAGGCCCTTCTAACCACCAATGGAGAACGACTTTCATCAGAAGACAGGAAAACCATAAACCAAGCAATAGAAGGTAATTATAAATTAAATTTAAAAGATAGGCAACTGTCTAATTTAGCGCCATTTTTTGGAATTAGTCGCGATGATAATATAGCGGCCAGATTAGAAATTTGGTATGGCAGTGGAGCTAAAGCAAGCCTATTCGACAATGCAGAAGATTTCTTAGATCTTACTAAAAATAAAGTCTTTGGATTTGAGATGTCAACTATCTTAAAAGATAAGATTGGACTTCCACCAACTCTTCTTTATGTATTTCATAAAATTCAAATCCATTTAACGGGCGAACCAACTGTAATTATTTTAGATGAAGCCTGGGCATTAATAGATAATCCAGTTTTTGGACCAAAAATCAAAGATTGGCTCAAGGTTTTGAGGAAGCTGAATACATTTGTAGTATTTGCAACTCAAAGTATTGAAGATGCAACTAAAAGTAGTATAAGTGACACCTTGATTCAACAAACATCAACACAAATATTTCTACCAAATTTAAAAGCAACCAGAGAATACAAAACAGTCTTCATGCTTTCAGATAGAGAATTCGATATAGTTAGAACAACAGATCCTGGTAGTAGATATTTTTTGGTTAAACAAGGCTCGCATTCAATAGTTGCAAAAATTGACTTATCATACATGGCTGAAGCGATCAATATTTTATCTGGTCGTGCAGAAACTGTTCAGCTACTAAATCAAATAATTGAAGTCACTAGTAGCAATCCGAAAGATTGGTTTTATCAATTTTGTCAAGAGGCTAATAAGATCAATAAATAACTATGAATGCCTATATATGAAGATTTTTTTATTTTTTATTGCGGTATTTTTCGCTAATATGCCACTGCATTCTTATGGCTCTAGCGATATTGATACATTAAGAACAAGGTGGCAACCTGAATATAGTACACAAAGAAATGCTTATTTAGAATTTACTTCAATAAATCTAATAAATAACAACCAATCTAAAAGATGCTCATCTTCAATTGCAGAAGTGCCAAGTATGACAATTAGTCAATCTATAATTCACTCACTCTGGGGCGATTATAGAAGCGAAGAGGTTTACCTTTCGCCATACTCATGTAACAAGGCCCCAATTTCCATTCATGATACTGAAGAAAATAAAAAAATTGATTTAGTTTTTTCTGAAGATGCCCTTATTGACAGGATAATACCAAACGAACTTTTAAATGAAATAAAATCTAAATCTGATTCTATAGACGGTATGATAAAAGAAAAAGAAAAATTGATAGAAGATCAAAACAAGAATATAAAATCAAAAGACGGTTTGATAGAGCAAAAAGATGAATTAATAAGGCAAAAGGATGAATTAATAAAAGAAAAAGATAATAAGATAAAAGAAATAATTTCTAAATATCTTGCTAAAAAAGTTGAAGATACTAAAGTTAAATCGCGCTCATTTTCTGAAAGCAAGGATAAAGATCATGAAATGTTTAAATTTAAAATTATGGTGAAATGTTATGAAAATGCAGATAGATGCTGCGCAAGGGCATTATCACCAAAAAAAAGCTTTCTTCAGATTCCTAATTATAATTATATTGGATGTCAATATTTTAAGGATCCTAGTTTAGAATTCGCTGAAAACAGTAAAAAAGCAATCATTGGGGACATTGTAAGTGATCCTACAAAAAAAGCATCTCTATCAGATAACAGTGTACTATCGTTTATCTCTGATATGATTGATCTTCAGTTGGAAAAGATTCAAAGTGGATCTTTAATTAATGGCATTTTATCTAAAACTCAATTATTAGTAGGAATAGTTTCAATTATTTATCTAATTTCACTTGGAATGCAAATATCAACCGGCAGTTCAGATGGAGTTTTAATTGGAATAATAAAAATAATTTTAGTAATAACTCTTACAACGCCAGTTAAAACTAAAAATTATGCCTCTAATGAATCTTCAATCAATTTTAATAAACTTGCTATTAATAATAAAACTGTTATTTCAGAAGGTTTAGAGCTTGCTAGAGCATTTAGTATTGACTTGTCAAATAGTGTTTTATCTAATGGTAAAGAAAAAACCACAAAAGTAGATGCAAAATCTGTTACACCAAAATCTAGCAAAACAAAATCTGATAAAGTGTATAAATCCGTGTGTGATACTGATGATATAGCAATAACTATAACAGATAAAATATGGTGTAAGATGAGAAATTTGCTTGGATTTGATTTTAGTAGCAGTAACGGAATAAAAATAGGCTTATTAATAGTTTGTGTAGCGCTATTCGTAATAGGAATTTTTTCAGGATTAGGTCTTTTGATGGGAATTGGCAAGGCGCCATTAGCCGTTTGTATTGGAATACTTGCAGACTTTCTCGTGTTAATTATATTTAACAAAGTAATGCTTACTATATTAGCAATTTTAGCTCCATTTTTTTTATGTTTTTGGTTAATAGAACCTTTATCAAAATACTTTGATCGATATATTAGTCTAATTATCAGTTACATATTAAAACCTAGTTTAGCTATCGTTTTTATAACCTTTATGCTAAGAATAATAGAGTTAAAACAATATTCCAGTTGTCAGTTTGAAAAACCAGAAGGATCGAAATACGCAACTAAAATTAGTACAGACTGGGCATTTTATCCCGATAAAAACAAGGCGGAGGAATGTCAGCAAAGTTTTATGTATAAATTAAATAGCCCTGAAGCAAACAAAAGTTATAGTTATGATGATTTCATAAAAGATGTTTTTGTATTATTGTTCATATACTTTGTAGTAGCTGGACTATCTGCTCAATTGATGAAATTTACTGAACTAGTAGATAAATAAGTTAATCAGGACTTCTTAAAAGTTCATTTATAGAAGTTTTTTGGCGAGTTTTTTCATCAGCTTTTTTTATTATGACTGGACAACTGACAATTAAACCATTTTTTTCATATCCCCCTTGTACTACTACTGAATTTTCTGGAACCACGCCATAATATACCTCTTTGGTCTCTATATCAATAATTTTGGTTGACATTCCTATATATACACCCATACCTATAACTGATCCAGATTTGATTAAGGTTCCTTCAGCAATCTGACTTCTTGCTCCTATAAAGCAATTATCTTCTATTATAACGGGACGTGCGTGCGCTGGCTCTAAAACACCACCAATTCCAACTCCACCAGAAATATGACAATTGCTTCCAATATAAGCGCAAGATCCAACCGTAGCCCAAGTATCTATCATAGTTTTGGATCCAACATGTGCTCCAATATTAACGAAAGAAGGCATTAATATGACATTTTCACCAATAAATGATCCATACCTTACTACAGCAGGCGGAACAATTCTAATATTTTTTTCTTTAAAATATTTTTTTGAATTTGATTCTTTGTACGTAGTAAATTCAGGCTCTTTGTTAGAGATTTGACTATCATGTGGAGTAATAAAATCTGTAAAACTGTTATTTAGTTTAATTTCATAGCTACTAAAATTTGTAGAATTCTTTAGCTTTAATTTGTCTAACCAGAATAAATCGTTTCCAAGAATTTCTTTATTTTGTGATAATTTAATATAAATTAAAATTGCTTTTTTTGCATTAGCATTTACTATCCATTCATCATTAATTTTGTTTGCAGTTTTTACAATTCCTTTATCTAAATAATCTATGTATTCGTGCACCGCTTTTACATCTTCATCCTTTAATTCAATTCCTTGTTGAAATTTTTCCCAAATTGTATCAATTCTTAGGTTTATTTTTTGACTATTGAACTCTAAAGAATCGTCGGCATTATAATCCATAGTTAAATTTTTGATTAATTTTTTATGGTTTTTTACTATTATACCCAAATTTTTTAAATTAGAAAGCTTTTTTGGAATATTTGATTCTGAATCATCTATATCCAAGTAACAATTTTTAACATTGACAAGATCTATTTTGACACTTGATTTAATTACATTTAAGTTTGCATCTTTTTTACCAATTAACCACAGTGAATGATAACTTCCAATATCTATCCAATCAAAATTAGCAGGTACCATTGCAATTTGATTAGTTTTTTGAGAAACTTCCCTATCAATACTTTTTAGATCATTAGAGTAAACTCTATCATCGAAAAATGTATAATTTATGCCACAATTTGTTTTAATGTCTAGAAAATTGCTATTATAATCTTGGCTTAATAGATTTGATATAAAATCATTAGAATTATTTTGTTGCAACAGCAGTTCGGACACTGTTTTCAAAAATTTACATGGTTTAAAAATATAAATACCAGAATTCCAATACCATCCATCTTTAAGCAAGTTAATAGCAAGTAAAAGATTCGGTTTTTCAATAAATTTATACGGATATGAGCTGATATAACCATATTCGCTAGTGGGGTTCTTTGGTTTAATTCCAATCGTAATTATTGAATTATTTTTAATCATAGCTTGATAAGAATAATCAGTCTCAGTATTGAAATTTTGGAATTTATTTTGGTCAATAGTTTCAGATATATCGCCCATTGAAAGATTTTGTATTATGTTGCAGATGTCTTGTTTATAAAGATTTTTATTATTAATCACATGGTCAACAGGAGCTAAAACAACAGTATTTAATTTTAATTTAATAGCCAAGTGACTTGCAATTATTGCGCACCATGTTGTGTCAATTTTTTGTTTTTCAGGCACTAAAAAAAAATTTGAACCAGTGTAATTTTTATTTATATTAATAGCTTTACTAGAAATATTAAGAACATGGTTATTGAAGATTGTTGAATGAGAAAGACGATTACTTGATATAAAATTTTCTACTTCTACTTTCACTTGGTTCATAAATGTTTGATTAAACATCAAAGCTATATTATCAAAAAAATCATTACGATAAAGCGTGTTCTGTAGTAAAGATTTTTCGTTGTATAAACTTTTAAATTGCTTAGGTAGCATGCTAGTTGATAAAGGCCACAATCTTTCTCCTTTGCCTCCGCATGTAATACATAGCAAGGAGTTTGAGAGTCGTTTCACAAATAAAAAATTAATATTGATATTGATGTAATTTTACAATAGTTTTATTGCATTAAGCAAAATCCCCAAACAACAGTTGCATTAATATACTTAAGCAAAATTCTACCTATAGTAGAATTTTAAGTTAAAATTCTGCTAGCTCTTTTTTATATTTACAGCATATTACAGGAAGTTTAAATTGATTAAAATGAGTATTTCACATTTTAAAGAAAAAGTTTGTAATCTCTAGTAGAATTTCACATGAATTTCACACAACCCGAGGTATTTTTAAGAGAAATTTTTTTTAAAAACTTACAGTAAAATCCTAAGATTTTTTGTCAAGTCTTCACTGAACCTACGGTAGAATTTCACATTTTTGAGCTTTGTATAACAATAAAATATATATATATATATAAAATATATATATATATTTTTACGTGTGAAAATCTAACCGTTTAGATGTTAGATTTTCACACTAAATTAAAAGTCTGAAAGTCTGAATCAGACTTTCTCAGCATTTAAAAAAATTAACTTAAGAATATTTGGTGAACTAAATAAATCAAGGTATAATTTTTATACAAAAACAAATTTGATGATCCTAACTTTCAAAGTTTTGAAACATCTTTTTATTTGGTAATAACTCACAAAATGAAATAACGATGAGAAATAAAATTTTAAGAGCTAACTTAAGAAAGGGAAGAGTAAGAAAAGTTATAAATCAACATTGTATCATCCCCTCATCAGGCTCAGAAGCGCAAAAAAGATACAGATTGAGTTTACATAAAACTGGTAGGCACATTTATGCACAAGTCATAGACTTGAATGAGCAAGGAAAAGTGATATGTTCTCACTCAACTCTTAATTACAGAGAAAAACAATACAACAAAGCGTATTGTACCAAAGAATATGCCAACAGATTAGGCACAGATATAGGGCATAAAATACTTGAGAAAAATATCACTAAAATATCTATTGATAGAGGAAGCAATAAGTATGTTGGCAGAATTGCCGCTTTTGCAGAAGCAGTAAGAGCTGTTTGTAAAGATAAGGCAAGCTTCTAAACTTTTCACATTTCATCTAAATCATAATTACTTTTTTTTAGTTTTAGCTTTTATTTAAAAACTAAAGCTTTGAATATAAGATTTATAGATAAATATGTAAATTTAACTTCTTTTCAGAATTAAATTCAAAAATAAAAAATATTTATGTCTGACAAAATATCAGTTTTATACACAACAATTGATTGTCATATCAAAGCTGAAAATATGGCTAAACAAGCATTAGAAGATGGTGTCGCCACTTGTATTAATATATTTTCTGGGGGGTGTAAGTCATTTTATAAATGGCATGGTAAAGTAGAGTCCGCATTAGAAACATCTATTCTTTTCAAAACTTTTTTAGAAAACAAATTAACTTTAGTTGATTGGATAAAATCCAATCATCCTTATGATTTACCATGTATTTTAGAATTTAATCCAAGCATAGAACCTGACTTTTACCAATATATAAATTCGTCAAATCATAAAAATTAAGCCGAAATAAATGCTGAAATCAATAAAGAAAATAATAAGCTCAAATTAAATATTAAAAATCAAATATATGAAAAATTGAAAAGTAGAGAGCCTATTTTTCATCATCCTAAATTATTTGGGTCAACTATAAAAGATATTAAAAATCAAATGATAGATGATAACTTTTGGGAAGTGAGGGCTTCAGGACAAATTTATGAAGCAAAAGATATAGTTGAAATTTTAGTTGATAGATATAATCAACTGGATTACTTAGATTGTTGGAAAATACAAGATTTTAAAGTAAAGCAAATAGATTTGAATACCTTTTTAGCAACTTATGTGTTGATTCAAGCAAATATAAGGTTTACTAGACGAGCTACTCTGTGGTCTAATCTAAATAGCGTCTGGAGAATAATTTATCATCAAGGAACAGTCATTCAACAAAATCACATCACAACTTAAAATTATAATTAGTATAATTCATAATAAAATACAAAAAATTCAGCGCAAATAAGGATTTGAAATAAATTTATAATGAAACAAGCTTTATAAAAAATTAAAAGCCAACTCATGTTATTCTGTAAGGTTTTATATGATAATAGGCGTTATTAGAAAGCGTCTTCTACCATTTTCATTTAGTGTAATGAAAAATAACATAAAAGACAGTTTAAATCTTTTCTTTGCTATATCATGCACTAGTATCAAAGAATATTAACTTATGTAGTAATGATACTAAAGACTTTTTTACTAGGAGTAATATAAAAATATTGAACTTTTTGCATACTAAGCTTTGGCAAATACTATATTAGCCTCCACTATCTTTTTTAGCTCTTCAAAAATATATTTTAAGAATCAATTCACGCTATAGTATGAAATTAATCTAATAAACAATGTATAAATTGATCAAAAGCTATTAATTCAAAACTATAAATATATAAAATACTACGTAAGAATGATAGTGCGACTTAAGTCAGGTTGTTTAAAAATGATGAAATAAAAAACTAAACTCTTGCAAATGCTCTATTAGCTTCTACTCTCTTTTTGTGCTCCTCAAACATTTTGATTGACATTCCTTTTTTATTGTAAGCATCAATAATTTCATTGGATAATTTTTCAACAGAGCTATTCTCACCTCTTTTTCTAGATGAAGTGATTAAAAATGTAAAAGCTAAATTTAAAGCTTTTCTTTCTGTGGCAGGCACTGGCACCTGATGATTTGCACCACCAACTTTTATGCGTCTTAATATTGACATTGGAGTCAAATTATCCAAAGCGATACGCAAAGCTTCAGTTGGAGATGTGCCTAAAATTTTTGCAGCTCTCTCTAAAGCATCCCAAACAATTTTTTGTGCGACTGATTTTTTACCATCGTACATAAGTTTGTTACAAAGACGCTCAACTACTATTGAGCCATATTTAGGATCTGGTGAAATAACCTTTAAAATACTTGCTCCACTATTTCTTCTTGACATAAAGATTAAATTAATTGTTCTAGATTATTGTAGAGTAGCTAGAGCTTGATAATAAACTCAATAACTTCACTACTAGTGTTCATAGTAAATTAAATCATAAAACGTTATTAATAACAAATATATTCTGATGATAGCCCCTTGTTTTGGCTTAATTCTAATATAACCTTTAATATAAAAACTATATGTCACATCATGACGCCAAAAACACTGGATGGCTTAATATCAACAAACCTATTGACCTTACTTCTTGTACGGTAGTTAATATTCTAAAAAGAAGATTTGATTTAAAAAAACATAAAATAAAAATAGGACATGCGGGTACGTTGGATCCAATGGCTACTGGAGTTTTGCCAATAGCACTAGGTCGAGAAAATACTAAAATGATAGATATTTTGATGAACGCCGAAAAAGAATATGATTTCACTATACAATTTGGAATTCAAACCTGTTCTGGTGATATTACAGGAAAAGTAATAGAAAATCATGATTTGGACTCTTCTGCTATTTCTCTAGATAAAGTGAAGGAGGTTATAAAAGAATTTATAGGTGAAATTGAGCAGACGCCATCTAAATACTCAGCCATAAAAATTAATGGCGTAAGAGCATATGATTTAGCCAGAAGCAATATAGATTTTCAAATGAAAAAAAGAAAAATATCAATATATCACTTGGAAGTTTTAAATGTAGATTCAGATTTAAAGCAAGCAAGTCTGCTGGTTACATGTTCAAAAGGTACTTATGTACGATCTTTGGGCGAAGATATAAGTGTAAAGCTTGGAACCATTGGAACTTTAATTCAACTCAATAGAAGGCGCGTAGGATCTTTTAATCAATCTTCTTCTATAAATCCATTTGAAGCTACTATAGAAAATCTTTTACAAATTTAAGTAAGAGAAGCTTTGTAAGTTTTGTAGTAATGACTAAAATTATAAAGATCTATTAAATATAAACATTTTTATAAAGATAATTTATCTATTTTTAGTAAAAAAGCTAAATTTCATTAAAATAAAAACATTTTTAATTAAAGCTTAATTTTTTCTATTATAATTTTGTGTTAATATTATGATAATAATATCACTTTACTAAGTTATGCAGAATAGCAGTAACTCAACCGCAATAAAACTTGAAAAAAATAATAAACAAATTGCTATAATTAAATCTAGTTTACAAAATAATAAAAACATATGTGCTATAAAATATTCCACATTAATTGAACTATGTAAAAACTTTTATGCATTCACGCAAGTTGAAGATTTTAAAATTTATTATTGTAATAATAAAAAATCTGAAATATTTGATGATATTCCTAAAGCGCCAAAAAATTTAAAAACAGTAGAATGGGCTGATATAGAAGGGAATCAACCAATAATTTTTTATTTCGACAACATAGTCCGAAAAATGTATTTTAAAAACGAAAATAAGTGCAATAAAGTAGCAAGCACCAGTTTATTAGAAGGAATATTTCTTAATACATACCATGATGAATTAAAAACTGATAACAGAAGCTTTCTTACCTTTGGGAAATTTTACGAAGTTAAAGATGGGTTATTATATATAGAAACATGCGCTAAAACCGAAGTAGAATATGAATATGAAGGCTATAAAACCAAAATAAAAAAAACATCTTCTAATGATATTTTAAATTTGAAAGATTTAGTCGAAATAAAAGTAAAAAAATTATATTTAGAAGATTTAGAAGATAGTGAAATAAGTAAAGTATGTGATACAAAATTTGTTTATATAGATAGAGGTATGAAATATTCAAATTCAAAAATAAAGCAAGATATTAGTTTATCTTTTAAAAAAAGTAATTTTGGACTAACTATAAATGGTCAATACATACAAATTGATTCTATAGATATAATAGCAAAAGCATTTAATTTAGAACAGGTTGAGCAAGTTGAAAGATCTTACCATAAAGATTTTTTAGATTGTTCAATTGATCAAGATTTTTTTGATCAAGGTTTTTTAGACTATTCAATTGATAATCTAGTCTCGAACAATGATCAAGATTTTTTTGATCAAAGTTTTTTAGACTATTCAATTGGCACTATAGGTTCAAACAATGATATGCATTCAGACGATATAGAAGCATAAAAATTAAATAGATTAATTATTTTTTCCATGATCGCCACGCATGATCATGATATAGTGTTTGGAGTTTTAATTTTTCTAAGCTTGATTTAAAAACTCTTGTACTAATTTTTTATTAAACTGATGTAGCTCTTCAAGTTCATTATTGCTTAGTTTAAGACCTTTAAGCATTGTTTTAAAAAATTCTGGATGATTAGTTTCATACTCAAAATATTTAATTATGTAATTTTCTATTTCGCTAATTTGTTGTTCTGATAATTGATCGAGATACTTGTTAATTGCCATAAAAATTAATATTATTTGGTATTCTATTTTAATAGGATTACCTTCTTTTTGACAAACTGTATGTATGATTTTTTTCCCATTATTTAACAACTCTTGTGTTGCAGGATCTAAATCAGAGCCAAATTGAGAAAATTCTGCCATTTCATTATAGCTAGCTAATTTGATTTTAAGCATTCCTATTAATTGCTTTACTATAGGAGTTTGAGCACTGGATCCTATTCGGCTAACAGATAATCCTATATTTATCGCTGGCTTGATATTACGGTTATATAAATCAACATCTAGAAATATTTGTCCATCTGTAATAGAAATCACATTAGTTGGTATATATCCAGATACATCTCCAGCTTTAGTTTCAACTATAGGTAAAGCTGTTAAGGAGCCGCCACCATGTTCGTCAGATAGCTTTGCAGATCTTTCTAACAATTTTGAATGTATGTAAAAAATGTCTCCTGGATAAGCCTCTCTACTTGGGGGTCTTTTTAAAAGAAGTGAAATCTCTCTATATGCTATGGCGTGTTTACTTAAATCGTCATATATAATCAACGCATGCTGTCCTTTGTTCATAAAGTATTCTCCTATGGCTGTACCGACATATGGCGCTAAATATTGAATCATACTAGAATCAGACGCTGAAGCTGATACTATTACTGAATACTTCATTGCACCCTGTGCCTTTAGTTTTGCATAAAGTCTCGTGGCCTCATCTTGTCTTTGGCCTATAAATACGTAAATACAATATACTGAACCGTCTTTATTATTTTTTTGATTTAGAATCGTATCCACAGCTATTGCGCTTTTACCAGTTTGTTTATCTCCTATAATAAGCTCTCTTTGACCTCTTCCTATTGGAATTAGAGTGTCTATTACCTTAATGCCAGTATATAAAGGCTCTTGAACACTCTTTCTTTCTATAATTCCAGTAGCGGGCTTTTCTACTAATACTTCTTCTGTTTCACCGCCAATTTCACCCAATTCATCAATTGGTTCACCAAGTCCATTAAGAACTCGTCCTAATATTTGAGCACCAACTTTAATCTTTAATCTCTCCTCAGTTCTAATTACCTGGTCCCCTTCATTAGCTGAGCCTCTAATAAGAACAATTCCAACTTTGTTTTCTTCTAAATTCATTATCATTCCAAGTCCAACTTCCATTGTTATGTCTTTAGATGAAATAATTTTCACTTTTTCTTCTATAAAGGCATTTTTTAACCCATAAGCTGAAATAACATCATCTATTACAGACACCACTACACCATCTTCATATTCTAATGGAGCATCTAGTTTTTCAAAATCTTTTTCAATTTGATCGATTGAATCTTTAATATTTGAATTATGTTCTGCAGATATATCTTCAGTTATTGTGTTATCTGAATTTTTAGAAGTTTTTGAAACAGCATTTTTAGATTTAGAATTATTGTTAGTCATAAATGTTTACATAAATGTATAATCAATTTTATTTCTTTTTTTGATTTAAAGAAATATGTAGTATGATTTCTTTACCATTTCGAATGAAATTACAAAATTAATCACATGGTATTGTCAGACGTAACTATAAAAAAGCTTTGTACGCCCAATAAGATACCTAATACTCACGTTTTAATTGAGAATTTTTTATCAGAACAAGTTTCAAAGATCAACAATAAAAAATTAATATCATATGGACTATCTTCCTATGGATATGATGCTAGATTATCTAACGAATTTGTAATATATGAAGATCCTGAGCAGCCACAAGTACTAAAAGAAGGTGAAGTTGCTTCAAATTATATGCAGTCTATAATTGACCCCAAAGTTCCAAAGTCTCGTATAGTAAAAAAAATAATTACTGACGAAAGATTAATATTGGCACCTCATGGTTTTTTAATGGGTTTAACAGTAGAAAAATTCAATATGCCTAGAGACATGTTAGGCATTTGCATAGGTAAATCTACTTACGCTAGATGTGGACTGATTATTAATGTTACACCTATAGAGCCAGGATGTAGTGGAAGAGTAGTAATTGAAATTTCAAATACTACAAACTTGCCAGTTTACATTTATCCAAATGAAGGCATTTGTCAAGTTATATTCTTTAAAGGTGATCAAACCTGTTCTATATCCTATAAAGATAAAAGTGGCAAATATCTAAATCAAGATGAAATAGTTTTGCCTTTTGCTTTTTGATATACAAATATAGTTATATAAAGCATGAGTATAAATGATACAAAATGATTTAAATTTATTAAAAAATAAATTAACTGCAATATCATTTGGTATTTTACCAGGTATTGATTTATCTATTTTATATGAAGGCAAGATGGTAAGAGCACAAGTGCTACTTGCTTTAGCTAGAACAAACGTAAAATCAACAAGTAATTTATCAAAAGATATTATCAATTTAGCTGCCGCAGTAGAAATTATTCATACAGCGACTCTTTTGCATGATGATGTACTAGATGATTCTGATGTTAGAAGACATAAAAAAGCTTTACATTTATCACATGGAAATAAAAAAGCGATTTTAGCAGGTGATTTTTTATTGGCAGAGTCTTTGAGTATCATATCTCAAACTAACGTTACTTATTTAGTTACTTGTATTTCTGAAGCTGTTCAAAACATTATATTAGGTGAAATTTTTCAAGCTAACAGTATCGGAAAACTTATAGATAATGATACATATTATTCAATAATATCTAAAAAAACTGGAGCACTTTTTTCTGTGGCGTCAATATATGGTGGCCTTGGAGAAAAATTTATTTCTGAACCCTCAAGTCAAATTAATGAAAAAGAAATAGAGATATATAACGCCCTTGGTCAAGAATTTGGCATTATATTTCAAATAGTAGATGATTACCTAGACTATTTTGGAAAATGTTTTAATACAGGAAAGAAGTCTCTTAATGATTTTGCTAATAGAAAAGCCACTTTGCCTTTGCTTCTTTTGATAAACAGAATAACGGCAACATCTACATTAAACTCACAACTGCATTCACAAATAATCAATAGTTTCCAATCTAACTTTGCTTCAGATGATTTAGAATTAGATTTAATGAATGCTATGCTTCATTATCAAATAAAAAATGAAATAAGAAAAATTCTTGACTATAAATTTCAACAATTTAAATTAAAAGCAAATTCGGTGAATAGTCTAGCATTAATTGAACTTTGTCAGTCAATATTAAATAAAGTCTATGAAGATTGATCTTCATGAGTATTCAGAAATAATAAAAAAAAATGGCTTACTGGAATTTTTACTAGATAGATTCTGGATTCTAGGTTTTTTAGTAACGGTTGGGCTAGAAATTGAATTCTTTAGTGATTCAAATCTTGATTATATTCAATTAAGCAAAGATTTAGGTTTGGAGTTTACTCTAGTTCCTGAGCGAGGGAAAAATCAATATGAGATAGTAACTCAACCATATATATTGGCTAATTTATCAGCTAAAGCAGCATTTATATCTGAGAAACTCAAGCATACTAATGTGATGAATATTAATCATTTCATCAAAAATTGCAATGATATTATTCTGAATCTTAAAAATAATGGTTTTAACCTTGCTCCAAAGCCATATCATAATGATTATGGAAATGGTCTACACATTAATTTGAGTTTTTTTGATATTTACCGAAAATCATACGTGAATAGGAAGGGCTTAAAGCATTTAGCTCACTCAATTTGTAAATCATCAGAAGATAATTTATGGATTTTCTTAAATAGAAAAGTAGACTTGGATAGAATTAGTTCTAATAAATTTATGTCTCCAACGCATATATGTTATGGTGTAAATAATAGAAATTGTCTAATTAGGCTTACAGGAGAAGATTTGCATATTTTAGAATATAGGCTTGGATCCAATAACTTGGACTTGAGATTGGGAATATATAGCTTATTGTTTAAAGCTTTCAATCATCTTAAAGATAGTTCAAATGAATTTTCAAAATGTAAATTAGGCACATCTCATAAAGATTCATATGAACTATTTGGCTTTCCAAATGATAAAGTTCCAATCATTCCAAAGGATTTAAAAATATTAAAATCTCTATTTAATTTAGACCTGAGGCCTTGGTTAATTTGAAAAATAAAGTTAAATATTGTTGATTGTCGTGTATAATGTGCTGTCTAGTGAAAAATCATGTGACTAATAATATGATATGTATCAAATTAGAATTTCTAATTGTTAATGCTCCTGAGCTTTCCGGAGTATACCGTTTTATTGATGTTGATCAAAATATTTTATATATAGGAAAAGCTAAAAACTTAAAGAATAGATTGCGCGGATATCTCAATCCACAACTTCCAAGAATTAGATTAATGGTTTCAAAATCTGTGGATTTACAAATTATAGTTACCAATACTGAATCTGAAGCATTGTTATTAGAAGCTAAATTTATTAAAACTACCAAGCCAAAATTCAATATTTTATTGAAAGATGATTCATTGATGTCTTTTCTCAAAATAAATACAACTCATTTGTATCCAAGTGTTGAGGTGGTAAGAAGACGCTCTATAAAAGAAAAAACTGATAAAAATCTATACATAGGGCCATTTGTATCTAATAGATACTTACAAAATACAATGAATGAGCTAATAGATATATTTAAGATTAGAACATGTAATGATTACTTCTT
This sequence comes from Rickettsiaceae bacterium, assembly GCA_043777815.1. Lineage (GTDB taxonomy): Bacteria > Pseudomonadota > Alphaproteobacteria > Rickettsiales > Rickettsiaceae > JAXMDS01. Next base: position 169,030 of record JAYWHH010000001.1, on the reverse strand, counting down.
TGAAAAAAGAAAAAAGCCATGTTTTCAATATCAGATCAATAAATGCTCAGCTCCATGTGTAGGAAATATTAGTCAACCTGAATATCAACAATCGGTTGATTACCTAATAAACTTAGTTACTGGAAAAACTAAGCAGCTCTTAAGTCATTTAAGAAGCGAAATGAAAAAAATGAGCAAAGATATGTTTTATGAAAAAGCTGCAAAGCTTAGAGATATAATCTCTAATGTAGAATACATGGCCACTAAACATAAGAAAGAATTTGTGTTGGATAATGCTGATGTTATCAGTATCACTGAAAAGTGTGAAGTTGTTTGTATGCAAATTTTCTTATATAGATTTGGTCAATTTACCGGCAATAAAACTTTTATATTTTATAAATCTGATCTAGATTTTGAAGATGAAATAGAAATGTATGAAATTATATTATGGCAATATTATTCTAATTCTGAGGTTCCAAAGAAAATAATTATAGATAGAGATTATAAGTTAAATAACTTGAAACAGGCAATTCAGGCAACTTTTAATTTAAATATTTGTATAGTTTCTAATCCTAAAAAAGATAATAACTATAAAGCAATTATGTTTGTTAAACATAATTGTGAAGTTACTATAAATGAACATATCAAACAATCTCAAATATCATTAAATAAACTAATAAAATTACAAAAATTATTTCATCTACCTAAAGTTCCATTAAGAATAGAAGTTTACGATAACAGTCATATTATGGGAAAACATCCTGTAGGAGCAATGATTGTAATACTAAATGGGAAATTTCATAGACCAGCTTATAGAAAGCATCATTTAAAAATGGATAAATTTGGCGGTGATGATTATGCTTTATTAAGGATGATGTTAGAAAGCAGGTGTCTTAAAATAATCAAACTATCTACAGAAGACGAGCAATGCCCTAGTCTTATTTTAGTAGATGGCGGCAAGGGTCATTTATCTGTTGCTATAGAAGTTTTAAAAAGATTCAATCTCAGTATTCCAATAATAGCTATAGCAAAATCTGAATTTCGTAATAAAGGCAATGAAAGATTTTTTATGAGCGGTCAAGCTGAGCCAATTGAATTGGACAACTCTGATGAAATTATGCAATATCTACAAATAATGCGAGATGAGGCTCATAATTTTGCTATAAAAGCTCATATTGAATTACGAGATAAGTCAAATTTTATGCCATTATTATAGATACAAATTCTGCACATCTTAAATTTACAACAAAAATCATCTAACTTTTACTTTGTTCGATTAGGCGGGGTTGTATATAATATATTAAAAATTGAAAAATTCGTTATGATTTATTTAGAAAAAAATACTAATCTGAAATTTAATATAATAGAGACTTTTCTTAAAAGTTGCACTGACCAAAGACAAGGAATATATATATCTTTTAGAACATACGTTCGAGGCGTGCAGATATCCGAACATTTAAAATCTAAATATCAAGATGAAATAGTTATAGTTTTAGAACATCAATTCGACAAATTAGTAATTAAAAAAAATAAATTTTCAGTAAATTTGTATTTTGGAGGAGAGTTAGAAGAGATTATTGTTCCATATGAAGCAATAACTAAGTTGTCATCAATTCAAAGAGATATACAAATAAACTTTGATTTGACCGAAGAAGATATGATTAGTGAATCTCATTCTTTAATAGAAAAAACTATAGATAGTTTCGTAAATAATGGTTTGTTAAATCAGGGATTTGTAGAAATTAAGAGTCCTAGTAAAATAGACAAAAAATCTAAAATAAAATCTAGTAAAAATAAGAAAAAAGGAGAAGTTTTATATTTCCCATCAGAAGATTTTATTGATTGATAAAAAAATTGATAAAAAAGTGTGATTGTTAATTACATATATCTTTTCTGGATCCGAATGTACGCATTTGTTGGTGATAAAATTCAATGCACTCTTGAAAAATATCTCTAGAAAATTCTGGCCAAAAAATGTCCAAGAAGCAAATTTCTGCATAAGCAATATACCATAGTAAAAAGTTACTTATTCGTTTTCTTTTACCAGTTCTGATTAATAAATCAACAGCAGGCATGGTAGGACACAACATGTTTTGTTGCATTTTGTTTATAAAATCATCGCTTTTATAAAAATTATTAGTTAAGTTTTTTGTATCTTCAATTTCTTTGGCTATTTTATTACATGCAAAGCTTATTTCCTGCTGACCTCCATAATTAAATATCAAATATAAATTAATTTCAGTATTATTTTGAGTTAATTTAGTTACATCAGCTATTTCATCTATTAAATCTTTTGATAGGTCATCAATAAAACCAACAACATGAACTTTTATTTTATTCAGCATCAAATCATTTTTTTGTATTCTTAAGTTTTGTAAAAATAAATCAAAAATTCCATTTATTTCTTCCTTACCTCGTGTCCAATTTTCTATACTAAACACATATAAGCTTAGATGTTTTATTTTAAGTTCAATTGCCCATTTTAATGTTTCCATTACTATTTTTGCACCTTTTAAATGTCCATATATTACGGGTTTATTAAATGATGTTGCCCATCTACCATTGCCATCCATTATTATAGCAACATGATTTGGAGAATGATTTAACTTAATACTATTAACATTTTCTTTTATTTTATTAACGTTTTTTTTCATTTATAGATTAATTTAGATTGTTTGGTACGTATCAAATGAAAGTATATAGAACTTAAGCACCAATAACTATAAGTTTACTAGATATTGTTTTGTAGAATTTTAGTAATTTTTTCCAAAAGCAAAAATTCATTTTTAATAAATTTTTCTATATTGTAGATTGGAATAATTCTATTAAAGATTAAATTTGTTATAGTATTATTGATACTAGCTTGACTGGAGTTCCTTCATATGAAATATCTTCTAATCTTAGAAAAACAAAACTCTCTAATTAGCGTATTATTAAATTGGTTTTTATTTATAGGACAAGGTGTATGGATAACCTTAAAATATAGCTTAATATCAATAATTTTTGGACTTTTGATTTCTATTACGTTAACAATAGTCAATTTCAACAAAAATAGATTTATTTACAAAGCTACTAGAGCATATGTGTCTGTAATTAGAAGTACTCCATTGCTTCTTCAGCTGAGTATTATATACTATGGCTTACCTACATTACTTAATATTAAGATCGATATTTTCTTAGCTGGGGTATTGAGCTTTTCTATAAATTCTTCAGCTTACGTTTACGAAATATTGAGAAGTGGAATAAACTCAGTTAATAAAGGAGAAGTTGAAGCAGCTAAAAGTTTAGGGGTTAAAGATATAGACATAATTAGATATATCTTGATTCCTCAAGCATTTACCAATACTATACCAGCTCTAATGGGAGAGTTTATTAATCTTATCAAAGAGACTGCAATAGTATCTATTTTAGGTGAAGAAGACATTATGCGTAAAGCCAACATGATTTCTTCTCAGAGTTATGATTACTTGACGCCTCTTTTTTTTGCTGGAGCATGGTATTACTTTGTAATCCTAGTGATAGACTTTTTATTTAAAAAATTAACTAAAAGAGAGCCTAAAATATAGTTATTATGATTATTTTTAAAAACGTAACCAAGGTATATAGTTCAGATTCAATTGGAATAAAAGACATTAACCTTTCTATTGATAAAAATTTAACCATATTAGGACCTTCTGGATGTGGAAAAACTACCTTGTTAAGATGTATTAATGGGCTCGAGTTGCCATCTAAGGGCAGTATTAAATATAATGACTTTAATGTAGCCACTAATTTAGATATTATCCGAAAGAAAATAGGAATGGTATTTCAAGCCTTCCATCTTTTTTCCAACATGACTATTTTAGAAAATTTAACTTTTGCTTCATTGAGAAACCATCCTAAAGATCAAAAGCTTATAGAAAATAAAGCTAAAGAACTGCTTGAAAGATTCAACATTAACAAAAATCCCAATGGCTATTGCTCAGAGTTATCAGGTGGACAAAAACAAAGAGTGGCTATATGCAGGAGCTTAATGTTAAATCCTGAAGTTATGTTATTTGATGAGCCCACTTCAGCATTAGACATTGAATCTGTGCATGATGTAATAAATATCATCAATGAACTAAAGTCTCAGGATGTAAAAATTATTTTAGTGACTCATGATATACATTTTGCTAAAGCTATAAGTGATAGAATCATTTTCATGGATCATGGTCATATTTTAGAAGATTCTGAAGCTAAAGTTTTTTTTCAAAATCCTGTTTCCAATAGAGCTAAATTGTTTCTAGAAAACACTAGTTACGGGACATAGACAAATGTATTCAAACTTCGCTATGATCAAAATATATTGATGATAAAATTGAATCTATATAAAATTGAAAAAAATGGAGAATTTTAATATAAACATCACAATAGTTTGGATTTACTTTATGTTTTTGCTTTATATAGGCTTTAGATATCGCTCTAAAGATTTATCTTTTAAATATAAAGATGAGGCGCCAATTAAGCCATGGATGATTATAGCCACAATATTCATTTCTTCAATTGGAACTGGAACTACGGTGGGGTTAATGCAAAAAGTTTTTGAAACAAATATGGCCTATGTATATGGAATCTTAATTGCAGTACTATTTGATATCATTTTAGGACTTAAGTTGATTCCAAAATTAGTAAAATATCATAAAGACATCAGTGTTGGAGATTTATTTAAACATTCTTATGGAATATTTGGTAAAAGAATGGCTGGAATTTCTTCGATAATTATATCAATTGGATATATAGCTGTACAAATTAGTGTCAGTGGATATGTTTTTGAATATTTATTAAATGTTAGCAAGTTGTATGGCATTTTATTGAGCTATGGAGTAATTACTATTTATGCGTCATTTGGAGGCTTCAAAGCCATAATGTATACCAACTTTGTTCAATTTTTTGGAATTATCATAGGAATTCCTTTAATTACTGTTAGTTTGCTAAAAAATCATCCAGTAGACTTGAGCGTTTATAAATATAAATATGTAATAGATAAAGATATAATGTTTCATTCATTGGCTATTGCACTAAATTTTAGTGTATCTATGCTAACTCCAAATTTTATTCAAAGAACTTTAATTTCTAATAATCCAAAAATATTAAAATCTGCATTATTAAAAAAATCAGTCATATATGCATTTTATGTAGTTTTGATTGGAATTAATGGTTTGTTATTTTTTATTCAATACCATGAACTTGGATTTGCAAATTTAAGACATGAAGAAATAAGTAATCAATTTCAAGATCTATTTATTGGTATAAAAGGTTTAATTGCAGTGGGATTATTAGCTGCGGCAACTTCTACAGCGGATTCAGATTTAAATATAATCTCTATCAGTTTATATAAAGATCTATATCAAACCTATATTAAGAAGCAAAATGCATATGATTTGATAATAATCAAATTGACTACTGTATTAATTAGTTTATTAAGTATTTTTATTGCTTTAAAATTTGAAAATATCCTAGATATTATAATGTTTTCATCAGCTTTTTGGGCTCCTATTACATTTGTGCCTTTAGTAGCTAGTTTATATGGGCGTACGATCACTATCAATCAATTAAAAATCAATAGCTTGTTTACTATAATATTTTGTATAAGTTGGCAATACTTTTTTCCAAATACTTATTTCAAGCCTATGTTTTCTGGCGTTATATTTAACCTTATATTGTTTATTTGTTTTTATAGATCTAATTTAAATAATAAAGCTCCAGTTCATAAAATTGAGTAATAGTATGTTTTTTTAAGTTTTCAAAGATATTATCTTTTATTTATCACGACCAATGCCAGATCTTATATTTTTATCTGCCTTTTTATTACTTGGAACGATGTTGCTTTTGAGTTTTTTTAAGCTTTCTGGGTTTTTAGGGATGATAAAACCGTCAGTATGATTATTTCTAAATCTATTTACATGAGATCGTGCATCTTTGAATTGTACATTTTTGATCTTGGCAAATCTTTCTACGTTAGATTGACTAGGCGCATCAAGATGCTTACTATTACTCTCAAGCTTTATATTTGTTTTCAGAATTGGTTTAAAGCTATTAATTAATTTCTTCTCATTATTATTTAGAGAATTAAATATTTCTTCTCTATTCATTTATGGAACTTTTATATGTAGCAAAATCTAATTTAAAACTAGATCATTTTCTTCTGAAAGAATATCATTTTTAATAAAAAATTTGGTTATAAATTGATAAAAAATTCCATTTTCAGTGTTTTTGTATCGAAAATACACTTCTAAATCATTTTGAATTTGATTTAATGTTACTGATGAAGACATTGTAGCAATATATGAGTTTAACTCTTTGCTTTTTTCGTTCTTTTCATTGTTGTTTTCAAGGAGCCAATTAGGATTAAAAAAATATAATGCAGTTGCTCCACTTTGTTTAGTTCCAATTACATCTCCAGAGCCCCTTAATTTTAAATCCTCTTCAGCAATCCAAAACCCATCAGTGCTATTTTTTAAAATATTTAGGCGAGTTTTAGCTTCTTTAGATGTCATGTAAGGGTTATAAAGTAAAATACAATATGATTGCTTGTTTCCTCGACCTACACGACCTCTAAGTTGATGAAGTTGCGAAAGACCAAACTGCTGACTGTCTTCTATAACTATAATAGATGCGGAAGGCACGTCTATTCCTACTTCTATTACTGTGGTAGCGACTAATATTTGACTGCCATCAGAACAGAAAGATTCAAAAATTTCTTCTCTTTCATTGGCCTTGGTATCAGAGGTTAATTTATGAACTTTAACATCATGGTTTTTGTTTTTAGATATTTCCTTGTGTATGCTTAGGTAATTAGATATATAGTCAAATCTTTCTTGAACACTTGTAATATTTGATGAATCTGGATCTTCCTTACTTTTTAATCCGCAAATCCAATAAATTTTTGTATTTTCGACTAAATTAGCATGAATTCTATTCATTAAGTCCGGCAATTGTGCTTTAAAAAGTAAAGAAGTTATTATATCTGATCTACCTTGTATCTTACCTCTCATGGTGGATATATCCATATTGCCATAATAAGCAATTTGCATTGTTCTAGGTATTGGAGTTGCACTAAGCATAAGTAAATCTATAGCACCTTTTTTAATTAATTCATTGCGCTGTGCCACGCCAAACCTTTGTTGTTCATCTACTATTACATACAATAGATTATTAAACTCTACTTTGGAATGTAAGATTGCCTGCGTTCCTATTAAAACATCTATTTTACCTTCTTTAAGCTCTTTAAAGATCTTAGATTTATTTTTAGTGCTACTAGTTAATATCGTAACCTTGAATCCAAATTTTTCTAGTATGCTAAATGTTTTATAATGTTGCTTCGCTAGTATTTCTAGTGGAACCAAAATAGCTACCTGATACGAATTGTTTTCCACTTTTACATTTCCACTTTTACAAATTACATTTAAAGCAGTAAGCAAGCTAACTAAAGTTTTTCCTGAGCCAACATCTCCTTGTAAAAGTCTGTTCATTTTTTTATTAGTGTCGAATTGATCTGTTTCTATTTCGGCTAAAACTTTACTTTGACCTTCGGTCATAACTAAATTTAGTTCCTGTAAAATACTTGACTGCAGGTTACTCTTAGAAATAAACTTTGATGTTTGATTTTGTAAACTGGTATTATGTAACAATATTTTATGACTTAAGATTTCATCTAAACCCAATCTATAAATTGAATTTGATATTATATTTAAATTTAAAGGTGCATGTAAATTGAATAAACTTTGCCAAAAATTTGGCAGCATAGCTCTATCTAAATCTTTCATAATTGGCAAGTTGTTTTTTAGCCAAAATAAAATTTTAAGAATTAATTCTCGTAACGCCTGATTAATCAACCCATAAGTTAAATTGTATATAGGATATAATTCCTGCTCCAATCTATCACTGGTACAACCTAAAATCTCCTTAAGAAGATTAAGATATACATTGCTAAATTTAAAAATAAATCCAGGGTGAGATATTTGAGATTGACTTAATACGCCTTCTACAGTATAAAGGCCGCCTGGTTTTATGATCTTTAAACTCTCTTTTCTAAAAAATATTAATTCAATTTTAGATTCATTTTTTACTGTAAGTACGGTGACTATGTGTAATTTTGAACTAATAGTCTTGATATTTATTACCTTTATAGTTAAGATAACTTGATCTCCATCAATTAGATTAGATGGATTAATCTTGCGCGTGATATATTTAGTTGGTTTATACGTTAGTAAGTCGCGTATATTTAGAATTTTTAATCTTTTTAGTTTAGATATTAGATTTTGATTAAGTTCAAAACTATTCAAAGATTTAGGATCTAAATCAGAAAAGTTTTTATATATGATATCCATCATGCTAGTTGCTTGAAAGTTTCAAAATAAATATTAACTCAATAATCTTTTTTTAATAGAATTCTTGATGGTTACAAATGAATCAGCATAACAATATAAAATAAAAGTGCTTAGAATTATCTGCATATGATTTGGAGCACTTCCAGAGTAAAATTTTCCAAATACATTCAGAGCTTCTTTTAAAGAAAAGAGTATAGTCCATATTATTGGATCTTTTGTCAAGTTATATTCTTGAATAATAGAATAAATTACGCTACCAATTCCAATTGTTGAATCTAATTTTGGCAATATTTTGTCAACTAAACTAAAAGCAACAGTTTTTGTTAATAAAAACAATATTAATAATAAACTTGGATGCAATACAAAAGATATAATGCTTTGAAAAACGGAAACAATCACTTGTCTGGTAATTGGAATAAAAACTAGAAGCGAAAACATTGGACTAAGAATAATGAGAATATAAATATACAAGTAACCTAAAAGAACTTCAAAAATTATTAACAAACCTTCTATAAGAAATTTAAAAACACTATAAATCATTACTGGTATAGCTATCCAATATATTAATCCTAAATCAGGTCTTATTATGCCGCCCAATATTAAATAGAATAATTTTCTTAAAACTGTTGTATTAACTAATTGATCCCAGGTTAAATCTATAAACCCAAAAGTATTTTTCATTAAGTATTCTGTTTCAGCTGTAAAACTTCCAGCATTATTTTGAAATAAATTATATAAGTTACCCAAAAGATAAAAACTCAAAAATTTAATACTGGTTACTAGATATTTTTGGTTATCTAAAACTACATATATAAATATCAATTTACCTGCATTGATTATGAAATCTCTTATCAGGGCCTTAGAGTCATTCAGTCCTAATCTTAATCCAAAAAGTACAACATGAATTACTAATGCAATATTAACCAAAGACTTACATGTTTTTATAACTATTTCTATAGTTTTGTCAAAAGCTTTATCAAAGTTTTGAAGAATTATTCTATTTATTGCATTAGTTAATATTGAACTTATTGAATATGGTGTAGTTTCATATCTTAAATTAACACCGCCGTCATAATTAATTGGTACAAGAATTCTTATTTTGGCCTCCTTTATTTCGTTAGTTGGTAAAGAATTGAAAGTATATGTCATGTTATCTGTACTATTAAGCGGAATTTCTTTACTATTTTCTACTTTATCACTTTTATCTTTTATAACTTTGTATTCTATATAAACATTAATTTTTTCGTCAGGATTTTTAATGCTCGCTTGCATAACATATATGCCATTATAAAAATTGTTTCCACTAAACTTAAATTCTCCTTTTTCATTCTTCAGTTTTTTCAAGTACTCATCTTTATTTTCTGGAATATTGTTTGGTACTCTAGGTATATTCCTATCGAAACCATCTGTAAAATTTTCTATTTCAAACCTAACTTTACCATTGTCACTAATTTTACGTTGTGTTATAAGAGATGAAAGCATTTCACTTTCTTCTTTTAAGCTTTTATCAGGAAGATAGCTTACTAAATCACTCATAATTGTCCTATTCTTAATCTTATCGTCATTATCTAAAATCAACATATTTACTTTATTTGGCAATATTTTACAGAGATTAGATGTGTTGTTGCATTCTTTAAGACTAATTATTTTAGACAAAGTCTGATTATCAATATTTAGTATTCCACAAAATAAATTTTCAATTTTATCCAAATCTTTATCGTTACTTATGTTATTTAAATCCTTTCTGGGAATTTGTATAACTGAGTTATAAGTTTCTTTATTAAAAAAATTAATATTTGGCTTGAAAACATTTGGATTTGTTCTTGATAGTTTAAAAATTTGTTTTGATTTTTCCAAATCTTCAAACAACTTGTTTGCTGTTACATAATTAATAAAGCTTATATCCATTATTTCTCCAGCTAAAACTGGTATAAAAGGTTCTGGTTCTAATGCTTTTCTATATACTTCTGGTATTTTTACCAAAGTTTCATAATTTTCACTTAAAAATGTTAACAGTGATTCCAATGAATCTTCATCTAATAAAGCTGATTTATCAAAGAGCGTACTTGAATTAAAGGAATTATTCAAATTTATAAAAAAATCTTTACTATAGCTTGGAATAAACTCAAATTGTTCGTCTACGTTCTTTATACGATTAAATATCAGCGTTAGCATTTTATCATTTTTTAGATTGGGCGTAGGTTGCATAATAACAAAATATTCTCGAGGCTTTACAAATCCGGACAATTTAAACTCTATGCTAGAGTTGTTTTTGACTGAAGTAGGTTTTATATTTTGCCAATCTGAAACTTTATAAAAAGCGTTATTAATTTCTTTTTTCTTTTCATTACGACTGAATTTTAATTCAACTTCGTTAAATGTTTTTTTGGAATCATTAATAGAGCTTGTTTCTTTGGCTGATATCCAATTGAATATTGCTGTAGAAATTAAAAGTAAAACTTGAATATATTTCAATAACGATTTATTTGATTTCATAAAGCTGGTTTATTGATTTTTTTTGAGTTACTTAAAAATTGAATTCTGATTGTTTGATCTTTCAGCTCAGTTTCTGAATTAGCTCTAGCTGATATATTTTTTATAACCTTCAATAAAAGAAGTATTTTGTTTTTCTTGTAAGTGTTTTTTATCAGATCTTCATAAGTTTTTAAACTGTTATCAATATCAATATCATCAATCTTTTTAATTTCAACATTATTAGATGTGCTATATAAGGCTTTAGCGCCTTTCAAATTAAGCTCTAAATCTAGTAACGTATTTTCAGATATTGGCACCAAGCTACTGATTACTATTTCACCCTGATTGACGTGAATTTTTAATTCTTCACATTTGCCACGACTGATACTACTACATTTTATAAAAGAGGGCTCTGGAGTTGTTAATTTTTCTTTTGAGCATTCAGTTAGTTTTTTTGATTCAAATTCAGATTTATGATCCAACTTAAAAGATTCTGATTCAGATTTGTCGATATTTGTAACTTCTGTTTTTAATCCACAAAAGATAGAATTTTTAGATACTTCATCAATTAAACTTTTTTCATTTTCAAACGGCAAACTAATTGACCTTACGTAACCAGGTATGCATTTAGTGAAAGACTTTTCTCCTAACTTTGCATCAGGAGCGGTAAAATTAAGATTTTTTGAATCTTTTACTTGCAATTCACATTTGAAATCTAGTGGTTTTATTTTGTCTTTAGTACAAAAATTACCTTTTTGTGAATCTAAATCCACTGGGTCTAGAATGCTAACTGGCCTTATAAAACCTTGAGTATCGCTTGTTTCATATTCATTTTTTTTAAAATAAGTCTTTATATAGAAAGAGCTACTATTGAAATCTTTTGAATTTTTTGAATCTCTTGAATCTTTTGAATTAATTTGATCTAATTCCATTTTAACTACAATTTTTTCAGCTACTTCACCAGTCTTATTAATCAATTTTATTGTTGTCTCAATAATTTCATTACTATTAATCGATTTTATCAACTCATTAAAAGTTTTTTTATTTAAATATTGATCGTTAAAACTCTTATTTTTAAACTGTTCGATTTCTTTTTGTAGTGCGATTTCTTTTGCCTTAATTGATTCCTGAATGTATTTAACGTCTTCATTAGAAACAATTCCAACTAAGGTTTGATGTTGATCAATGTTTTCATCTATTGAATCAATACATTTATCTTTTGCGCAATATACCAAGATATATTTTTCAGATGTAGTTTCAGGTTTAACGCAAATTCTATCCCCTCCTTTGAAATAAATACCAAAAACTTTTTCATAACCACTTAGATACAATCTATCTGGATTAAGAATATCAAAATAACTAGTAGATTTGTCTTTTGAATCCGCTATATTATCAATAGAGCTGTTGACATTATCACTGAGTGTTATTAGATTATTAACTAATAACTTTACTTTATTAGTTAGCGTGTCGCTAAAAGTTTCATTTGCATATTCCGCACATCTTAAACCATCTTTATAAAGCAGAATATCATTTAAGTCTTTTAAACTTGAGTCTTTTAAATTCAAGTCCTTTGTTTTATATAGGCATCTTGTATTGTTAGAAGAAAGATTTAGATTGTTATCATTTACTATGTGTATAGAATGTTTTAACCCCAAAATATCTATTTCTTCTTGCAATATTTTTTTATCTGAAGTTTCAGATATTTGTTTTAAAGTTTTTGGGGTAATGTATATACTATATATTTCTCCGTAGGAAGAAATTTTTAAAATTGCAGATGGACTGAAATGACTATCATTTCCTTTACTTAAGTCTTGTGATTTATCTAACTGAAGTTCGTACTTAATATCTTGCAAGTTTCTATATATGCTCTTAACGAGTTCCCAATCTGTATCTGGAATTGAGTCACTTTTTTGCTTACTTAATAAAATTTTTGAAGTATCTTTTAATTTGCTTACGTTGATTTTTTCTTTTGAGATACTAAGCTTTATAAAATACTTAGAGTTATTAACTCCAACGAATTCAATAGTTTTATCTAAGCTTGGATTATCCTTAATATTTAAAACTTCAAGTTGCGAAGGTCCAATATCTATTCCACAAACAATTTTTCCACTACTATGTCTATAACTAATATCAAGACAAGTCTGACTACCTAGGGCTATTTTTCCATAAATAGGCCTAAATCTATCAGTTTCTTTTAATTTTAAATAACGTAAACGTTCTTTTATTAAGTTTAATTCTTTTTCTTTTAAGCATGCTTTACCATCTCCTTCACATTTAGTAATCCAAGACATATTTGCTGCATAATTTGTGTTTTCAATAGTTACACACCCAGAAGATTTATTTTCGTTGCATGCATTTATATGTATTGGATTGGCAATAATTACCACATTATTAAATAGGGTATTCTTTTCATCTCCATAATCATTAATACATTCCTTATTACCATTAATATCATCGGATTGATATTCACACGGCTGAAACACCTCTATTGGTGCATTGATGCTAGGTAATCTATCAGGTAGAAACGTTGGCAATTTTTGCATTGAGACTATTCTACAGCCTAAATTTTTACCAACTATCTTATTGTTAATTCTCCCCCCTTTGTCCGGTTCGTTTTCATGAAAAATTTGTATATCTGGATCCTTATCTCTCAAATCTTGTGCATTCATCTCTATGTCTGGATCATCAAACATACATAGTTTTTTTACTTTAAGTTTTTTAAGATTTATCGAATCTGGAATTCTTCTACCATATGAGTCTAAAGATTCAGTTTCGTATTGTGATGAATGGATTTCTGGATCGGTTAATCTTGCACAAAATCTTTTGTATATAGGCACAGTAACAAAATAAGGAACTGGAATAGGAAGTGGGGTCCACACTATGGTATAGCTCCATTCTCTTTTAGTGTCTATTTGAATTCTTGTGCACTGACCATGAGTAAGGGAGTAAGAATTAATTTTTGGATTGCTGTTTGACCTTTCGCGATCTATGGTTCTTAAAACTAAACTATCTCTTGTTTCCGCAGAATCAACGCAGGCATAAAGCTTAGATCCGTTTCCAGTAAATGAATCTATTTCTTGAAGTTTGGCATTTTTACTTAACAAACAGCCTTTTCTAGTTTTCATTATCTCTTTAAATTTTTCTTCATCTGGATTATAGCGGAATGTAGTGGCCTCCCAATACATCGATTGTTTGTCTATATTGCATGCGCCCTCTTCTTTAGGACAAGTGCATATGCCAGTCGCGTCTGGACAAGTGTATGTATCATAATAAAACGTACCTTTGCCCCATCCAAAGCAGTTTGTACTAAAAAAAATTAAACAAATTAATGCTGCAATCAATTGCATCTAGCAATATTTTTTATTAATAAAGTAACAGCTTATAGGTTTTGTTTCGCTTCTAGTTAGAATATGACACTAGTTAACCTAAGATATATATTTTCTATAACATTGGAACCATAACAAAAGTCTTTATTTGACTATTTTGCAACTAGATTTTTCATAAGGTATTTTGGTATACTTTATTAGGTAATTTATTAATAGACAATTGCAACTATAAGTTGAGGAAAGTCCGGACTCCAGGAGAACATGATGCCAGATAACGCCTGGCGGTAAGTAATAATCTTACTAGGGATTAGTGCCACAGAAAATATACCGCTATTTTTTAAAGTAATTTTTAAAGTAGTAAGGGTGAAAAGGTGCGGTAAAAGCGCACCGGTATGTTAGTAATAATATACGCATGGTAAACCCCATCAGGAGCAAAGTCAAATAGGTGTTAATTACTAGTTCTCTGGCTTTAACACGGGTAGACTGCATGATTTGGATAGTGATATCTAAACTAGATTAATAATTGTCGCTTCAAATACAAATGTTTACTTAAATGTTTAGTGTTTGAAATACAGAATCCGGCTTATTTTATTAAATTACCAAATTATTTCACTATAGATTTATCTATTTTTGTACTGGAATTGCCGTGTGTGGTTTTTCTCCAATCAAATGGTTTAAATAACAAATCAAAAATTGCTAATACAAAAGCTATTGAATGCATAGAGTAATATGCTGGCGCACATAAAAGATATTTAAGATTAATGTATCTAGCAATGACTGATGTTAATCCTTTGTTTGTTGCAATAATTTTGGCTGATTTAAATTGAAACATATCTGAATGTTTAGAATTATAAGGATTAGCTATAATTGACACTAGTAAATGATAAATTGTAAAAATATAAAAGTTAAAATTTAAAAATTTAATGTCTATAAAAAATGCCGAGATAATAAGTATTGGACCTAAGAACATAGATATAGAAAATAAAAGTAAGTTAGTAACTATAAAAACTATGGTGTGAAATTTAAAGTGCTTAAAGTTCAAATATTTTAGGTAGCAAAAAAACGTTTGTAGAAAGCCTTTTATCCAACGAGATCTTTGCTTGATAAAAGTTTTTATTTCAGTTGGAGCTTCTTCCAAGGTAATAGAATTAATCATTTTTACCTTATACCCTTTCATATATATTCTTATTGCTAACTCAGCGTCCTCAGTAACGTTGTAAGAATCCCAATATCCTATTGCTTTAAGTTTTTCAACTTTAAAATGATTACTGGTGCCACCTAGCAATATTGGCATCAATAAAGACTCCGATCCTGGCAAAATATAGTTAAACAGAGTGGCGTATTCTATAGACATAAATTCTGCAATAATATTTTCATTAAAGTTAAAGAAATTCAATTTACATTGAATACAAATATATTCCGAAGGCAACTTAGAAAACATGTCCACAACTTTAAGCAGTTGATCTGATTCAGGTATATCTTCTGCGTCATATACCGCGACTACTTCACCTTTGATAAAATTTACAGCATAATTTAAAGCCTTGGGTTTTGTTTTTGGATATGAGTTAGGAACTTTAATTACCTCGATGAAAGATGGCAATATTTCGTTACCTATTGAATGTATTGTTTCTATATCATCAGACTCAATAACTAACTTAACATCCAATTTTGATTTTGGATAATTAATTCTTGTTAAGGCTGAAATAATTTCTCCAATTTTATTAGCTTCTTTATATATAGGTACTAAGATGCTATATATAGGTAAGTCTTCAGAGTATTCAAGTTCAGCTTGATCTATTAATAAAGGTTTTTGATTGATTTTTTCATTTGCAATATATTTAAAATGTTCAATTATATCTCTGTCAATATTTGCAGCATGTGTTTCAAAAATACATTGATTAGATTGATTGTTTTTAATAAAAATACTAGCATCATGGTCTATTTTTTGCGTTTTAGTGAAAGTGAAGCAGATATCTTTATGCTTATTTTGGACAAAATGTTTTTCATTTTTATTTAATGATTTTTCGAAAAAACTTTTGATAAAAACATTCTCAAATCTGTCGCCAACTACAATAAGCATCAATCTATATAAACTTACATAACAACAAATTAAGGCACTTATATTGAGAATATAATTTAAAGGTATTAAAATAATGCCTACTATTAGTGCGTGTATAATTTTTTTGAATATAGAGCTAAAATCAATATATTTAGCCGAATTACTAAGATTGGGAGTCCACACTGCGTTATATATGGACTTATATAACATATCTTCTAAATCTGATTTTGCATAATTAGATGTATTGATTTTTTGATCCATTTTATCATTAAAGCTTTGTTGCTCTGTATACCGAATATCCTTGCAGAAGTTTTTATTCTGCAATTTAGGTTTTAATTTGGACCGACGGCTGATATATTGATTCATATCTATTAGTTTAAGTACAATAGGTTTTTTATTTAGCAAGTGCGATTTTGAAAATTGTTTTATTAAGCAGACATCATTTTATACTGTCTCTTAAATGCAAATGAGTAAACGCTGCTTTAATTACGAATAGTAATTAAATACACTAAAACCATCGCACCGCTAATAGCCATAGTGATTGCAATTTCAGCAAAAGTAATTCCAATTTTATGTCCATAAAAAATAGAGAAAATTTGGTAATCCATAAAATTAGATCCAAATATGATTGATAAAAAGCCGATTAGAAAATAAATAAAGCATCCTAATATACTAAAAAATAAGCTTATATCTTGAATTTTTAATTTTTTACAATCATTATATCTATCAAGATTTGAGTCATATCTCAAAATATTATTTGTTTTTACTACACTTGTTAAGTTACATTGCTTTAAATTAGTTACAGAAAACTTATAACCTGTAACACGCTCCTTGTATGAAAATTTCAAGCCATAAAAATTGCTTTTATTCAAGTACATTCTTGTACTTATTACGTTATTAAGTTCTATTGAAGGAGTGGTTAGATCAAATATAAGATTTGGTTTGGATATTTTTTTATTGTTTTGATATTTCATTTCATAACATAGTAAATTACTATTTTTTATAGATGATTTTAATACGTTTAAGTTGTGTAGAAAATCTTTTAGTAAAAAAGAAAGTAAAAATGATTTGCAATCATGTAATATTGAATTGTTATTTTCACTTAATGATGGGGATTTAATAGTTAAGTTAGGAAAATATGGTGCATAAATTCTGCAAATATATTTAAGATTCAAAACCAATTCTAAATTTAAAGCAAATTGCATTGTCATTCTTTTAGTTGTATTTAATATACCAATGGTTACATTATAACAATTAACGATTGACTTATAGAAGTTTTTAAATCAAAAAATTTAATTTTTATATCTACGCACTAAAAAATTAGCTTTAACTTTGTTTTTAAGCTTTTCAAGTTTAAAAAAACATATTCAGATTGCTACTATAAATTTAAAAAGATTAATTTGATTTTTAGAAGAGTAAATTCATATTTAAATCTTAAAGTTTTGATTAAAAGCTTCACTAATTTTATTACCATATTTATTATGGAAATAGATAAATTTTGCTACTGAAACATCATGCCTATATAGTTTGTGTAGTGTTGCTGAAATGGTAATCTTTTAATGTCATAGATCTTCCAAAATCATACTATGCATATCAAGAAATTTATTGACAAAGTTATTTCAAATAAATATAACTTATACGATAAAGAAAATTTACAGTCTATTCTGATTGAATTATTTGAGATTAACGGCTGTGATAGAAAAATTTTTCAAGAATTTGGAGTAGTAGAAGTTATTTTAAAATATAAAAATAGTTTATATAGCGCCAAAAAAATAAGCTTTAATGCATACATTATTTGCCTAACTATGCATGAGTTATTTATAAGAATAGCAAAAGAGCATGTAATTGGTAAAAACATCTTATCTGAATGGAATTCCTTGATTAAATATTTACAGATAGCTATAGGATATGAGCCTATAGAGCAGTTTAGAATAATTTTATTAGACAAAAAGCGCGCTTTCATTAAAGATGAAATTATGACCAAAGGAACAATAGATCAATCTGGTGTTTACAATAGAGAAGTAATAGCAATAGCAATGAAATATAATGTAAAAAATATTATAATAATCCACAATCATCCTAGTGGAGATTGCACTCCATCTGATGCAGATCAACAGGTTACTGAAAGCGTTAATTTTGCGTGCAGTTTACATAATATTAAGTTAGTAGATCATTTAATCATAAGTAGAAATAGTTATTTTAGTTTTGCAAATGCTGCAAGATTGGATGTGTAGTCAATTATGAGTTTTTATTAATGTTTTTGTGCACTATTGTCCAAGATTATAGTATACTGATATGCAAAATTTTCTTAATTGATTCATATCAAACAAAGTATCTAAGGTTGATTTTTATACTCTAAAAACTTTGAAATATAAACCATATATTATAGGGTACTTGCTTTTATGTTATAAAATATACTATAATCTTTAGTATTGCGCGGTTAGCTCAGCTGGATAGAGCAACAGCCTTCTAAGCTGTGGGTCAGGGGTTCGAATCCCTTACCGCGTGTTTCATTACTTTTCTGCATTTTATGAAGTTAATTTTATTAAAATCTTTTAATAGATTAGGTAAATATGGTGAAGTTGTAACGGTTGCAAATGGTTATGCTAGAAATTATCTAATTCCGATGCATATAGCAATTCCTGCAACTAAAACTAATCTAGAAAATTTTGAGCTTAGAAAGCTTGAAATATCAAAACAAAAAGAAGTTGAAATGAAAAATTTTGATAATGTAGCTGAAAAAATGCATGATCATGTTTTTTATTTCATAGAAAATGCTTCAGAAGATGGCAAACTTTTCGGATCAATAAGTTCTAAGAAAATAGCTAAAGTTCTTTCTGACGAAATCAAATCCAAAATAGATTCTAACTTTCAAGTTAAATATTCAGAAGTAGAAATTCCACAACCAATTAAATATTATGGATTTTTCCATGTATTTTATGGAAATGATAAGAAATTTAGATTTTTTATTAGTGTGGGACGTAACGAAAACGAGGCTAAGAAAAATGGAGATGAGATCATTAACTATGATCTAGATGACAATGTTAAGAATCTTAATACTTAGAATAATTTAAGTTTATTTTATAGTTTCTTAATTGTACAAGAAACGTTTTCTCACGTTTTTTTACTTAAGTATTTAAAAAGCGTTTTTACATGTTGTTAATTGTGTAAAGCACTATTTCCACGTATTTTTTTATCAATTTCATAACCACCTAAGATATTTATTCTACTTATCTCTGATTTTTGTTTAAATACTATAGCCACGTTTTTTACAAGTTTTCAATTGTACAAAACAAGATTATTCGTGCGTCTTTTAACAAATGGCACAATCATAATTGTATAAAATAAGATTTTTTATGTTTTTTCACAAATTACATAATCATAACCACCTAAGATATTTGTTCTACTTATCTTTGATTTGTTTATAATTTATATAAATGTCTAATAATTTTATACTTTGTTGACAATAAATATTAGGTTTTAAATTTTCATTAAAAAAATTTGTGATAAATAATTACATAAATCTATCATAAAATTTGTTATATTTTCATTATCTGCAATCAAAGTATCACATTCAATCTTACGTAATACAAATATCACATTCAATTTTACGTAAGACAGTGTATATTTAAAAAAAGATTGGAAGTATAACCATGTCTATCAGTATAAAAAAGTTAGTTTTAATTTTAAGTTGCTTAAGTTGTTTAGTTTCTTGTCATAAAAAACCATCTAATTTACAACTATCAGTCAATGAGGATCTAAAGCCCAATAGTTTTATTCTAAAAAATCAAGTTAGAGTAAAGACCAAGATATCAGATGGAATATTTTTTGATCAAATAACACCAAAAGTGATTTTATTGGATTATAAAAATGTTTCTGGAAACGAATTTGAATTGCTGCAGCCAATTAAACAAAAGTTAATTAATAAAGGTTATAAAGTTGTGTCTCATCAAGACATGGTGAAGAACATTGGCGCAATAATGGAAATTAATCTAACAGAGATGCATGTAATTCAAAAAGATAAAGATATTGCTAGCAAAAAAGATCTGATGGCAGAGTGCATTAGCGTTGGAGGTTTAATAGGCGCTTTTACTTTTATTGGTATGGAAAATTTCTTTGTCGGAGCCTTGTTAGGCACTATTGGAACTTATGCTTTATCATATATCATACATAACGAACCTATGGAATGCATTGTTAAAGCTGAGATAAATCTTTCTATGCGATCAGAAAACGGGATCAATTCTGATAATCAAATTACATTAAATCGTGGCACAGAAGGTAAAGAATATTTGAAATGGCAAGAAGAAAAGTTTAAGAAGACATATAGACTTCAAGTTGAGAAAAGTATCAAAACTAAAGGAGCTATTAAAAATATTACTAATGTTCTTAAATACAGCATGATTAATACCATAGGCAACATAGTCAACTAAGTAAGAAGTATGAATGATTAAATTGAAACTAGATTTCATCCCAAAAAAACTTATTAAAAAATAATATTCTTTTGTATACGAGATACAAAAAATTACAAAGCGAGTATAAAATATAGCTATATATATCTTTTATTACTTATGCAAGAGATTAAAGTATCCAAGTTAGTAAATTGTTATTCGTTGCCCACCAAAGCAACTCTTGGTAGCGCTGGATTTGATTTATATGCAGCAATAACATCTGACATTGTCATAGAAAGTGACAAATTTTTCTTAATCCCACTGGGGTTTAAAATGAGTTTACCTAATGATTATGAGGCTCAAATACGACCACGCTCGGGTCTTGCATTGAAACATGGTGTTACAGTGTTAAATAGTCCTGGCACCATAGATTCTGATTACACTGGTGAAATATGTGTAATTCTAATCAATCATGGCAACAAAGATTTTATAGTAAGCAGAGGTTTAAGAATTGCACAAATGGTTATACAGAAAGTTTTGAATTCTAGTCTCAAAGAAGTGGATCATATACTTGAGGATGAATCCAATTCTAGAAAATCTGGAGGCTTTGGATCAACTGGATATTAATCATCTGCTTATAGTAAATCTTTTAACAGTTCATTATCAGTTATAGATTAGTAGTTCATTATCAGTTCTAGAAAATTTGGAGGCTTGGATCAACTGGATATTAATCATCTGCTTATAGTAAATCTTTTAACAGTTCATTATCAGTATTACGTAGCCAATAATTAATTTGGTCATTTTTGATTGCTTTATTTAAAGAATATACTTCCTTTAAGATTGTCCTTATTCTAAGGAATAGAACTTGAGGTAGCTTCTTATTAATTGTTAAAATATGTCCTTTGATTATTTCTAATTTGAATGATGGGCTGCCACGCAGTGGTCCATCAATTATGTTATGAATGAATAGAATAAGTCCTGCTATATATGCATCTAGAAATTCTTCTTTAGATAAAAACTTTTTTGCAATACTTTTCAAAGTAGGACAAATACTTGCATTATAGGAAATATATGAGATGAGGCTTATATATATTCTTTCTTTATTGGTAAAATTCACGTGTCCAAATAAAACCATTTGAGAAATTATATTTCCTGCCATGGATTGATCAATATTTATTCCATATTGTATATATGAAAGAATTATTTCTACAAAATTTACAAACAGTCCCCCAGAATTAGTGATGTAGGGTATTATAAGGTTAATATAGCTATTTTTATCTAAATTGGGATAGCCGCCTGTGATTTTTATAACCTTTTCTAGAACTGGATCTTTGGTTTTTTCTGTCTCTGGAAGGTTTTGATATTTTATACCTTCCTTTAAGCTATAATTTGAAATTATTACTGATTCAGGTTCATATTTTGCGATTAAGGCTTCGATCATATTAATTGCATTATTTTCACCCATTTTATTTTTTACTATTAAATTAGAATCAAAGCTTTTTTTGAACTTTCTAATAAAGCTCAAAAATTCTTGTGTCTTAATTTCTAAATTATGAATTGCTTTGAAATTAGTTTTAATAAAATGAAGATATTTTTTAGCAAAGGCTCTGAAGTATCCACCAGTTAAATATAAATGCTTTATGCTACTAACTAAAGACATTTTGCTAGAGGTAATATCTAAGATTTGCTCTTTACTAATAGGCTGTCCATGTAAAGTTTTTATTCCAAACGGAAATGAAGCAGTCATATGAACCATTTTATTTTGAACAAAAGCAAGCTCAATGCTACCCCCTCCTAAATCTATTAACAATCCATCAGCATTATTAATACCTAAAATAATTCCATAACCAGATAATTCTGCTTCCATTTCGCCAGATAAAACCTCTACTTTTAATCTAAATTTTTCAAAAAGATAATCACAAATTTTTTGCCCCGTAGGATTTCTCAAAATTTGTGTGGCTATGCACCTAACATCTTTTACTCCAAAGTTATTGAAGATCTTTAATATAGACTCTATATTGTAGAAAAGATAATAGTTATTTTTAATATAATCACCGTCTTCAGTGTTTATGTTGCTGACAAATTTAATTTGATATATATCGTCGGCAATGATATTGTTGGCTTTATATACTAAGGCCTTGATGGCATTAGAGCCAATTTCTAGGATTCCATACATGAATCTTCAAGTTTTAATTTATCTAATTATAGTAAAGATAAAAAGAAAATTTTTGGAAATCAATAATTTTGATTATTCTATTGACTTTTGACATTAAGTAAAGTTATAATTACTTTTGTTAACGCGAGATGGAGCAGCTTGGTAGCTCGTCAGGCTCATAACCTGAAGGTCGTAGGTTCAAATCCTACTCTCGCAACTTTCTTAAATTTTGGTTCAAACTTTTTTAATTTTATAAAGTTTTTATCAATCTATCTAGCATATCAAGTGCATACTCTACTTTAGTAATTTTTTATAAAAAAATTGAATTTCTTTATATTTGATTTATATCTTAATTGGGATGCGCTCTATGTTTTTACACCAATTAAAAAATTATAAAACCTTATTCTAAAGTGACGAGGTCGATATTTCATTTGATATTGAGGTGAAATCATGTATAATTATTCCAGATATGTTCTTAAATCAGAGAAAATGACGAAACATAAATTTGAAACCATTGAAATCAAGAATTTTAAAGCTAGGTACCTTGAAGACTTGATACCTTTTTTTAAAAAAAAATATAATACCGAAAATATACACTCTATTCCAAAATTAGTCAAAGTAGTTTTAAATGTTAGAGTAGGTCAGGCAGTAATAGTTGGAGGTTCAACTACTGAAAAACAAAAAAAACCTTTAGATAAATTATCTGAAAATTTTGGTTTGATTGCTGGGCAAAAACCAATAACTTGTTTAGCAAAACAATCAGTTTCTAATTTTAAGCTACGCGCTGGAGATGTAAATGGACTGAAAGTAACTTTAAGAGGCGATGTAATGTTTTACTTTTTAGAAAAATTAGTTTATGTTGCTTTGCCTCGCACTAGAAACTTTAGAGGTTTTAGCGAAAAAAATATAGATAAGAGTAATAACTTTAGCATTACAGTTAAGTCATCTGAAGTTTTCCCAGAGGGTGATATTGGTACTCGTTTTCCTATAGGGGTTACTATGGTTTTTCAAAATTCTAAAACTAAAGAACAAACAGTAGATCTTCTAAGAGGTTTCTATATTCCAATTTGATTTTTTAAGTATTTTATAACTATAAATTTAATCAAAATAGGGAATGCAATTGTGAATCAAGGCTATCAAGCGCAAAACTTTGTATAAAACTTTAACAATAAACAAACACTAAAAAAATATGGCACGAAAATCTATAATTCAAAGAAATTTAAAACGAATTAAACTCGTAAAAAAATATGCAACAAAAAGACAAGCTATAATAGAAGCAAGAAAGCAGGCTTATTTCAATGGAGATTTTACTGCCTTAATGCAAGCTAATAGAGATTTAGGTCGTTTACCTAGAGATTCAGCACAGGTCAGAGTTCGTAATAGATGCGCAATAACTGGCAGAGCTAGAGGTATAAGAAACTTAACAGGTCTTTCAAGGCATAAGACAAGAGAGTTCTTAAGCTTAGCACCAGGTGCAGTAAAGCAATAATAATTCATTAGAAGATTAAACTAATTTTTACTTTTAACTTTATTGCGTGAAGTAAACACATAATCAAAAAATCAATACTAAAAAATCAATTTTTTTATACATAAATCATTTATACATACCAATCAATTTAATCATAAAATATAGATTTTGTTTTTAATTTTTTTTAAGTAATAATTTTTTACAATTTTACATATACAGATAATGTACTTATTACATCTAAATTAATATTTTATTTTGTTTTTAACAATATTACATATTGAGCATACTATATATCCAAACTATAAAAATTTTATGAAATGCTATTTTGAAAAAATATTTCATACTTATAAGAAAAACATTCGAATTATGTTGTAAATTTATTATCGTTTAGAGATGTATAAAAGCTACTTTTATCATCCTATACGTGAATTCATGCAACTAAAAGTGGCATTTTTCAACAAAATTACAACATTTAATTTACTTTGTTGTTATAAAATGCACCAATAAATTGTTTTTAGTGTAAAAAATGATATAGAATTATGTATATGATGTAAAGCAAAAACTTCTTTTTAGATTAGCGAATATGTGGTGAGTACACTTTATCAATTTAGAGTGGTGTTTATAAAAAATAAGTTTCAATTGTAAATTGAAAAACTATTTTAGGTTGAAGTTTATATTTTAAAACTAAATCCACAATTTGCTTTATATGTTGAAGAAAATATGTAGTTTTACATATATATAAATAGTAATTTAATTTATCATATTTATTTATGTCACATCCAGATGCAATGATAGGGGGCAAAATTAGAGAGCGCAGACGCATACTCGGGCTCACGCAAACTAATGTAGCCAATGCAATTGGCGTTACGCCACAACAAGTACAAAAATATGAATTGGGAACTAATAGGGTAGCTTCAAGTACTTTAATTAAAATATGTAGATTTTTAGATATTAAGATTGAAGAATTTTTTGGATCATTGATTAACAGCCCTGCTGTTGCGGAAACGCCATCAGTTGATTATCATGGATCAGTTAGCGCACATAATAGTCCTGATAGATCATTAGATAATCAATCTAATTCAATATTACAAAGCTCAAGAGAAATGGTAGATGTATTTTGTAGAATAAAAGATTCAAAACTTAGGGAAGATTTATTGCGTTTAGCAAAATCAATGTCAGAGTCTAATAGATAAAGTCAGAGTCGGATAAATATAATTAATGCTTTTCTTGAGAGTTGGATACTAAACTTGAAATTTAAAGATTAAATTCAAACTTATGCGTAATATTTATTCACAATGCAAAGCAGGCTGAATATTATATATATTTATTAAGAATTACAATATTTCAAAAAATAATATAAAATAAAAGCAACTTTTTTGCATTTAAATTCAAATAATCTAACCTAAAAAATTCTGACTGTGTAAACATTATCTTTTTTGAGATATTTTTCATTTCAGAATGTTCAATTGCATTATTATAGATGTTATAATAACATAAAACAGTATGAATCTTCATTCTCCAGTAGGTTGGCGCGCTCACTTTGCTAACATTTTTTATAATATCCGAAAGACTATTTTTCCTATTCAACGCAATGAGTTGGCTAGATTCATCTCAATAGCAATGATGATGTTTTGTGTTTTGTTTGTTCAAAATATGATACGCGCAATTAAAGACAGCATAGTAAACACTATGATAGGTGTACAAAGTGTTGCATTTTTGAAATTATATGGCGTAATTCCGGCCTCAATTTTATTTACAGCATTTTACATTAAAATGGTCTCCAAAATTAATGGAGCTTCAATTTTCTATATTGTACTTTCTAGTTTTACGATATTTTTCTTTGTATTTGGATTTGTAATTTTTCCAAATCATACATGGTTTCATTTTAATACTGATACTACCTTAATTTTAGTAGAGAAATTTATCCATTTAAAGTGGTTTATCATGTTGGCTTCAACTTGGTCATTTGGATTATTTTATATAGTTGCAGAATTATGGCCGACTCTTGTGTTTGGACTTCTATGTTGGCAATTTATCAATAGTATAACCACTGTAGAACAATCTAAAAGATTTTATTTGATGTTTGGGCTAGTTACTCAAACGGGGATGTTTCTTTGTGGAAAAATTTTGACTCACTCTTCTGCTATTACTGATTTTATAAAAGATTTATGTGGCAGTACAAACAGTAGGGACGTTTTGTTTGTTCAAACAATTTTGGGACTATCATGCTTTTTTTGTATAGGGGCAATGCTTTTCTTTAGGTATATAAATAAACATATTTTGACTAAAGATAATAAGTTGGAAATGCAACAAATTCAGCTTAAATCCAAAACTAAGCGTGGCCTTAGAGAAAGTCTAAGGTATATTTTTACCTCTCCATATATTTTATTAATAACTACTATGTTGTTATGTTATGGATTGTCTGTTAATTTAGTGGAGGCCCCATGGAAAGCAATGGTAGTTAAGCGTTATCCATCCCCGGCTGAATATGGTGCTTTTGTTGGAAGATACTTGAGTGCAAGTGGAGTTCTTACGATTGTTTTTGTACTAATTGGTTCTACTGTAATTAGACGTTTGGGATGGATAGCAGGAGCATTGTTCACTCCAATTGCAATGTTTATTACAGGAATAATGTTTTTTTTAAGTAATAAGTTCTCAACTGGAAATCATAATAGCATGGGTATATACTTTGCGGCGCAAGATCAAATTATGTTAATGATTTATTGGGGCATGCAACATAATATAGTGACTAAAGCTTCTAAATATACTTTATTTGATTCCACTAAAGAGATGGCGTATGTGCCATTAGATCCTGAAATGAAGACTAAGGGAAAGGCTGCAGCAGATATGGTTGGTTCTAAGCTTGGCAAATCTTTAAGCTCATTCTTGCAAGCTTCAATATTTATAATATTTCCTCAATTGGAATATGAAGATATGATAAATTACATAATAGTCATTTTCACATTAGTTTGTATAGTTTGGTTTTATGCAGTAGTTTCTTTGAATAGAAAATACTTAAAACTAACTAAAGAAAACTAAGTAAAATTAAAATATATTTTTATTTACTTTCTTTGTATATATTACAAAAATAATTTATTCTTTTAATATACTAAAGATTAGTAAAATCTTAGATCTATGGATACAATAAAATTTGTAAGCTCAGTAGTTAGTTTTTGGAATTCACTAACTGAAGTATGTAATAGTATAATATCGACGTTTGGGGGATTTACATTTATTGTAATGATATTGATTCTGATGAGGCTCATTTTAGGCAGAGATAGTAGCAGTAGCATCGGTAGTATAGGAAATTTCTTCATCATATTTCTTTATATTATAAGCTCTGGCTCTGGTATCAAGCAGGAAATAGAATTGGGCAATGCTATTAATATAAATTATTCTATTAATTTTTCACGAGTATTGCCTCCTGCATTTTTTGGATTTTCAGATATTGTGATTGTAATAGATTTGTTGATTACTATCTTAGCACCTATTTTATACGTAATTTATACAGATAGATATAAAATTAACACAAAAGGATTTAATACATATAACACAATGGGTTATTTTACGGGACAAGCAATTTCAATTAAGTTAATTGCATACAATTACAAGATTTTTTATTTAATCAATCATACTTTGGGAAAATCATTTATTTTGCAGTCCACAAGTGTAATCTTGTATGAAATATTTCGATATGAATATTTTTTGATTTGGTTGTTGATATGGTTTTTGACTAATAACCTAAAAAGCCGCTCCTCAGAAAGACATTCTTTAGAAAGACATTACCCAGAAAGACATTCGCCAGAAAGACATTCGCAAGAAAGACATTCGCCAGAAAGACATTCGCAAGAAAGACATTCTTTAGAAAAACATTCTTTGGAAAGACATTCCCCAGAAAGACATTCTTCAGAAGAGACAATATCAAATCTTTTATATGCTTTGAGCTTATATGCGACTTTCGGTATAATTTTTATTGGATTAAAATTTTCAATTAATTCTCCAAGGCCATTTTGTAGCTTAAATGACTATTACACAATTTTTAACACGGCCAATATTAGATGCTTATCATCTTTTCCCAGCGCTCATACTGGTATGGCTGTAGTTTATGGATATTTGATATATAGGTTTAGATTGTTGAGCTTTTGCCTTAAAACTAAGTTAAAACGTATTGTATTCTGGTCTATTATAGCAGTTGTAGTTATTTGTGTAGGGGTTTCTAGAATGATTTTGGCAATGCATTACCCAATTGATATATTTTTTGGTGGACTTCTTGGGCTTCTTGCAATTCAGCTCACTAATTGGATTAGTAAAAGAAAGATATATGAGTATCTTTCATCTAAAATTATTAAAAATATCAAGTAAAATCTTTAAATAAAAAATAAAATGACTATATGGGAAGTAATTAAGAAGTATTTGCCTATTTTAGCTAGATCTCTATCTTTAGATCTAATTCAAGAGCCCGTATTTACAAACGCAACTTCGTTTTCTAAGACAGAAAAAACCAATAAATTAATATCTGATGAAAATAAATTAATATCTGATGAAAATGAAGTTAATCGGCCTCATAAAACTGTACCTAATATTACATCTGCAATTAGTAAGCCTTTGGATTATTGCAACTCTATAGCATTAAGAAACATAAAAACTCTTTTAGGATTTATATTAAAAATGACATCGAGGCAGGTTTTTTTAAACCATAATAAACAATTAACTCAAGATGAGCTTGAAATATTCCAAAATTTGGTTGATAGACTGCTAAATCATGAGCCAATTAGTTATATTGTTGGATTTAAGCCTTTCTTTGAATCAGATTTTGTAGTTAATCCAAATGTTTTGATACCAAGAGATGACTCAGAAATTTTAGTAGAAACTGTAATTAAGGATATTAAATCCAATTACAGATATGACGAAATCTCTACTTACAATAAAAATGTAAAAATTTTTGAGTTTGGTGTTGGTAGTGGATGCTTAATTTTAAGCATCATTAAACATTTAAATAACAATCAATATAAAAATATTTCAGGAATAGGTATTGAAAATTCTGAAAATGCGCTTCAAGTAGCAAAAATTAATCAAGAAAAATTAAGTATATATAACGTTAACTTTTTCAACCATGATTGGAATATCAAAACTGATTTTGAAAAATGCGATATCATCATTTCTAACCCACCTTACATTTCAAAGAAAGAAATTTTGCATAGTAGTGTTGTGAATTATGAACCAAGCTCTGCCTTATTTGCAGACGAAGATGGCTTAAAAGATTATTTAACTATTTTAGATTTGCATCAAAATATTATGAAGCCTAATTGTATTATATATTTTGAACTTGGAGCATTTACTATAGCTCCTTTATTAGAAAAATTGAAATTGAGATCCAATTTTATGGTTATTGGCATTATAAAAGATTTAGGTGGAATTGATAGAATACTAAAACTTCAATATTTAAATCAAAAGTGAATATTCGATATACAGATTACAATTAATTTCAAATTAATTTCAAACATTTTTACATCCAAGATTCTAAGTTAGGAATCGTAGAATGTACAATTGTTAAATGCAACTTATAAAATTATGACATCTGAAGTTAGAACACGTTTTGCACCATCCCCTACTGGATATTTGCATATTGGAGGAGCAAGAACTGCTCTTTTTAATTATTTGTTCGCAAAAAAATATGGAGGGCAATTCTTATTAAGAATTGAAGATACTGATCTTGCTAGGTCAAAACCTGAATATTATGAACCTATTTTTGAAGGTTTAAAATGGCTTGGCTTGGATCATGATGACAAAGTGGTTTTCCAAAGTAAAAACAATGATCGCTACCTTGAAGTGGCGCATGAACTTTTAAGACTTGGTAAAGCATATAAATGCTTTGTTAAAGAAGATGAGATATTAAATAAAAGACTGGAGCATGAAGCCAAAGGAACTAAATTCAAATTTAAAAGTCCATGGAGAGATAAAGATTCTGATTCAACAGATTCTTATGTTATCAGACTTAAAACTCCAGAAAATCATCAAATAATACTTGACGATCAAGTACAGGGCAAGGTCATAATCAGTACAGACGAAATAGATGATCAAATTTTAGTACGTTCAAATGGTTTAGCAACCTATATGCTTTCTGTAGTTGTGGACGACCATGATATGAAGATATCTGACGTCATAAGAGGTGACGATCATCTAAACAACGCCCCAAAGCAGTTATTAATTTATCAAGCCTTAAGCTGGGAAATACCAAATATGTATCATATTCCACTGATACATGGAAGTGATGGTCATAAGTTATCTAAAAGACATGGTGCTGCTAGTATTAATGACTATACTCATGATTACTTACCTGTTTCAATGAGAAACTATCTAATTAATCTTGGTTGGCATAGTCCTCAAGCTTTTGATACCATGACTAAAGAAGAGGCTATCAGTATTTTTGATTCTAGCGGATTTAGCAAGGGTCCATCAAGAATAGATTTAAATAAACTAAAAGATATTAATCGTCAAAATATCTCCAGAATGAACAAAGGATCAATTTTTGCATATTTAAAAAATGATAATTTAATTCATATGTCTCCAATTAATCAACTTAATTTCGAATTAGCACTAGATTCCATTAAAACGCGTTGTGATGTTTTAAGTAATATTCCTAAATTAGCAAAAATTTATTCGGTTGAATTTGAAGTTGAAGAGCTTAAGCTGCAAGAATTTTTGACAAATAATAACCATTCTACTAAGGAATTAATTCAAGGATTTATTGATATGATTAAATCAATCGCAGAGCAGCCTATAGAAAAATCATTAACAGACAAGTTTACTAACGTAACTATAAGTACAATTGGAAAAGCTTTAGAATATGGCATTTCATTAGTTATTGATTCTTTTGCACCACAAAGCGAACCATGTTCAATGTTAACAAATCAGTTATTGACTGACTATGAAACTTTGGACAATCAAAAAGATATTGAGGTAGAAAAAATTAAAACTTTGGTTATGAATTTCAAAATTAAAATTGAAGAAGCTAGTAAAAATTACGCTAAACAAAATCAAATCAAAATAGGCGAGTTAATGAAGATAGTTCGATTTAGTTTGACTGGATTAGAAAATTCACCAAGTATTTTTGAATTAATTGCAGTTATTGGTCCAAAAATCACTGAAGATAGATTGATAAAAGCTATAAATTCTATAAAAAACTAAATTGAAAAACATCAACTATTATATGGATATCAATTGCTTCAAAGGTTCCTAGAGGCAACTTTAATTAATTTTTTTTGCTTCAAAAGTACCTAAAGACAAAAGTGCCTAGAGGCAACTTTTAATTTATTTTTTTGTATATAACTACATTTGACCCAAAGCCTGGAGTTACTCTAATGTCATATTTAATTTTAGTTTGAGCTATTGTTTCTGCTTTTAAATCATTCAATAAAATTGAACTAGATTTTAGAGTTATTAATTCCTGATATGATAATGATTTCACAGCTTCTAACAAATTTACATTGCTTGAAAAAGCTCTAGATACTAATGTATCAAACTTTACATTCTTACATTCTTGCACTTGCTTATTTATAATTCGTAAAGATAAACTGGGGTCTTTATTTAATAAAACTTGAATTAAATGATCTAAAAATTTACATTTTTTTGTGTTAGTTTCAATAAGAATAGTCTCAAAGCCTAAAATGCCCAATAAAATACCAGGAAGACCGTTGCCGCTGCCGATATCTGCAACAATATTATTAATTGGTATAAATTTAGCTAATTGAATTGAATTAGCAATATGATACATAATTGTTTTTGGATCTTCTGGCCCGAGCGTATTTTTTGAGCTTGATTGAGTGTGGATAGAGATTTTTTCTAAACTTGGTTCATTCCTTGGTTTATTGTCTAAGTTATGCAATGGTTCTGATTCTAGGCTCTGGACATTTAATAACTCTGAGTCGAGGTTATGTAATGATTCTAATTCCAGATTCTCGAGATGTAATAACTCTGAGTCCAGGTTATATAATGGCTCTGATTTATGTTTTGATTTATCAAATGAATATAATGAATGATTTTTTTCATATGGAGCTTGAGCTGATATTAATTGATTCAAAAAATCAAAATATGTTTCGTTGACATGAAATTGAATATTGCGTGATACTAGGTTCATTTTTTCATTCCATTGCTGTAAAACAAAAATATATTCTAAGATTAAGTTTTTTTTAAGTGTAGATAATGTTGGTATTTTCATACTATGATACAGTTTTAGAACTTTGGTAAGATGTGTTATGAATCAAATCAGGCACATCTAACTTTTTTAGTTCTTGGTTTAGTTTATAAACATTATATATCCATATACTGACTACCATTATAAAAATTAACAAAAGATACTCATAAATATCTGCATATACTGTTCCAGCATCTAAAAATATTAAAAATTGAATAAATGAACCAAGACTTTTTCCAAGTTTAGATCCAATCACTTCGATTGCAGCCTTGCCTTTTGATTTTAATTCGATTGATAGGGGCACATATACGATTTCTTTAGAAGTATCAAAAATTGAATACTTACTAGATTTGCTAATTATGTTTTGTATTGCGCCCACAATAGTTGCTATTACTATTGGATTAGTGAAATAGCTAAAATAGTCAGCATATATTATGCATAAAAAAAACATAGTGCCCGTTATGCCCATAATAACTGGTGAAAAAAGGGCTGCCTGCAACCAAGAAAACCTACTCAAAATAAAATTCGCAAGCATAACAAAGAAAATAGATGCTAAGCCTAAATAAATATTAAATTGACCCATAAAATTTAAATACTCTATAGGGGATTTATATACTATTGCCAATTGTGCTTTCCATGGTCCTTCTAAAATTGTTATCACTACTGTATAACAGATTACCAATGAAGCAATATATGCTAGCAATTTAGTGTGATATATGAGCTTGAAGCTTTCAATAATTGACAGCTTGGTTTTAACTTTTAATTGATTGACTTTTTTTCCAACTTCCAAAACATATACTTTTTTGAAAACCATACTAACTAAGAGAATACTTATAAGATTTAAACTTATAATAAAAAAACAAATAATTTGTACGAAGTTGTTAGAGGGATCTAGATTGACCGAAAGAAATTCTCCAACAAAATTATTTCCAGATGTTGATAAAAACACCAATAAATTACCTGAGGTAATAAGACCAAAATTTCCTATTAAACCAAAGCTAGGATAAAACCTTTTAGCAGTTTCTTCTGTTGTAATAAGATTAGCAAGTTGCCAAAACATAAGATTTATCATAATAGCGCTCCATAAATCGCCAATAATGTATAACAAAGATAAGGGCCATGCGGCAATAATGGAAGTTATACGTTTTAAATATTTGTATTTAAGTCCTATTTCCATAATTTCTGAAGAGGATATAAGGTCTATATTGGGATATAGAATAAATCCAAAAATTAAAAATATGATACTAAAAGTTGTTAGAATAATCCAATACATTTGCTTAATATTGAAACTATTGCTTAGTCTCATATATAACAAAGTAAAACCAACGCTAGAAGGAAATACAAACCAAAGCTTTAGAAAACTAATCACTTCAGCACCTAATTCAGGTACTACCAAACTGTCTTTTAAAGATCTTAATGCAGAAAAATTCGCTAAAAAGCAAAACATGATACCAGCCATTGGTATAAAAACGCTTAATTCATTTGCTTTTATAGGTAGAATCATTCCCCAAATTTGATGCATTGCTGACCTTAGTTTTATTGCTATTCTACGCAAAAAATCCATTATAGTCTTCTATAAGAAAATAGTAGTGAAACTACAACAACATTATACTATTCATTCGCAAATAGTAGAAATATTCTTTTACAACAAAGTAATATATTGTTCATGATACTATCGAAAATTACATCAGTTTGTACAACGTTGTATTAGATTGTATCAATCTACATGAAATCAGAGTTAGATAAGGTAAAGAATTTGATTTTTTGCCAAATATCTGCTAGTATTTAGTTAAATAATTCAATATTTTAGAAAATGAGAGCAAGGAAGGAGGAGATTCTGAGTGAAGCCAAATCTACTATGTTAGTAGACCAGCCATGCATAGTATTCTTTTATTATCAAACCTTAACAGTAAAAGCTTTTGAAGATTTAAGAAATATAGTGAGAAAAATAAGTAACAGTGGAGTCAAGGTAATGAAAAATACATTAACTAAACAAATGTTTGATGCTGGTTTAAAAGCTGATCTAGAATCTAAATGCAAAGGTCCTATGGCTTTAGCCTATTCAACCGCAGACGGCATTGCGTTATCTTCAGAATTGCAAAGTTTTTTTGATAAAAACAAGAAAAAGTTTCCTAAAGTTACTGTTAAATATTGCTTAATAGGAAATCAGATTCATGAAGGTAGCATGATTAAGAGTTTAGCTGAATATAAAAGTATTGATGGTCTAAAATCAACTTTCTTAGGATTATTAACTCAACCAGTTCAGTCTCTTCTTGGAATTTTAAATGCTCCAGCGGCGAATTGTATCGGGGTATTAGAAGCCAAAATTAATAAAGAGCAACAAGTATAAGCTTGTCTATCTATAAGAGCAATAAGTAAGATTACCTATCTATTTAGTATTTATTGCAATAATGCTATTTATCATTTATCACAATTTTTTCTATAAAAAACTTTCTTTAATTTGAAATATCAAAGTTTTATTGCGATAAGATCAATAATATTAAAAATATATCGTTTAAATTAATCACCTATTTTATTCTTATTTTTATGAAAAATTCGCTCATTTATTTGATTTTAGATTTTTTTTGATAAATTCTTAGGTATAATACACGTATGTAAGAAATATATATTTAGTTTTATGAAAAATGAATCAATAAAAGAAAAATCAATTTTTACTCAAATTATTGAAAGATATATACCATCTAATATAGTTTATGAAGATGACTTAATGATTTGCATATGGGATATTAAACCTAAGTATCCCGTGCATTTACTTTGCATTACTAAAGTGCCGTATCAAAATTATCAAGAGTTTATAGATACAGCTAATTCTAACGATATAATACGTTTTTTCAAGCAAATTAATATCACAGCTAAACAATTTACACGAGAATTTACTTTAATTACTAATAATGGCAAAGATATGGGGCAAGAAATTTTTCATTTTCATGTGCATATTGTTGGATTAAAAATCAAAGAGCAGCCTGTGCTCCCATAAACAAATTAAGCTAGAGTTTTTATTTTTAGAAGTAAATAATAGTCAAATAAAATGAAAATTTACAATAAGTAAAAATTATAAGTATTTCACTCAAGATAAGAAGTTTTGCATAAATAAGCATTGAGTTATAAGATAACATAAAGCTAGTTTTAAGTTTTGTTGTAGTACATAAATAATTGTAACTATATTACCAATTGTTAATTGCATCCGTTATTTACATCTTAGGGCCCAGAATTAACTATGATGCCTGGAATATACTTGTCACTAAATTAATTTTATCAAATACTTTGATATTGAAGTGATTATACTACTAAATACTTAGTAAAGTTAAAAATATTTAAGCGTTAGATTTTAGAGATTAAATATATCTT
The DNA here is from genome assembly GCA_043777815.1 of Rickettsiaceae bacterium. GTDB lineage: Bacteria > Pseudomonadota > Alphaproteobacteria > Rickettsiales > Rickettsiaceae > JAXMDS01. The sequence goes on along the minus strand of JAYWHH010000001.1, from coordinate 133,266 downwards.
AAAAGACAAAAGTTTTTGAAACTTTATTTATTTAAATATAGCTTAAAAAGAAAAAGTGGTTAAAACTTTACTTAAAAATATGTATATGTCCATTAAGGAAATCTTTTATATTCATAGATTTTTTTCCTTCTGGCTGAATTTCAAGGATATCCAAATAACCATTTTTAACTCGTAGCTTTAAACTATTTTTACTTAATGTAAAATCATCAATTTGAAACTCTTTTTGCAACTTTTCAATAGATGATTCTTCAGTAGATGAATCCATAATAATTTGGTCAAATTGAGTTATGGTGTCGATTTTTAAATTAAGTATTTTATAAGTAGCCCCATTATAAAGAAAATATATTCCTGGCCAGTTTTCAAAAGCTAAAAACTTGGCGTAGATATCTTCTATTGTCTCATGAGCACTGATCATGCCGTCTGATTTATTGATTTTTTTAGTATAACTAGGGTCTCCAATTTGTAAGATTGGTACAATATTATTGATGTTAATTAAAGTTTCGTACATTAAATCAGCTCCTTTATCAGCGCATATTTTATATAGCTCAGAATATCTAATATTTTTATACAAATCTACACTTATAGACTTAAGTATTTGGCCCGTATCTACATTTTCATCCATTTGAATGGTGCATATTTTAGTGTTGATTAATCTGTTTAGAATTGTGTATTGCAGTGGAGCAGGGCCACGTAAGCTTGGTAGGTCTGATGGATGTAAGTTTATTGAGCCAAATTTTTTGTTATATAGCACGTTGCTGCCTAAAATAAAACCATAAGCTACTACAACTATTACATCAGCTTCTAGTTCATTTATAGTATTGAAAATTGTACTACTTTTCATACTATTCACAGTAATAACAGGTAAATTTAAACTTTCTGCAGTTTTATGAATTGCAGTTTTTTCTAGATTAAAATGACCTCTGCCATATGGTTTTGGAATCGAAGTAAAAACGGCTGAAATATGAAAATTTTCAGCTATTTTGTATAAAGTTGGGACTCCAAAATCGGAACAGCCCATAAAAATAACTTTCACTGGCTAGTATATTGAAATTGATCTGGGATAGATGGATTCGAACCACCGATGCCGGTACCAAAAACCGGTGCCTTACCGCTTGGCGATATCCCAATAATCACTAAAAATATTATATATCAAATAATTGATAAAATCAAATTTTACGAGTGAATTTTGTTTTAAGATAGAATAGTTTTTATTGGTTGTGCATATAAATATACAAGTTTATAACGTATGCAAAACTAATCCATAAAAAATATGGAATAGTTAGATAAAACATTCTTGAGTATTTTGTTTTAAACAAAAAAATTGCTACTAATATGCAAAGTATTAGTAAATCTAATGCAGCCAAATCTATTCTTTTTAATTCAAAAAATAATAATGTCCAAATTGCATTACATATTAGTTGCAAGATATAGATAAATATTAGAGATTTATTTTTGGATCTAATTACATCACTTAGTGTAATGCCTATCAGAATATACAAAGTAGTCCATACGGGTCCAAATACCCAATTAGGAGGGCTGAAACTTGGCCTATTTAATGTTTCATACCATGCCATATTAGTTTCTGAATTAAGTAAGCCGGAAACCATTCCTAAGCTTAGACAAAATATAATGCATACAATTTGTAGCGCGTGTTGATACATAATCTAGATGTTTTAATTAAATTAAAACTTGAATCAGTAAGAAAACTTTTTATTTTACTAAAAACTAATCAAATTTTTTTTAAATGCATAGATTTAACATCACTAAAAACTATATGAAAGCTTGATAATATAAAAATAAATGATGAAATTTGTTTAGAAGTCTTAATTATTTTCAGTGTCTTCAGTGTCCTGATGTTTTTCTTCATTATTACTTTCGTTATCGTTAAGGTCTTCATTATTACTTTCGTTATCGCCAAAATCCTCATTATTAAGACCCTCATCAACTTGAAATTTTTCTTCATCATGGTTTTCGTTATCGCCAAAATCCTCATCCTCTTGTTCAATATCCATATTATCAGCTGTCATTAATAAATCTTCTATCCTTTCATCACTCAAAGTGGTATCAAATACAATTTTCTTGAAATCATCTGTAGTTAATCTACAAAAATCTTGTACGCTAAGTATTTTAGCTTCAGCAATCTTAATGCAACGAATTAATTCATCCACATCTAACGTTTGAAGAATATCAAAAAGATTTTGCGATAATTCAAACTCTTCAAAAATAGATAATGCATAAACATATTTAGCATCCATAATTAAACCTTCTACAGCCTCTGGTTTTAAACCTAAATCATATAAATATCCACTTCCATTAATAATATCTAGTGGCTTTGAATAACCGTTTATAACTAATAATCTTGCCGTTAATTCATCTAGAGAAAGAGCTTCTTTCAAAGTCTCTATATTTTGTTCTGTTTTTTCTTTATTAAATTTAGCTTGATCTTGAGTAAATACATTTACTTTTTTACCTATAATATTAGATATAAGCCTAATATTTTTACCTTGAGAGCCCAAGGCTTGCCCAATAAAAGAGTCCGCTACTATAACTTCAACCATATGGTTTATGACGTTAATGTTATATGGTATTACTGGATACAAAGCATGCGTAACTAATTCTTTCAAATCATCACTCCATTTAAATATATCTACTTTTTCCCCACTCAACTCTTTACTAATTTCTTTTACCGTCATTCCATTTGGTCCAATACATGGATAAACCGGATCTGATCTACCATATTTTCCTATTTCAGTAGATCTTACGGCTATCTTGGTTTTAAATCCTGGCAAACGCGCTAGGGCCATGATTTCTATAGTTTTTTCTTTGATTTCTACTACATGTTTTTCTAAAAGTTTAGCAACGAAATCTTCAGAAGTTCTAGTAAAAATAAGCTGATTATCTTGAAATTTTGATTTTAGATTAGGTCTGACTACATCTATTAATTGCGCTGAAACACGCTCTTTGATTCTTAATACTTCACCCGGAATTATTTTTAGAGAACCTTCTCCTTGTCCTTCTATAGAAACTAACACACTGGTACTACCATTGGGTCTTTTTTCTATTTGCTTCACAGCAACTTGTAAAATATCACCAATTCGCTCACTAAACTCTTGGTATTGTCGCTCTAGTTTTATATCTTCAATTTCTCGAATAAAAATTTTTTGAACAATTTGCATATATTCTCTGGTCATTTGAATATCTGGTAGTTTTTGCAATAAAACATCATCTAATTGAATATTTTCATCTGATTTTTTCGCATCTTCCAAAAGAATTTGATCTACATTTGGATTTTCATTTACTACTAATAAGCCATGATAAAAACTTGGAGTTGCTGTAATTCTATTTACACTTACTTTTATATTTCTACTATGACCATATTTAATTTTTGCTACAGCTCCGAAAGCTTTTTCCAACACTTTAAATAATTCTTCTTTGGGAATATATTTTTCTCTACTAAATTCATCTATTATATTAATAATTTGCGGCTTAGACATTTTTAACTAAAATTAACAAAAAGCGCCTCATCAATCTAGGCGTAAGACTTGAATGATGTAAGGAATACACAACATTCTACTTCATTTTATATGTAAAAAACAAATTACAGGAATGGGTTGTTATTCTTGTAATATGGTCTTGAAGTTATCTAAATCTAATTTAGATACGCTAAGTTAAGATATATAAAAAATCATATTAAAATAGTGTATGTGTTAGATGTAGTGAAATCACCTAGCTTCAAATTAAATGAAAATTCAAAAAACTTATGATATTTCAATATGTTCAATGTTTAGATTGTAAAACAAAATTTTTCTATCCCGAACAAGTTTCGTTAAATACAACAGATATTTCTTCATCTAAAGAAGACAGGTCAAGTTCAGAGTATCGATTTCGATGCTCTAGCTGTGGATATATTTTTAATTGTCGCTTAGATCTTTCTAATGTGAATGATGATTTAAATAATCATGAAAATCATCATGAAAATTTTCAAAAACAATTGCACCTAAGGTCAATCGATATAGATGACGCTCTCAATGATACTGATCGAATATTCTTGAAAGACGCGCAAAATTGGGCCGCTAATTTATTAGATAAAGTTTTAAAAGCTATTTTATTATTAATTGTAAGTTTGGAAGTTGGATTTTTATTATTTGGATTTGGGATGAATCTAGTAAATAAACAAATCTCTATAGATTGTTTATCAAATAAATTTCAAACATTGATAGGTGGAGTTAAAATTAATTGGCAAAACAATATTAATGAAAAGCTTAATTTTAAAGATAAAAGCATTAAAAATTTGAACAATATTAGCAACTTAGATGAATCTTTTGAATCTTTAAGTGAATTCAATGAAAAATTGAACTTATATTTACAAATTACCAATCTATCTGGGTCGAAAAATGATCTGATGCTTCGAATAAATTCAAATTCGACCACGGATTACATCAAGCTTCAGAATATAAATACTGGTATCAATGATATTGATATTCGAGTTAATTTGACAAATAATACAACTATGGTGAAAATAGATTTAGCAACTAAATTTGATTTATTTGTAATTGATAGTTTTGATTTACTTAGTTATTGGCTTAATAAACTAATATTAAATGTAAAATATCTTATTGATTTAGTTATAATATTTAGTTCTTATTTAGGATTATTTTTTCAGGAAATTTTAACTTTTTTCAAAAAATTATCTCAGGGTTTTATTTCTTTAATATTCAAGATTAAAAAATATCTCCCTCTCTTTAGAAATATAGAATGATATTAGATAGCAAATGTTGAATAGTTTTTACATAATATTTCTAAACATGAAAGTCCAAATTTGACAAGTTAAGACTAATTATGATAACCTGCATCAATGATAAAATCATATTAATATGAAGTATAAATATTTATTTTCATTACTTACGTTCTTATTTCCAGTTCATATAAAAGGTTTATCACTAGAAATTACACCATTGATTATGGGAACTTTTAGCAATAACCTAACACATTTTATGACGGGAACTTTTAGCGATAAACCAGTACATTGTTACGGAATTACTCTTGGATTGCAAGCGACTTTAGATATATTTGATTTTTATAAGGAGGATGGATTGAATATTTCCCCACTAGGAACTGTAATGGTAATGGGACTGCCTGATAATAACAGGATTAATGGATTTGTAGGACCAGGAACCAGATTTAGCATTAATAGCGACAAATTTTTTATAAATCTTGATATATTTGCAGGTATTTTTATGAATCAAGATTTTAGTGTTAATTATGAATACATTAAAAATGAAAAAAATAAACGATATTTAGAATATCTATTAAATAATAATTCACATTTCATTTCTGATCATAGTGTTTCAGACAAGAATGTGGAATACATTAAAAAAAATAATTTGTCTGCTTTAGAAGCAAAGAAATATATAATTGATGAATTTGAGAATCAAAAAAAGCAATTACTCCAAAGTTTGATACTAGTTTTGAAATTCCAGTTAGTTTACAAATTGGCACTAGTATTAGATTTGGCAAAATAGGACTTAAGATTGGAGTTTTGCCTCTTTGGTCTATGGGCTCTAAATATAAAATATCTGGATTTATTGGAGTATCTTTTGAGATAGAGTTATAGTCTTGTAAATTATAATTCTGGAAATTACAATTATCTTAATGAACGCTTGCACCAAATTACAATTGTCTTAATGAACGCCTACATTCTTTTTAAATTTAGATTTATTTATATTTTATGCAGTAAATTTTATATCAAAATCTATAAACAATATATAAAAAAATATTTGTGCTTCGTTGATATTTTATATAATATTAGATAAATACTTCAGAGTCTGTGGATTGATTTCCAATTGAACTTTACCGTTACTATCAAAAGTATGTTTTGGAAAATTATACTGATTAAATTCAGCTAAATGAACTATACTCTCCCCTATAAGACTTACTTCCAAATAAGTCTTCTTGATATCTTTATGTTCAATTACATTTTGGACCTTACCAATTAATTTATTATCTATAAATACTGGAACATTTGATAATTGAAAATCATAAAATTCATCAGTTTGTAATTGAGGCAAATTATTAGTTTGAATATATATTTCAAACCCTTGAAAAGTTTTACAAGCTTCTATTGTGTCAATATTCTCTATGTGTCCTACGAAAATATTATTTTTTAACTTAAATTTTTTATTAATATGCAATTGGGTCAAAGTTATATCAATAGAAGGCGTTGACTGACCTTTGGCACTACCTATATCTAGATTTAGTTTATTTAATGAGTCTAAAATATTATTTGAAGTTATGGATTCTAATTTATGATTTATAGGATGAAAAGGCATTAAAGTATTTTGTTTGATAAACAATTTATAATCAAAAATTTGCTCAGGCTGTGCTGAAAAAGAGATTATTTTAGCTAAACCTTTAATACCATGGGTACCAATAATTTTACCTATAATTATATGAGTGTCTGAAGATGTCATGATTTTTATTGCAAATTTGTTTTTTTGGTTGCTTAACATTTGGTTACTTAAAATAAAGATAAGTCTCAAGCATGAAATAAACCAATATAAACGATATTATCACAAAAGATAAGTTGATATTCACAAATAATTTAATATAATCTATGTATTTATATTGAATGTTGAACAAAAATTTTTTAGTTGATTCTCATTGTCATTTAAATTATCCAAGTCTAATAGACTCATTGCCACAGGTAGTTGCGGATTGCAATTCAATTAATTTAATTCATAAAATTAAAATCTTGCAGACTATATGTACACAGCATCAAGATATACCAATAATTTTAAATATTATTCAAGAGTATCCAAATATTTTTGGATCAATTGGACTTCATCCTAATAACGTTACAGATGAGACTTCAGAAATGTCATTAGAATTTTTACTACAACAGATTCAAAATCTTAAGATTATAGGAATTGGTGAAACTGGATTGGATTATTTTAATAAAACTAATATGGATTTAAATCTAATTAAATCTGCACAAATAAAATCATTTTTTAACCATGTTCAAGCAGCTCAAATTAGTCAATTAGGCTTAATTATACATTCTAGAAATGCAGAAGAAGACACGTATGAAATTTTATTTCGTGAGATGAAAAATAAGGAATTCAAAGCCGTGCTTCATTGCTTTACAGGCAGTAAAGAATTTGCATCTAAGTTATTAGATTTAGGCTGTTTTATATCTTTTTCTGGAATTATTACATTTAAAAATGCTAAAGATTTGCAAGATATCGTGAAATTTGTACCAATTGATAGAATGTTGATTGAAACTGATAGTCCATATTTAGCGCCAGCACCTTATAGGGGTAAAAGCAATCAACCAAGCTATGTTTATTATGTAGCAGAGGCAGTGGCGTCATTAAAAAATATAAGCTTAGATAATGTAGCAATGCATACCACGGAGAACTTTTTTAAAGTTTTTAATGCAACTAATAAAGTTATACAATCGAAAGTTGTTCTTGACTTATAATGATTTAAATAAAAGAATTTATATGCGTCTCTAAGGCTAGAAAGAATTCTTATACATGCAGAAAGTGGTAACCTTGGTTATAACATCCTATGTTTGTTGATTTATCTATAAAACTTATATAGAAACACAAAAATATAGAAACATTTCAAAAATTAATCATATAAAATTGGTAATTTTGTTATTAAGGCAATTGCTTTTGATTATGTTTCTTTAAAAATGGAAGCTGTAAACTCATAAAAATAATTGTAATTGGGACGGCGCCAAAAACTTTAAAGTTCACCCAAAAGCTTTCGCTAAAATTTCTCCATACTATCTCATTTAAGATAGCTAGAACAACTAGAAATAGTGTAAATCTTTTAGTCAAAATATTCCAATGATGATTTTCAAGTATAAATAAAGCTTTTAAATTATCTTGTATAAAATATTTATTGAATTTAGCTCCAATCCATAATATTGCAGCAAAAATCAAATATACTATAGTGGGTTTCATTTTAAAATAACGAGAATCTCCAGTGAAAATGCTTATACTGGCCGTGGTTATCAATAAAATACCCGAAATAAGAAGCATGTTAGAAACTTTTCCATCTATTACATAGCTTATGACTGAACAAATTACAGTTACAACACCCATGACTCCAGCAGCATATAGTATGTTTGCGTTTTTATATGTCAATAAGAAAAAAATGAAAGGAATAAATTCCAATAGTAATTTTTGAAATGATTTATTCATGTTTGATAAAAACTAATCTTTGAAAAATATAAAGTCAACCTAAATAAATTAGGTACGAATTGATTATATCGTATAACGTATAAAAGTATATATCTTATCTAAGATATAAGTCTTATAAAAGTATAAAGCCTAATTTTTCTGAGGCTTATAAAAATCATGATGTGGAGATAAGCGGAATTGAACCGCTGACCTTTTGAATGCCATCCAAACGCTCTACCAATTGAGCTATACCCCCTCTATCAAGAAATTATTTTACCACATGTATTTCATAATCAAAAGTTTTTGTTCAAATTTTTTGAACTTTTGCATAATTGGTCCACTTAAAGCTATGTAGTTAAGCCGCTTCAAATGAAAGTCTTTGGAAAATTTGATTTATTTATCGAGTTAATATAGAATTAGATATTATCTACAGTTTTAATAAAAATGAACCATACTAAGAAGAATAAAGTTTTAGTTCAAGTAGGCAAAAATCTTAATGTAAGACATGGCGCTATTGGTCAAAAAGTCGGCATGACTTCTATTTGGCATGAAGGTATTTACACCCCCGTTACGTTACTGCGTATAAGTAATTTAATATTTAGCAAAAAAACTATTGCTAAGGATGGTTATAATGCTGTCGTTTTAAGTTACGGTGAGCCTGTTAAGATTACCAAGCCTAAGGCTGGAATATTACAATTAATATCTAGCAATAAAGAGGAAAATACTAATGAATTAACTTTATCAAATCAGGAATTCTTATCAAATACAAATCAAAATGATTTGCCAAATGAATGGAAGGACTTAAAATATAAAAAAATCGGTTTCAGTAAATTAAAAGAGTTTAGAACTGATTTATTGTCAGATATTAAAATTGGAACTAAGATTTTAGCTAATTATTTTGCAATTAATCAGCTAATTAATGTGGCCGCAACATCTATTGGTAAAGGTTTTGCTGGTGGCATGAAAAGACATAATTTCAGAGGTTTGGAAGCTTCACATGGCGTTTCTGTTTCTCATAGATCAATTGGTTCTACTGGTCAAAATCAGGATCCAGGCAGAACATTTCCTGGTAAAAAAATGCCAGGACATTTAGGTAGTGCTAGATGTACTGTAGAAAATCTAAAAGTTTTATCTTATTATGAAGGGTACGAAGATATATTGATTGTAAAAGGATCTATCCCTGGTTTTGACAGCTGTATAGTGGAAATAAAAGATTCAGTTAGAAGATAATAGATATTTATCCATTGTACTAAAAACAAAACTCAAATTTAGGTAATATTTGATATTATCAAATATCTTTTGCTACTTTGAGCACTTATGTTTACATATAAAATTCTATTTTTCTATAAAATCTAAAAAAATTAGATATATTTTTTATTACTGAAGAATTGAAGGATTAGAGACAGGGGTTCGATAATCCATATTTTTGAAATATGATTACTTTTTACAAAATTAATGTTGAATAATTTTTTAATTAATACAATATAATACAAACATTGTTAATCATCTTGCTGCTTGATACTTTAATAGCTGTAGTTCATATTTTTGAAATATGATTACTTTTTACAAAATTAATGTTGAATAATTTTTAATTAATACAATATAATACAAACATTGTTAAGCATCTTTCTACTTGATCAAGTAAAAATAAATGATTTATATTATTTTTTGTAATAAATATTGCGCTTATAAAATGACAAATGTATTTATAGATTCTAATACAGATTCTAATTTTAGAAATATTTTAGTTGAAAACTTATAGCATTAAAAATTTAGTTTTATTAAAAAAATGTATTTTTAAATAATGAAATAAAATTTAACTTTTTTCAAAGTCATAATATACGTTTGAAAATTTTTTTCTAATTGATTATATCTGCTTTTAGCTATGCAATAGCTATGCTAGCTGTTTGTACGCTATTTTGTACGCTATGTTTATCATGTGCACGAACTACATTTTTTACACGTAAAGTTGGTTGAGCTCCAACGCTGCGCCAATAATTATAACGCTCTAAATTAATTTTTATCGCTTCAGGGTGGTTATATTCAAGTAAAGGATTAAAGAATCCTAGTTTTTCTAATGCAGAGTCACGTTTAGATCTTGCATTCCTAACTATTATATGATAGTAAGGTACTTTACCCCTCCTGGCTAAACTTATCGATAACATGTAGTTATATTTTTGTTCTGATATCCAATATTATACTCCATTAATCTTCAAAATACAATTCTATGGGGCTTTTTCAACCCATTAGACGAGGATTTATGTGTATATAATTTGATATCTGGCAATGTCTTAATATATTCTTTAATAATATACATACCATTTGTTTGGAAGTTTTTTTAAGAAAAATATGATAGAAGATATAAACGAATTTCTAGATTCCAATTCAAAGACAATTTTTCACATTACGGAAAGCTCATTTTCTTTTTTAAGAAGTATCTTGAAGCCTAAATCTATAGTAGATTTAGCAAAAAAAATGGGCATGGAGAGTGTGTGCTTGGCAGATGATTCTAATTTGTTTGGATCTCTAGAATTTAATTTAGCAGCAGCAAAAGCTGGAATAAAACCAATAAATGGAGTAAGAACTAAACTGTTAATAAATGGGGAATTTTTAGATGTAATTTTATTGGCTAAAGATCATTATGGATATCAAAATCTAGTTAGATTAACTAGTTACATACATCTATACAACATAAATAGTCAATTTGAAAAACATATTACATTTGATCAATTGAATAGTTTTAATCAAGGAATCATTTTAATATCAAGCTACATCAATGCTGAAAAGTATTTGAAAAATCAAGATAATTTAATTCTTTTAAATAAAATCTTTGAAAATAGAATTTATTTAGAAATTAGTAGGCACAATATTAATAAAGATAGTAAAATAGAAGCTGCCTACTTGGACCTTAGTACTCAAATTGGAATGCCAGTTTTAGCCACTAATAAAGTTCTTTTTGGTCAGATAGGAGATTTTGAAGCTCATGATGTTTTGCTGTGTATTGCAGATAGAAATAGTAAATCTGATCCAAATAGAAGAACGTCAAATAATCAATATTACTTTAAAAGTCCAAAAGAGATGATAGATGCTTTTAAGGATATTCCAGTAGCTTTAGCAAATAACATTTGGCTAAATCAAAGGTGCAATTTTATGCTGCATGAAATGCCTCCTTTGCTTCCAAGTTTTAATTCAAATTTAACTAATAATTTTCCAAATACAGCTGATTCTCTATTTATAGAAGTGGGCGATTCTTCTGTTAATATAGTGGAGGAAGATGTTTCTTGTATCAATTTAACTGAAGAAGATGTATTAAAGCAAAAAAGCTATCTAGGTTTACTAGATCGACTTAATTATAAATCACGTTTACAACAAGGCGTCTTGCAGGGCGGTATTGAAGTTGATCACAGAGTATTTCTTGGTACTAATGATGATTTGGATGTGAAATTATTAGAAGCAAAATATCCTGCCTATTTTCAAAGATTAGAGTATGAATTAGGGGTTATATGTAATATGAAATTTGCGGGTTACTTTTTGATAGTTTCTGATTTTGTGCAATGGAGTAAAAATAATTCAGTTGCAGTGGGACCAGGACGTGGCTCTGGAGCCGGCGCAATTGTAGCTTGGTGTTTAGGAATTACAGAATTAGATCCTATTGAGTATGGCTTGATTTTTGAAAGATTTCTTAATCCAGACAGGGTTTCTATGCCGGACTTTGATATTGATTTTTGTCAACAAAATAGACAAAAGGTAATTGATTATGTGGTTGATAAATATGGTAAAGATAGAGTGGCTCAAATCATTACATTTGGTACGCTACAAGCTAAAGCTGTGATAAAAGATGTAGGTAGGGCTTTGAATTTGCCATTCAGATATGCAAACAGGTTAACTGAATTAATTCCTTTTAATGCAGTTGCACCAGTTACTTTAAAGCAAGCAGTAGAAGAGGTTAATGAACTTAAATTGGCCTATAAAGGCTTAGGCCTTTACTCAAGTAATAATGATTCTGATGATAAAGATGACTCATTAGAAATGAATAGATTAATGCAAGAAGTTTTGGAATATGCATTGATGTTAGAAGGATTGCACAGACATGCCTCAATTCATGCTGCTGGTATAGTAATTTCTGGAGAAGAGCTGATAAAGAAAGTCGCATTATATAAGGAAGATATAGAAGATATGGCGGTTATTCAAGCATCATTGAAATACGCAGAAAAATTAGGATTAGTAAAGTTTGATTTTTTGGGCTTGCAAACTTTAACATTGATTGCAGAGGTTGTAAAAACCATTAAAAATACTCAAAATATTGATATAGCAATCAACAGTATTCCATTAAACGATAGAAAAACTTATAAAATGCTAAGTTCCGCAGATGCAATTGGGGTATTTCAGTTAGAGGGTGGTATGGTTAAGGTCTTGAAACAGGTAAAGCCTGATTCTGTGCGAGATATTATGGCATTAACAGCGCTTTATAGGCCAGGTCCAATGGACAACATTCATATATACATTAAATGTAAACATGGCGAACAAAAACCATCATACTTACATGAAAAAATGAAGCCAGTTTTAGAAGAAACTTATGGCGTTATAGTTTACCAAGAGCAAGTAATAGAATTGGTTAAAGTTTTAGCTGGTTATTCTTTAAGCGGGGCGGATAATTTACGTAGAGCTATGGGCAAGAAAGATAAACGAGAAATGGATATGCATCGTAGTACTTTTATTGAAGGGTGTAGTACTAATAAAATAGACGAGAAACTATCTGCTGAAATATTTGATTCTATTGAGAAATTTGCTGGATATGGATTTAATAAAGCCCATGCGGCTTCTTACGCTCTGATTTCTTATCAAACAGCTTATCTAAAAGCAAACTTTACAATAGAATTTATTGTATCGTTTCTTAATTTAGAACTACATGATCATGTTAAAATATCCAGCTTGATCAATTACGCTAAGAAAATTGGTCTACGTGTAAATAAACCTTGTATAAATAACTCCGAGGTTTTATTCACAATTGTAAGTGATAGTAGTGGAAATAATAGAATCATTAATTACGGTTTAGGTGCAGTAAAATCTTTAGGACTTAAAGTTTTGGAGGATATAGTGCTTTGCAGGGGGGGAGAAAGGTTTATAGATATTTTTGACTTTGTTCGTAGAGGCAGTAGTGTAAAAAACTTTAGCAAGAAGACACTTGAAGGTTTAATTAAATCTGGCGCATTAGATCAACTTAATGCAAATAGGCACACCTTGATGGAAAATTTAGGTTTTTTACTAGAAATTTTAGATAAATATAAAAAAGACAACGAAAGTAATCAATTCAATCTTTTAAATTTTGATCAAATAAATCAACAAGAATTGAAGATTTTTGAAGAATGGGATGAAATTCCTAAATTGAGATTTGAATTTGACTTTTTGGGCTCATTTGTCGAAGACCATCCAATAGGTATTTATAGAAAAAATTTCAATTTACAAAAAATTAGCACATTGGCTATGATAAAAAATATGAAATTAGGTAATCATAAAATTACGCTTGCTGGATTTATTGAAGCTAAGTATGCTAAAAAATCTCCTAAAGGAAAATATATTAACTTAAAACTTTCTGATGAAACTGATATATTTGAAGTAACCATTTTTGATGAAAAGATGTTGGAATCTGGAGTCGACTTATTACAAGAGAAAGCTCTAATAGTCTTAGAATGTGATCTTAATCTAAATGATGGAGCTTATAAATTAACCGCAAAAAAAATTACCAGTATTGATGATATTTGCTCTAATCTTTTGAATAAAATTGAAGTTAATTTAGAAATTGAATCCTCAGCTCAATTAGAAGAGGTGACATGTTATTTAAATAATCTGAAAATAGGTAGCAGTAAAGTTACTTTTTACATCAAGAGTGAACTCTTATATTATAAGGTTGCAATTGATAAAAAGTTTGAATTGTCTCCACAAGATGTGATTTTCTTAAAAAAGTTTAAGTATAAAAATTGTGAAATATGAAGGTTTGGGTATATATTTTGTTAGCATTAACCCTGCTTTTTAACCACTCTATACTAGAAACAGACTACTCATACCATTTTTTTATGAAATTTTTTTTGTCTCAGAATGAATTAAATCAAAAAAACCTAACTCTAAGCAAAGAAGACATTATGTCAACTTCTAAAGAGGATCTATGTAAGTTAATCTTGGCATTACAAAATGAAGTAAAGACTTTGCGTAAAGAATTGAATTACATTCAATTAAATAAAAATATTACACGTGATAGGCATATAGGCATGATATTTAATCAAGAAAATACATGGAAAGAGAAAGTTTTATATTTGCATATGAGTAATTTAGATAAAATAAAAGTAGGAGATTTTATTATTCATCAGAATTATTTTATTGGAATGATTGAAAAAATAAACAATAGTTTTGCTGTTGTTAGGGCTATAAATAACAAAAATAATAGGATATCAGTTCTTAATGTAAGAAACAATTCTAAGTATATCTTGAGTTTTTCTGGGCGAGAGAATTTACTTAAAATCAATTATATAGATGTTAACGACCCACCTCTGGAGGGAGATATATTAACTTTAGATACTCAGGAGCCAGATATATTGGTTGCAATCGTAACTAGCAATATAAACTATGCTCAACTTCCATGTTCATTTAACAAAATAAAATATGTTGAAGTGATTGCAGATCCATTAAATTAAAATTGTAAACAAGTGGTGGAAAATAGTTTTATGTAATTTTGGTTTTATTTATATCAGTTTTCCATTCTAAGGTGTTTTGTTCATATTCCCATGGGTCACATGGACATGGTTTTCCATATTTAAGTGTTATATAGATGATATATAAGAAAAATATAGCACTGAAAAAAGCTGCAAATGCACCAATAGATGAAACAAAATTCCATAACGAATACATGTCTGGATAATCTGGGATCCTTCTTGGCATTCCGTGTAACCCCAAAAAATGTTGAGGAAAAAAAGTAATATTAACTGAGAAAAATGTTAGCCAAAAATGAATTTTACCCAAATATTCTGGATATTGACGACCAGATATTTTTCCAATCCAATAATAAAACCCTGCATAAGCTGCAAATAGTGCACCTAAAGACAAGGTATAATGGAAGTGAGCAACTACAAAATATGTATCATGTAAAACTCTATCTAGTGCGGCGCTAGATAGAACTACGCCAGTTACACCGCCAATTGTAAAAACTAATATAAATCCTACAGCAAATAACATAGGGGTTTGAAAAGTTATTGAGCCGCCCCACATAGTAGCAAGCCAACTAAAAATCTTTATTCCAGTTGGAATTGCAATAACCAAAGTGGCCAAAGTAAAATATATTAAAGTATTAGTACTTAAGCCCACTGCAAACATATGATGAGACCAAACTACAAAACCAATTCCTCCTATCATAACCATAGCGGCTATCATTCCAAGATTTCCAAATATTGGTTTCTTAGAAAAAGTTGAAATTACATGACTTATTATTCCAAAAGCTGGCATAATCATTATATAAACCTCAGGATGTCCAAAAAACCAAAATAAATGTTGATATAGCAAAGGATCTCCGCCACCAGCTGGATTAAAAAAGGCAGTTTCAAAATTTCTATCCATAAACAACATTAATAGCGCTACAGTAAGTACCGGTATAGCCACAATGATTATTCCAGAAGAAACTAAAATAGACCAAACAAATAGAGGCATTTTTAATAAAGGAATAGTTCTCATTTCTAAAACTGTGACTACAAAATTTATCGCTCCCATGATTGAAGAAATGCCCAAAGTACAAAGGCTTAATATTATCATATCGACCGCTAAACCGTCATGAAATATTGAGCTACTAAGAGGTGGATATAGTGTCCATCCAGTTCCAGCATAGCCCGCAAATAATGAGGATAGTAATAAAATTAATGATGGAATTAATAGCCAAAAGCTTAAGGCGCTTAGTCGTGGAAATGCAGTATTTTTAGCTCCTATCATCATTGGCACAAACCAATTACCAAATCCGCCTATTAATCCTGGCATAACCATGAAAAATACCATTAAAATAGCATGAATTGTAATAAATGTATTGAACATTTGCCCTTTGAGTAAATGCATATTTGGAGCAATTAATTGCATTCTGAATAAAGCAGAAATGAATCCACCAAGTATTCCAGAAAAAATAGATAGACCTAAATACAAGTTGCCAATTACTTTATGATCAGTGGAAAAAAAGATTTTCATCGTAATAGTTTTATTTGTTTATTTTTTTAAAAGCATAACATGATGCTACTAACATGAAAATAGATAGAATTTGACCCATGCTTAAACAGTAAAAATATAATTCGCTTTCTCTGAAAAATTCGTTGAAAAATCTGATTATAGAATAAAGTCCAATAAAACTAATGCTGATAAAGCCTGTGGTTTTTAATTTTTCAAATCTCCATCCTAAAATGTTTAGTATGATTGTGAGCAGCAGTCCCTCTGTTAAACTTTCATATATTTGTGAGGGGTGGCGCACAATTTCATCATCAAAAATTACTCCCCATGCAACTTTCGTAGGCCTTCCATATAGTTCTCCATTTATAAAATTTGCAATGCGACCAAAGAACAAAAATATTGGTAAGATAATGCATATTAAATCTACTATTAACCAAAAATTAATTTTGTATTTTTTACAAAGCCAATATATAGATATTGCACCACCTAAGACTCCACCATGAAATGATAGTCCTCCATGATAAATTCTAAAAACCTCCATTAAATCCCAGGTGCTGAGATAATAAGTATAATCATAAAATACAACATAGCTTAACCTTGCTCCCATGATGATTCCTAGCATGCTGATAGTTGATAAATCATCTATAAATTCAGAAGAAATACCAAGATTCTTTTTATTAATAACAAACTTGATATATCTCGGTATCAAGATAAAACCCAGCGCATAAACTATCGCATACCACCTAATTGAAAATGAGAAAAGGCTAAAAGCTACTGGATCAAGATTATGTTGATAATATGCCATATTGTTTTTGTTTAAACTTAAAAAGTATAGTTATTATTGTTGTTATCATGCTAGCACAGATAGCTAAATCTATAGTCCATAAAGGTATTGAATACATAAAAGTTAAATTTTGCTCTATGAAGTCTTTATATCCTGTTTTCATAACGCTTAAAAAAATTAGAGAACACATAATAATAAAAAGACCTGTATTGAAAAAATTAATTATCTTTCTATAGGTTTTATTTTTACAAATAGATAAAAATTCTACACTAACATGAGAACCTGAGTAAGAAGATATAATGAAGCCTAGAAGCATCACACAACAAGCTATTACATCTGCAATTTCATAATAACCAAATAAGTTGTATTGAAATAGAATTCTTCCTATCATCATAATAGATTCAAAATAACTGAAGCTCACCAATATAATTCCAAAAAAAATACTATTGAAATGCATAAAACTTTTAGTTAACTAGACTAAAAGGTGCGGTTTCATTAATAACGTCCATTAATGAGTCACGTAAGATAGAGAATACTTTAATACGTAATTTATTTTCTTCTGCCAATGCTACAGCGGCCATGTCCATAACCTTTAAACCCTTAGACAATATATCTTGATAATGAATACTTTTGTACTTAATAGCGTCTTTAAATTTTAATGGATCTTTATCATAGATTCCATCTACTTTAGTGCCCTTAATTAATTCATCATATTGAAGTTCGGTTGCACGTAACACTGCCGCTGTATCAGTAGAGAAGAATGGATTTCCAATTCCAGCTGCAAAAATTATTACCCTATCCTTGCTTAGATGTTTCAATGCTCTTTTAAAAATAAAAGGCTCGCATACATCATTTATATCAATTGCTGACATGATTCTAACTTCTAGCGACAATTTTTCTAAAACATTTTGAAGCATAATCGCATTAATAACTGTAGCCAACATGCCCATATGATCTGCCGGAGTTCTACTCATTCCAGCATCAGACATAGTCGAGCCTCGACAAATATTACCACCTCCCACAACTATAGATATTTTGTGACCAGCATCCACAACTTCTTTTATTTGCTTAGTAATATGATGAATTGTTGGCATATCATATCCAAAACCACTGTTGCCACTTAATATTTCACCAGAAAGTTTTAACAAGATTTTTTTCTTTGAAGAATTTTTGATTGATTGATTTTCTTCAGCGTTTTTATTTGCTGGAATTGAATTTAGCCTGGGATTATTATCTTCCTCAGCATCAGAGCTAGATTCATTTTGCTTTAAAAAACTTGGAATAGTTTTTAAGGGATTTCGATTAGTGGACGAAATGTTCATATTTCAGTATAGCCGGATTATTCAACATAAACTATATCATAAAATTACACTTAAATATCCTATATGAATTGTATTCTATTGAGATTAAGAACACTTTTTTACTATAGATTTGTATTCATTTTAGATCTTAAAAACTCCAATATTATTCTGACACTATCTATTTCATCTTCCATATTTAAATATTTAGGATCAGAATGTTTAAAATTAGAATTTTTGATTTTAGTTACGTTGCTTTTAGTAAAAGAAATCATATTTTTTGACTCAATTTTAATAAGATTTTTTGGCATATTATTAAGTATTTGATTAGGAATTTTATTAAAAGAAATTGTGTAGTGTGAAATTAGATCTTCTATTTTAATGATATTTAGCATAGCAGAAACGGTTTTCAATTTTACTAAATCAAAAATGTTTTTAACTATTTTTGGCAATGGTCCAAAGTGCTGCACCATTTCAAGCTTTAATCTCATAAATGCTTCTGGGGCCTGCCCAAATAAATGAGCAATTTTATTATAATAAATTACTTTAGTGGTTATATTTGATATATAGACATCAGGTATATATAATTTAATATTTAAAAATATCTCTGGCTCATACTTAGGCTTTGGTTGACCTAGGCAAGCAGCTAAAAGTTCTTTATAATTTTCTATTCCAATTCCTTTAATATGACCTGATTGATCTTTGCCCAGTAGATTGCCAAAGCCTCTGGTTTGCATATCAAAATTTGCTATCTCAAAACCTGCATTAAGATACTCAATTGAATTAAGAATACTTAACCTGGCCATAACTTTTTCTTGATCAGAATCTGGGCTAATAAAAATATTTACATATCCTTTAATATCATTTCTTCCAACTCTTCCTCTTAACTGATAAAGTTGACTTAATCCAATTTTGTCTGCGTGAAGCACAATCATAGTATTACTGGATAAAATATTAATTCCAGATTCTATAATTGGCGTTGATAAAAGTACGTCAATTTTATCTGCACCACTAGAATTAGCAAATTTATTTAATGATTCTTGAATTTTATCTGAATCCATTTTTCCAGTTAAAATCACATATCGCAATCTATGCTTTATTAACAAATATTCATATTTTGCAATATCTGAAATATATGGCACAACCATGAATGTTTTACCATTTCTTTGATTTTCATAATTAATGGCCGATAAGACTTTTTCTTCCTCATAAACCTCTAATTTAGTTTTAATGGGAATTCTATTAGAAGGCATAGTATTAATTATGCTCAAGGACTTAATTTTTGATAACCCCATTTGCAATGTTCTTGGTATTGGAGTTGCGCTGAAGTACAAGATATTTACAAAAGAGCCTAAAGATTTTAAATGTTCCTTTTGCTTAACTCCAAACTTATGTTCTTCATCTACAATAATTAGACCTAAATTCTTGGGGTTGATACCATAAAGCAAAGCGTGAGTGCCAATAATAATATCAATATGATTTTGTTCAATTTGCTGCTTAATTATTTTAGTATTAGTATTTCTGGACGCTTCTACTATTTTTAGATTCAAATCTCCAAATCTCTTTGAAAAATTTTCAAAATGTTGCTTACATAATATAGTTGTAGGAACTATAATCATGACTGAATATCCAGAAAAAACCACCATGCTACATGCCCTAATAGCAATTTCAGTTTTTCCACTTCCAGTATCGCCGCAAACTAACCTATCAAATAGAATTCTATTCTCTATGTTTAATCTTATTTGTTCTGTAATTCTTAATTGATCATGCGTTGGTTTATATTCAAATCTATCAATAACTTTTTGATGCATAGTTTGATTAATTATGATTGCGGGACCTTGAGCACTCAACCTAAGTTTTCTATTAGTTAAAATTCCATGACTAATATCCTCGAGCGTTTTAGTTGCACTAGCTGTTCTTTTAGAATAATTGTTAGATCCCAGCTTGTCTAAACTGGCTCTATAGGAACCATATCTCTTAATCGATTTAATATCATCTATTCGAATATATAAAAATTCTCGATCTCGATATTCAATTTTTATGCAATCAAATCTAGATTCTACTCTCACCAGTCCTACAAATTTACCTATTCCATGAGTTTTATGTACTACAATCTCATTTAATTGAATTAAATTTGCGGCCGGAAACAATTCATCATCTACATCATCTATATTTATATCTATATCATTTAAATCATCTGAAATGATTTCATTATTCATATTAGATTTATGCAAAATTTCTTTTGAGATCATATGTTTTAGCAATTAACAATAGCTTTGATGGTAAAAAAAATTGAAGTTTCATATTTCGAAACATTAAGGTTAGATCTAATTATATACGAGAATGTAACAGGAAATATATGATAAATCCAATTCAATTAGATGTGTTCTTTTGAAGATTTTTTGACTCTAGTATAATTCGTTTATACAAATAGATTGAACAGCAAAGTATTGTAGACAAAATAACTATTGCATATATTATTGCAGGTTTAATGCTTTCATAATATGTACAAAGAGAGATGCATATAATGGAATTAGTATGAGAAATAGTAATTGAGCCAATAGAATGGGAAAGGCTAAATATTCTTTGTCTTATTGTTATTGGTAAAAATTGAATAATTAACACCACGCTTGGATTAACTACTCCCCCTAAAGCAAACATCAGGCAATAGTAAATTTTTATATGGCTATCAGTATCATAAATATAATTTAATAATAAAACGTAAAATCCTATTGCTACTATTGAACAAATAATTGGCAATACCTTTAACTTTAATATATCTACTAAATAACAAAATAATAAGGTGCTAACTAAATATATTGTGATTCCATATGGAATATATTTAATAATTTCATTATTTCCTAATTCTGTAGCATGAATAGTAGTCCAAAAAATAGTATTAAAACTATATATAGAACCAAAACAACCTAATAATACTGAAGTAATTAAAAACAATGATAAATTATCTTTAATAACTTTGGTTAAAGTTTTTTTAGAATCATCTTGATAGGATTTTTCTAGCTTTAGATAATTATCATTGTCTAATTTATGTTTATAAAAATATAAAATTAAAGCTAATAGCAATGCAAGTCCACCGCCCAATCCTACACTAAATCTCCAAAAATAATTTGGCAATTCAGGATTTGTAAAAAATAAGGCACTAAAAGATGCAATTCCTGAGCCTATGACGCTGGTAGAGCCTACTATTCCATTTCCTAACGTAGGAAACCTTTTCAATCTCTCATATACATACAATCTAATAGAGTCTGTTCCAAGTGAAGCTACTGTAGAAATTCCAATACGACAAATCAATAAAATAATTGCAGCAAAAACTCCTATAGTGCTGTAGGTTGGAACACAGGCAATAATTATAGATAAAATTCCACTAATCATCAGACTTTGCTTTAACACCGCTTGACGCCCTTTAAGATCCCCAATTCTACCAAAAATAATTGCTCCAATTGGCTTTAAAGCTATAGACATATACAATAAAATAAAGGTTTTTATTATAGCTAAATTAGAATTTACATCAGTTGGAAAAAATAATCCAGAAATTTTTGAAACTAAAAATCCAATTATATGATAGTCGTAATAATGAGAAATAACACCTAAAAGAGATATAAAATACGTCATAGCAAACTAAAAAAGCATTTGTCTCAATATTATAAGTTATTTGTTGCTGCTATACAATCATTATTTTTAGTATTATAAAGTTACTATAAAGAGCCAATGTACTGATTTTGTATACATTGTTAATACTTTAACAATCATAAACAGTCATGTTGCCAAATTTTGGGAAAATAATTAATGATTTATTGATCATGTGAAATTAACAATCATATTACTAAAATAATCTTGTAAAGTTATTGTTTTTAAGACTTGCTTAATTTTAGGGTGCTTATTAAGCGCACATTTCAAAAAAATTTTTAAGGAATTGCTTTAAACAAATAACGTAATTACACAGCGGATATTGTTAAGATCAATAGTTAAGCATCTACTACGATAGTAGATAGTTCTAACTTTAAAAAATTAGTAAATTTACCACTATCAGTAAAAACAATACCTCTATTTTTTCTTGACTAAGCAGCAATAACTGGAGAAATAACTTCTTGAAGTTTTATTAAATTTTTTCTGATCTTTGAAGCTTGGCTAGAAAGATTTTTATCACTTGTTTTTAGCAAAAAATAATCAATACCGCAATATTTATCTACTGTCTTTATAGCTCTTGTTGAGACTCTAAATCTTAAGTTGACTTTTAATAAACTGCTGTAAAAAGATACGCGCTGCAAATTAGGCTCGAATTTTCTTTTGGTTTTTCTGTGTGAGTGCGATACTCTATTGCCGTATTGTACAGCTTTTTTAGTTAATTCACATACTGCTGACATGGATTTATATAGATTTATTGGATAAACTCTTCAGGCTAGATTATATCACATTTCTAAGTTAGAAATAAATTGATGGGCACCTTATACTTTACCTCATGTTTTCACGTAACAGTTTAATTGATACATTTATCTAGTACATCATGTAAAACATCTAAGTATTGATTAATATTTCTATTATATTCTGGCAATACTACAAAATTAGACTCCAAAACTACTCTATTATAATGACTACTAATTAAAACGCATTTGTATTTTTTTACTGGAATAGTATTATTGCTACTATTGATTTTTAAGGATTTTCCTAAATTATTCAAATGTTTATCTTGTATAAAAACTGATTCTGGTTTGTTTATATCGATAAATTTTAAAATGTTATTTACTTTAGATAAAAGAAATTCATAGTTCTTTTTATATATATCTTTTTGTATAGGGCTGGAAACATTAAAGATAATAACGTCATATAAAATGTTGATTACTTTAGGTAAGATTTCTAAATTTAGGAAAAAATTCTCTATATCATTCTCAGAATCTAAATTTAAGATTTGTGAAATTGAGATCTTCTGTTGAATATTTGATAAAGAATTATCCAAAGATTGTAATTTATTTATATTAGCATAATCAAAGTAAGTGCGTTTTTTGAAATTTTCAGTCCCTATTACATCGTAAATTAAATCATCTTGATTCTCAGTTAAATAAATCAATATTCTTGATTTTTCTAAAAGTTTCAAATCTTTTTTAGTAATTCTGCAATTGTGTATGCAAGAGTTGCACGTAATGGTATCAATTGAAATGTCTTTCCAATTATCTGATTTATCTTTGTTAGTTAAATTAACAGCAGTAAGTGCGCTCAGTATATCAGCCAAAACAGGATTAGTGCTAAAAATACGCATGGAATTTTCATGCTCTAGACTATTATGGACTTTAGCATCTAAATGCG
This sequence comes from Rickettsiaceae bacterium, assembly GCA_043777815.1. Classification (GTDB taxonomy): domain Bacteria; phylum Pseudomonadota; class Alphaproteobacteria; order Rickettsiales; family Rickettsiaceae; genus JAXMDS01. The sequence continues at coordinate 109,480 of JAYWHH010000001.1, read as the reverse complement.
TTTCATTAATATGTATAGATGTTGCAGCTGTAGATATGACAGGATACAAAATACAAAGAATATATAAGAGTTTAGAAAAAAATTTAGGCATAAATTGATAAATATGGTATAATAATACTTAAGATCTTACTTAAAAGTAGTATATCATGTTAAAACTTACGTTTTCTATGATAAAGCCAGATGCTGTAAAAAGAAATTTGGTACAAGAAATACAAAATCATTTAACCCAGGAAGAGCTAGAGATAGTGTTACAAAAACGCATACACTTAACCACAGAACAAGCAAAAAACTTTTATTCTGAACACGAAGGAAAATCTTTTTTTGAAGATATGATTAAAAATATTTGTGCCGGAGAAGTTATTGTTCAAATTCTTAGAGGTGAAGATGCAATTATTAAAAATAGGCATATAATGGGAGCAACAAATCCTAAAAATGCTGACCAGGGAACTTTAAGACAAAAGTATGGAATAGATATAGATTTTAATTCTATTCACGGTTCTGACAGTGATGATAGCGCTGAAAAAGAAATGCATGCATTTTTTTCTGAAGAAGAAATAGAGCAATTTCGTAAAACATAAATATAAACATATAAACACTATATGATTTGTAATTCATTGCTTAAATTCTTGATATAAAAATTTTTGAATTGGTAAAATAATTACATAATCAATTATTATAAATTAAAATTATGGATACCACTATTTTCGCTATTAGTTCTGGTCATGGCAAAGCTGGAGTGGTAGTTTTTAGAATTTCTGGACCAAAAGCATTTAATGTAATAGATATTTTTCATATATCTAACTTAAAAATTGCTGATTCAAATCAAATTTCATCTACCGAATTACGATCAAGTAAACCATTAATAGAAAATGAAATAACTACAGTTGATTTTGGAAGAGTTTACTTGCGTAAATTGTTTTACCACACTAGTAATTCTAATATTAATAACGTAAGTAAAAATACATTGAGTGATAAAATATTAATAGATAAAGCTATTTTATTATTTTTTAAAGCGCCAAAAAGCTTTACTGGTGAAAATTGTGTAGAAATTCATGCCCATGGTAGTTATGCAGTGATGGATATGATATCTAAAATTTTGGCAAATCAATTTAGCCCTGCTATGCGGGGAGAGTTTACGAAACGCGCACTACTAAATGGGAAAATGTCTCTTTATGAAGTAGAGGGTTTGAATGATTTATTGTCTGCAAAAACATGGTCACAGCATCAATTGGCAATGACGCAATTTTCCGGCAAACCAAATCAAGTTCATATTTCTTGGCGCAATATTCTATATCAAATTTTGGCCTATTTAGAAGTATATATTGATTTTCCTGAGGAAGATATTCCTGAAAACTTGATTCATTTAGCAAAAAATCTGATGAGTAAATTGCTAAAAGAATTTCAAGCCGCTTTAGTAATATTTAATCAAACTCAAAAAATTCAACAAGGTATTAAAATAGCCTTAATAGGCAAGCCTAATGTTGGCAAGTCTAGTTTAATTAATATAATTTCCAATCGAAATGTTTCTATAGTTTCAAAAATTTCAGGTACTACAAGAGATATTGTAGAAAGTGTTGTTGAGTTAGATGGATTTCAAATCAATTTTTTAGATACGGCAGGAATAAATATAGAAACTACAGATAAAATTGAACAAATAGGAGTAAATTTAGCTCTAAAAAATTTAGAAGAAGCGGACATAGTACTAATAATTTTAGACATAGTAGAAATTATGGCTCATATTAAAGCTAATCAAATTAATGATGCTTTGATTAGTAGTTTACTAGAAATTATTTTCACCAAACCAATATTGAAGCGGATAATATCAAGTCCTGACAATATTTTATTTGTATTAAATAAAATTGACTTGGTCAAGCATGAGGACATTTGTTTTGTGAATGATATACTCAATAATATGTTAAGTTTGTTAGATAAAACAGACTGTAGTATAACAGTCAAGCAATTAATAGATATCACTCTTCAAAAAAATAAACCTATACATAGTCAATATAAGATTTTAACTTTAACTACAACATTGCAAGAAGTTAATAATTTACAAAAAGAAACTCTAGAAAATTTATGTAATGAGATTAAGGTTTTATGTTCAAAATTAGAACCCAGTGAATATCCTCTTTTGTTCAATTTACGTCACCAATATCATATCAAAGAAGCTATTTGTAGTGTTTCTAAAGCCTTAAATATAAAATTAACCCAATCTAACTTGGTTTTTTTAATAGAGGAAATAAGACAGGCGAGTTTCGCTTTAGAAATTATTATAGGCAGACTAGACGTTGAGGAAATTTTAGCTAAAATTTTTTCAGAGTTTTGTATTGGAAAATAAAAAATTTACTATAGATACCAATTAGTAAAATCAAGAATAATAAATAAATTTTTTAATAAACGTAAAAAAAACAAACTTACTAGTAGATTTCAATTATAAAAAACATTGAATGAGTGTGTTTTCTTAAATTTTTCTAATAGATGAGATTTTTAGTAATTACATTTTTTTTAACATCATTTTAATGGTATCAGGCTCTAAGTTTTCAAAAAATATTGGGCCAGGAATTTTGTTTAGTATATGATTAGTTACTATAGTAACAGCTATTTCATGCTTGATTGGATTGTTTAAAATATTAAAATTTGATATTTGATTTTTCAAAATTTTAAATAAACGAGATGGATAATAATGATTTAAACAATTTATCAGGATACTATCGTCAAAGTTAAATTTATCTAAAATGGACTTTAAGTATATTTTGCTACCTGACAATAATACCGCCAACTCTGGTCTAGTAAATTTATTTTGATCTTGATTAATATTTTTACTAAAAATTGCTTTTTTAGAATGATTGGTTACAAAGGTGTTGTCAAGAATTTTTTGTTCGATTAAATAATTAGCAAATTTTTGATAAATTTTGTAATTAGTTACAGCAACATTGTTATTGATAGGCTTATTTTGAAGTTGATCATATATATTTAGAGCTTTATTTTGATTCTCATTATTTTGTAAAACTAAATACACCACTTCATCTTCAAGAGATCTAATTATCTTAGAGGCCTCATTTTCTGATATATTTAAATGATAAAGTAATATTTTTATATTCACTTCTAAATCAGAGCAATTTACTCCACCAGAATTATCAATAAAATCTGTGTTTAGCTTTACCCCATTTGCTGCGGCTTCAATTCTACCAAGTTGAGTAATACTTAAGTTCGCACCTTCAACTATAACTTTGGCCTTGATTTCATTTGCATTAATTCTCACAATATCATTAACTGGATCTAAAGCTTCAAGGTGATTTTCACAAGAGGATTTGATATAAGTTCCAACGCCACCACTCCAAATAAGGTCTACTCTTAGTTTCAATATTGCTTGAATTATTTCATAACTGTAAGTTTTGCGTGGCAATCCAAGCATTGTACTGGCTTCTTCGGAAATTGTAATATCATTTTGACTTCTAGGATAAACTTCTGCATTTGGATACTTATCCCAACTTAATTGATTATCAAACATATACTGTCTAATTGTGAAACTTTCTTCAACATTAGGATTTGGATCTAAAAAAATAAATTTAGAACTGAACGCAGCAAACAGTTTGTATTTTTCGTATAAAAGTAGTCCGTTACCAAATACATCACCATTCATATCTCCAATTCCAATTACACTAATTATATCTTTGCCTAATTGTTTAATGTCTTTAAAATGCTCTTTAAGAGATTCAAACCCACCTCTGGAAGTAATGCCTAGCATTTTATGAGAATATCCATTGAGGCCACCAGAGGCAAAAGCATCGCGTAACCAAAATCCATAATTTTTAGACGCATTGTTTGCAATATCTGAAAAGCTTGCAGTGCCTTTATCTGCTGCAACTACTAAATATGGATCATGTTCGAAGTATTTATGTACCTTGGTAGTGACTTCTTGTCCTAACTTGGTTTTAAGATGGTGTGAATCAATAGATTCAACCTCATAATCCTGGTGATGGCGACTTATTTTTTCCTTAGTTTTTGAATCAAGTGCAAAAGATTTGTTGAACGATATAGCATCTGAGTTAGAAAACATATCACGTGATAAAAAATTTAATTTCTTAAGTGTGCGCTTTGTTGCTTCTGTTTCTAAGTCTGTTACCTCTAGAAGTCCGGAGATAAATTCTCTGTAACATGTTTTAACAAACTCCAAATCTGCATTGACTTTATTTATAACAAAACCTCCTTTAGATCCGGTCGGTACTATAATTGTATTTTTTAAGATTTGTGCCCTAGCTAAATCTTTGACTTCTACTCTATAATCACTTCTTTCAGACCATCTAATGCCTCCACGCGCTACTTTTCCGCCGCGAATATGAGTGCCTTCAAAGCTATATGAATATACAAAAATTTCAGCAAAGATAAATGATTCTGGTTGTATAAATTTATATGCAATATAATTCCTATCTAAGAAATAGTTAGTAGCTATAATTGAATCAAATAATTTATTTAGATCTTTTGAATTTGAATCAAGAGATTTTTTGATATCAAGTTTGCATTGATCTTTAGGATTAAAATTTACATTCCAAAATGTCCAAATTTTATTTTTAGTCTCTTCATTAAATTGATGATCGTTTATTACATTTTTCCAATCACTATCTTTATCATTTGGAGTAGATAGCCAATATTGTTTTAAATAAGCCATTAGCCCATCAAATAATAAATTTTTCCTAGTGTCCATATTTCGACGTTAAGATTTTGCAAGAATATTCATCAATTATACTTGATACATAAAATAGATAATACCCACCATGCCATTCTGCATAGAAAAGTTATATTTAAATTTTCCTAGATATGAAGCATATATATTTGAAATTTATGGCTATATTTAAGATTAATAGATAAAATTTAGAAGTTCTAATGTGGTCTATAAAAATTATATTGATGTTTATTTTAAAAAAATGCTATATATAATTTTTTGGATTAAAGTTTAAAATACGTAGTATGACGTAATATACGATGATGCCTAAAATAATGTGTAACAATATGTGCATTATTGATCCAGAAATATATAAAAATCTATTCATGATTATTTTCAAGAAAAAATACATACCTGTGCCGCTAATGATAAATTTAGTAATCTTTGATATCATATCTAGATTTAATTTCAAATATTTATGCTTTATGCTGAATATAGTTAAAATTATAAAACTCAGGTAAATACTACTAAATGCACTAATTGCTGGCGTTAAATATCCATAGATATCAATTAATATCATCATAATCATTAAGTTTACTAGCATAGAAATTATGTTAGTAATAGTAGGTATTAGTGGAGTGTTTTTGGAATAGAACACTACTGACAAAACTCGTATTACAGACACAGCAGGCAAAGTACTGGAAAAAATAAATAGAACTTTACTAGTTTGGTGAACGTCATGATGGTTAAATGCTCCACCATAATAAACAAAACTAATAACATCTTTTGATAAAGCCATCAATCCAAATCCGCATGGAATAGTAATGAGTAAACAAGTTACTATTATCTTTTCCATAAGAGTTTGAATTTTTTTTATATTATCTACACTATTTGAATCAGGCGAAAGAGGCGCTTCGGCAATTGAAGGTTTAGTATTTAAAGAAGATGGTGATTGAATAATCAATAATTCATTCTTATCTAATTTAGAATTATGTGAAATGTCTTGTAATAAACTTAGCTCTGTTAATAAAATCGTAGTTAAAGTTGTGGTCAAGATAGAGATTGGCAATTGATATAATCTATCTGCGTAATTAATAATTGCTATACATCCAGGAATAGTGCTAGAAATACCTTGAGAAATGAAAATGTTTATTTGCGCCGCACCTGTTCCAAAAGATAATATTATTAGATTTTTAAAAAATTTTTTGACCTGCGTGGTAATTTTGAAATCTAGATTAATTTTAATTCCTTGATGCAAAACAGCGGCTACCATAAAGATTAATTGAATCAATCCCGATATAAGAAATGTGATGCTTAACCAAATTAATGGATTGCTTAAATCAAATATTGATATACAAAATATACCGATAATCATAATTATATTTGCAATTACAGGCATAAAAGCAAATTCAAAAAACTTTTTTTTCGCGTTTAGAAGCGCACCTAAAATAGAGCTTAATACTATAAAAATCAAATAAAAACTAGATATTCTAGAGCTTGTTATTCCCAGATTTAAATGCTCGCTAGAAGCTAGACCTGGTACCATATATATAAATATGGTATCCATAAAATACACAAGTGTTATGCTAATCAAAGTTGATATTATAAACAAGTAAGTAAATACTTTGTTAAAAAATACTGATGAAAAATTTGTGCAATAAATAGGTACAAAGGCTTGAGATGCTGCACCTTCTCCCAATATTCTTCTAAATAAATTTGGCAATCTAAAACTAACATTAATTATGTCTGCCATAACTGATGTTCCAAACATTTTTGCTATAGCGACCTCTCTTAGAAATCCAGTGCACCTTGAGATTAATGTGTTTAAACTTACTATGATTCCATTTCGTTTGACAGAAGACATTTGAGTGATAGCTTAAAACTATATTATAAATGGTTATGAATCTTATCTGATACAAGTAAAAAAGTAAATTATTTGAATAATATGATGGATTGCTTAAAAGTATATTGCTAAAGAATTTTTTTAAATTTAATATGCAATTTAAATATGTAATACTTTACTTAAGTAACAAAATTTCAAATGAGAATATTGTTCTAAGCTATTTGAGGGAGAAGATTTTTCTCCAGAAGAGTAGTATTGATAATACTTATATCAAAGAAATACTCTATAAAAAATTTAGTTATTTTTTATTTTTTAGCATCCACAACAACTTTTACATCTTTTGTTTCAACTGAAGCGCCCTCTTCTTCTGTTGTAACAGAAACTTCGGCTTCTTCTTTTGGCTTATGCTCTGAAGCAAAAGCATTTAAGCTAAATAAAGATAAAAAAATAGCGATGACACCAGAAATGATTGTTTTGTTCATAATAATAATTTTGATTAATTGTCATGAAAATTGTACATAATTTCACGTAAGACAATAACTGCGCTTTAAAGAAATTTATTGAAATATGTAATTTTGTGTCTAAATTAGCTCAATTTATTAAATTTAAACATCTTTAAGTTGTTTATTACAACTTATGGTACTGAGACTACGTATTAATGTAATTTACATATACATTCAATCAACTTGCTTGAGATCAAGTTAAGAGTTTTTGAAATAATACAAATCATAAATTTCTTCATGTCAATTAGTTTGATTTGATATTTATTGTTGGTATAATGATGGCGAAATGTTAGAAACATATTTTATGAAAAAAACAACTAATTCAATTTTTTCAAAAGAAAACTTAATGTTTTTAGGCCTTAGCCTAGAATATTATGACCTTATAATATACAGCTTGCTGGTGGTTTATTTGCACCAAATTTTTTTCCCTTTGGATGCGCCACATTTGGCATTACTAAAAACTATCATGATATTCGTAGTAGGTAATTTCTCTAGAATATTAGGTAGTATAGTTTTGGGATTCATATATGACAAATTCGGAATTAAAATGGGCCTATTCTATAGCATGATTTTTATGGGACTATGTTCACTTGGAATAGGTATCTTGCCTGCAAAAATTATTGTCCATCCTGGATTCAATTTAAGTATCTATATTTTGATCATAATTAGATTTTTACAAGGATTAATATATTCTGTTGAAATTCCTGGATCTATTGCTTATGCTGGCAGCACCAATAAAACTTCAAGCTTTGGAACTATTTTTAGCTTTTTAAGCTTTGGGTATATTTTAGCAAGCTTCAGTATTTATTTATTAACAGTTTCCTTAAATGAAAGCGAAATCCTAAGTTATGGATGGAGAATACCTTTTATATTCGGATGTTTGACCAGTATAATTGGAGTCATCTTGCGATATAAATTTATTGATTATCAAGATTCTACTATGAGTCATAAAAATTATAAATTTAGTGAAATATTACAAAAGCATAATTTAATTTCCTTGATTGAAATCATTAAATATTTTTATGCACCTGCACTTATTATGGTTTATGGAATATATATATTTCCTAATACAAAAATGATGGGATTTGAAATGAAAGACATAACCCTTATAAATACTTTTGCAGTGCTATATTCCATATTTATTTCTCCTATTATAGGAAAATATTTAAATTGGCTTGAAAATAATCCTATATTAGTAAGAAGTTTCTTGGTAACTATATTTTTGATTGCGATTTTAAATCTAAATTCATCAAATATAATTTCTCTTATCGTATATATGTTTGCATATCAAATAGTTTTAAGTTCATACTATGTGCAAGGCTTATTTAGAATCAATAAAATTACTGAAAACTTAAAATATAAAACAATTATATCTGCCATTGGGATGAGCTTATGCATGATCCTAGGTCAAATAACGTATGCTAATATTAATTATATATTCCCAAATAAAACTCTGCCTTTTTTGATTATTATTAGCTTATGCTTACCTTTAAGGCTTAAGCTAAAACCTGACAATACTTACTGATTTATATATCAATATATAAAAAAAGATTTAACTTAAAAACATATATTTTCACATGAAACAAATTCTACTTACCAATAATAGATTATGGATAGCAATATTATTAGGATCTATTTTGATTCCATCAATTATATATTCAAAAGTTATATTTTGCCTGGAAATTTTTATTTTTTTAGCTATTGCATATATTGAATGGCAAAATATGGCATTGGAAAAGAATGCTAAAATTTTGGTAGAAAATGAATTAATAAATCAAGATTCTAATCAATTTATTAATCAGAGATCTGATCAAATGCATAATACAAATTATATCGAACATGCCAAATTAAAAAGAGATTGGATTTTTTATAGAAAATTGTTTATATGGCTAATAATGCCAGGCTTTTTAAGCTTAATTATATTAAGGCTATTACTTGATTATCGATATACTTTAGTATATATGATTCATATTTGGATGGTTGATAGCTTGGCTTTGTGCTTTGGAAAAGTTATCGGGGGCCCAAAATTGAGCCCCGCAATTAGTCCAAATAAGACCTTGAGTGGTTTTAGTTTAGGAATTATTTTATCTGCAACTATATCCACTTTAATAAATAAATATTTTAAAATTTTAGACTTAAGTAATGTATTTGTATATTATTGTATCCTAGGTCTTTTTGCTCAATTAAGTGATTTGCTTCTATCTTACTTTAAGAGAAAATTCTCAATAAAAGATTTTATTTATAATGAAAAACCAATTCTAAGTAGTCACGGTGGGGTTTTGGATAGATTTGATAGTATAGTCTTATCTGCTCCGATTGCATTACTTGTTTCTATTTTTTGCTCCCCAATGATTATATTAACTTCTATAATTTTATCTCCAATAAACTTTATCATATCTATATTCACCGGTTAAATTCCTAAAAAATTAATTAGTGCTATAAAAATTAATGAAAAACTACTAATAAAAAAAGCATAACAAGCTATTTTCTTTGAGATCATATTATAAAACAAGCCTTATATAAAAACATGATATACTTTAGATAGTAGGTTTTTACTGAATTTTTTATATGAATTTTAAAGATAAAGATACAAACAAAAATGATAAACCAACAATCTATGACTTTTCTAATCCAAACTTTCAAGCTATTGATGAGGAAATTTTAGATTATTGGCAAACAAATCAAATATTCGAAAAATCAATTTCAAAACAAGCAGATCATAAAGATTTCGTTCTATATGATGGCCCACCATTTGCAAATGGATTACCTCATTATGGGCATTTACTAACAGGATATATGAAGGACGTTTGGGGTCGTTATTTTACAATGAAGGGATATAGAGTTCCACGTAGATTTGGTTGGGATTGTCACGGACTTCCTGCTGAAATGCAATCAGAAAAAGAACTTGGTATTATGGGTAAAAACGAAATACAAAAGTTTGGAGTTGCTAAGTTCAATCAGCATTGTGAAAAGTCAGTAATGAAATATGTGAGTGAATGGAAAGAATATGTTGCCCGTCAGGGAAGGTGGGTAGATTTTGATAACTCCTACAAAACAATGGACGTCAATTTTATGGAATCTGTTTTATGGGGCTTTAAAGAATTGTATAAAAAAGGATATGTTTATGAGTCTTTGCGCATAGTCCCATATTCTTATGCATGCGAGACACCTCTTTCACATTTTGAAACTAGACTGGATAACTCTTATAGAGAAGTGGTAGATAAATCTATAACTTGTAAACTTGAACTAGACGAAGAAAGCGTTTGTAAGCTTGAACTAAATAATTCAAATTTAGAAAAAATATATATATTAATTTGGACTACAACTCCCTGGACCCTTCCTAGCAATTTAGCTGTTGGAGCAAATAGAAATATTGAATATGTTTTAATTCAGAAGGGTAATGAAGGATATATACTGGCAAAAAATTTACTTCCAAAGTATAAAGAAGTTATTGGAGAGAATATTTTATCAAACATAATGGGTGAAAAATTAATAGGACTTAGATATATTCCTGTATTTCCATACTTTCAAAATTTGAAACAAGCCAATCAGCATAACTTCTCAATTTTACAAGGTGATTTTGTCTCAGACACAGATGGAACTGGATTGGTGCACCTGGCTCCCGGATTTGGGGAAGAAGATTTTAACTTATGTACATCTTACAATATACCAATAATATGCCCAATAGATAACAGTGGAAAATTCACCGAAGAGATAAGTGATTACGTTGGTAAATTGGTTTTTGAAACTATAGATCCGATAATTATTAAGTTAAAACAGCAAAATAATTGGGTTAAAACTGAACAATATAGACATAATTATCCACATTGCTGGAGAACAGACACTCCTCTTATATATAGAGCAATTTCATCATGGTATATTAAGGTGACCGATTTTAAAGATGAAATGGTTAAACTTAATCAAAATATTAATTGGATTCCTGAATATGTTAAGAACAATCTATTTGGTAAATGGTTAGAGAATGCAAGAGATTGGGCTATTAGTAGAAATCGATTTTGGGGTACGCCTATTCCAATTTGGAAGTCTGATGATCCAAGGTATCCAAGAGTTGAAGTTTATGGATCGATAGAAGAATTAGAAAAAGCTTTTGGTGTAAAAGTTACAAATTTACATAAAGAATATCTAGATCAACTTGAAAAACCTAATCCAGATGATCCAAATGGAAAATCTAAAATGGTAAGGTGTGCGGATGTATTTGATTGTTGGTTTGAAAGCGGATCTATGCCATTTGCTCAAGTTCATTATCCTTTTGAAAACAAAGAATGGTTTGAAAATAATTTTCCGGCTGACTTAATTATAGAATATTCGGCACAAACTAGAGGATGGTTTTATACTTTAATGGTTTTGAGCACCGCTTTGTTTAACAAACATCCTTTTTCAAACTGTATAGCTCATGGAGTTATTTTAGATTCAAAGGGGCAAAAGTTATCTAAAAGATTGAATAATTATGAAGATCCGCTGAAAATATTTACAAAATTTGGATCGGACGCCATGCGTTTAACTATGCTTGGATCTGGAGTCACAAAAGGCCATGAGTTAAAATTAGACAGTAAAGGGGAAATGGTTGGAGAAATGATTAAAAAAGTCATAAAACCATTTTATAATGCTGTAAACTTTTTGGTTTTATATCAAGGAATTGATAAATTGATGCCTAAATTATCATTTGATGCTGAAAATGTTTTAGATAAATATACTTTGTTAAAATTAAAAAAATGTATAGCAACCGTTACAGCTAACCTTGATTGTTTTGGCACAACGGATGCTGTAGCGAGCTTGGAAGAATTTTTAGATGTGCTAACTAATTGGTTTATTAGAAGAAGTAGACAGAGATTTTGGGCTAATGAATATACTAAAGACAAGCAGCAAGCATATAACACTTTATATACTTGTCTAATATATGTGTGTCACATTGGAGCTCCCCTTATGCCATTTACAACTGAAAAAGTTTATCTTGCCTTAAGCTCAATTTTTAAAAATGATGAACTAATAAGCGATGATTCGGATAAAAAATTAAGTATTCATTTGTCCAAATGGCCAACAGAAATTAAAATAGAAATTTCTAATAAAGAAAAAGTTAATCTAGAAGAAACTATGGATGCTGTGATCAAAATATGCTCTAATATTTTGTTTATTAGAAATAAATGTAATTTGAAAGTAAGACAGCCATTAAATGGCGTGACTATTAGTTTGCTTAATCAAAAACTTGATTTAACTGAATATTTAGACATCATAAAAGAAGAAGTAAATGTGAAGCATATAGAATTAAATTCTAATGTTGAAAAGTTGGCTGAAAGAAAAATAGTTTTAAATTTTCCAGAAATTGGAAAACGTGTTCCTAAGATGATGAAAACTATATTGTCAAATTATAAAAATCAAATTGATATTGAATATCAAAACAGCAATTTATCAATAGGGGGCATTGCTTTGCTGTCTAATGAATATAGTATTAGCTATGTTCCTAAAAATCCTGAGAACAGCATTAGCGATAAAGATTTTATATTATCTTTAGATACTTTAATTACTGAAGAATTAAAAGTTGAATGTATTGCCAGAGATTTTGTGCGATTTATCCAAAGTGCTAGGAAAAACATAAATTTAGAAGTAACACAGGAAATATCTATAGAATTATTTGCCTCTCATGAAATAGAAGAAGCGGTAATTAAATTTAGAGATTATATTAAATCTCAGTGCCTTATAAGAAGTTTAGAGATTAAAAGCTCTAAATTAGATTTACAATATGATCAAAAAATATTAGCAATAAGCTTAAGCTCTGAAGCTAATGTACAGCAAGAAGTAGATATCTCTCAAGCTTCAGAAATCAATAGCATTTATAAAAATAGCTCCACAAATTCTATCTCTTACGGAGGTGGTGCTGAAAATGATAAAAATACATACAATAACAAAGATAAAGATCTGCATACTATTGAAGGAAAAATAGATAATGCTGAATTTACAGTCACAATAACTCATTGAAAGCTTTTTTGTTAGCTATATTTTGACTCAGGGGCTTGTGCATTTTTACAAAAAATCAATGCATTTAACTTACACGTTCCACAAAAAGATTACTTTAAAAAGATTATTATAAAAGTCTTTTGTTAGCTATATTTTGATGCAAAAACTTGTGCATTTTTACAAAAAATCAATGCATTTAACTTACATGTTCCACAAAAAGATTATTTAATTTTGATATAAGAAGTTTTCTTGATATTAAAACAAATTTACTAACCGTAAACTTACATTGCCTACTTATATATTACTTTTCCTCTGTTTTAACATTTTGATTAACGTTCATAGATTCCATGCTATTTTTGAAAAGTTTAATCAAGTCATCGTTATTAGATTTAATATATGTCTGAAAACTAGTATTTAATTTTTCTAACAAATATTTATTTTGATCTTCATACTGCTTAAAATTAAAAGATTTTTTCTGATCCATTGCATTTTTTAAGGTTTCTTCATAGCTTTCATTGGTATTTGTAGAAAACTTAATTAAATTATTTATCAGATCTCTCATACCAATCAAATTATTAGTATTATATTTTTGAATTTCTACTAACCATTTTAGGATATGTATATATCCTTCAGGGTTAATTTCATTAGGAGTGTATAAAGCTTTAAACTTATCAAAATTTTCCATATATAAAGTGATAGTGAAATGTATACATTAATTATATAGCTATATGATATTATGAAGTTTATTAAAGCATTTTACTTTTAAAAATATGATAAAATTGTAGTTTTTCAATTACTAATTGAACTATAGATAGAATAAATTGCAATTAAGTTGAGATTTTAATATTTATTTTGACCTAAAGAAACAGAATTGATATCTAATATTCTACAATATTGTATTGTGAGAGCTTAATTTCAAATTAGCAGTTAATGAATTTAAAACCAAATAAATCTATCTTGTTGTGGATAGATCAAAGTAATTTGAACGAAAAAGAAGGCCTTAATAAACGAGAGCATGATAAAGCAGAGAGTCAAAAAGAGAGAAATATCAATAAAACAATAATAGCCAGCATGATTGGCAATAGCTTAGAGTGGTTTGAATACTGTATATATGGTCATTTTGCTGGAATGATCGCATTAAACTTTCTACCTAAAAATCATTGGTCTAATATAATGATTTGGATTATATTTGCTTCTGGATTTGTAATAAGGCCTTTAGGGGGAATAATATTAGGCATTATAGGAGATAAATATGGTAGAAAATCGGTTTTAACAATCTCTATCTTGGCCATGGCTCTGCCTACATTAGGAATCGGACTGTTACCAACTTATGAACGAATAGGAATTTTAGCCCCCTTGCTATTATTTCTATTTAGATTAATTCAAGGATTTTCATTAGGTGGCGAGTTTAGTTCATGTATCATATATTTAGCAGAAAGTTGCCAAAAATCCAATAGAGGACTAGTAGGAAGCTTATCATTCGTTAGTATGTGTTTTGGGATATTAATAGGGCTATCTTCATATTTCATGATTTTTAAATTTTTATTAGAAGATGAGATATTTAGTTGGGGGTGGAGAATTCCTTTTGTATGCGGAGTTGGTATGGGTTTAGTGGGTATGTATATGAGGTCCCATTTAAAGGAAAGTAAAGTATTTGAACAAATGAAACTTAATAGACAAACGGTTGAAAATCCAGTTAAATATGCATTTTCACTATTTCGAAAAAAGCTTTTGCTTGGAATGTTGCTATACATGGTCGTTACAAGTAATTTTTACATGTTTGGAGTTTACTTTTCTTCTTTTTTAAAGGAAAGTTTTAATTTACAGCCTCAAATTAGCAATTTGATTCTTAGTTTAGGGCTAGTTACGATGTCAGTTACAATGCCTATATCTGGTCATTTATCTGACAAATTTGGAAGGAAAAAAATTATGATCATTGGACTTTTGAGCACAATAGGAGTTACTTGTCTCTATAGTTTGCTACTTAACGATATTACAAATATTTTATTATTACAGATTGGAATATGCATTAGTTTAGGTATTTATATGGGCCCAATACCCGCAACTCTGGTTGAAATATTTCCTACAAATATACGATTTACTTGCGTGGGACTATCTTATAATATTAGTGCGGCGCTTTTTGGAGGAACTATCCCAATTATCAGCACATATTTTATTCATCATTTAGGATATGCTAACTGGATATGGTTTTATCTTTTGACATTAGACATAGTAGGCTTGATAGCTTTAGCAAATTATCAAGAATCTTACAAAATAGATTTATAAAATATACTTACATCCTAAGTATATGTTGATAACCATGTATAAATTATATACTCTAAATATATGGTTAATTGTAAATTTATACACTTGATGAAATCAATACCAAATTATATTACTCTTTTTAGAATTGCGATCATACCAATGATAATTTCCACTTTTTACTTTAGAGATTCCAACTTTATTAAGAGATTAGCAGTAGTTTTATTTTTCTTAGCATGCATTACAGATTTTATAGATGGATGGTTAGCAAGAAAACTTGAATGTCAATCCACTATTGGAGAAATGCTGGATCCCTTGGCGGATAAAATTTTAGTATCAACAATATTGATTCTTTTGGTTAGGTTAGACAAGATTAATATATTACCATGTCTACTTATCATTAGTAGAGAAATTACAATTTCATCTCTACGTGGACAATTAAGTATAGATTTAAAATCTAGTTATTTTGCTAAAATTAAAACTACCGTACAGATGGTGTCATTGTTTCTTTTTTTGCTCAGTGACGCATATCCAAGCATTATTTATATAGACAAACTGGCCGCTATTTTATTGTGGATTGCAACTATTGCGACTTTATGCAGTGGATATTCGTATTTAATGAAGTATATTCATAGGTATAATATTAGACTTTAATTTATAAATGTTCTCTCCTTGTAATAATTCCTTTGAAATCTTTAAACAACTTGATCGTGCGAATCGCCTAAATGTATTTAGTTTAAAGCAGATTCAAAATGCTATGAATCCTGATAATTTTTTCTTAACTAATACACTGGCAAAAGAATTGATGATTAGTACTAATGGCCGTAGCATAGTAAACGGAGTAAATAATTTTCAACAAGATTTAATTAATTCTTCATTAGATTATTGGAGTTTAAACAGAAAAAATTCTGAATTTGTTATAGGGAAAAACATAGCTAGAACTCCTTGTTCAGTTATATATAAAACGGAACTTCTTGAAGTATTGAGTTATAAAACGACTGACAGTCATGAAATACCAATTTTAATTGTTCCTTCTACTATAAACAAGTATTATATGCTAGATCTATCAGAGGAAAATTCTTTAATTAAATATCTAGTAGATCAAAATTTTCAAGTATTCACTATCTCATTTAATAATTTAGATCATCCTAAATTTTCATTTCAAGATTGTTTAAATGAAATTGAGCAGGTTATTAAATTTTTAGTGGATGAACTTGGATATCCAAAATTGAATTTGTTTGGATATTGCATGGGAGGCACTTTTATATCAATTCTTATGGACAAGCTTGAATCTTATATTAATTCGATGAGTTTTGTTAATTCTGGATTAAATTATGATGATATAGGCGAGTTTGATTTATTTATTAATAATCAAACTTTGCCCTTGATAGAGGAATATGCTAATAAATATGGTTTTATTAAAGGTCAATTGGTAGGACAAATGTTTAACATGATTAAATCTAAAGACGCAGTTTGGAAATACTATCAAAATAACTATTTATACGGTAATGATCCAATGAAATCTGACATAATGTACTGGAATGATGATTCAGTTAATCAATCAATTGAGAATTTGATGTTTTTTATTAGAGAAATTTATTTGGGTAACAAATTAGCTAAAAATTCTTTAGTCATAGAAAATCAAATCATCACTTTAAAGTCTCGTTTGCCAAAATTTTTTATAGGTTGTATACATGATCATATCATTACTCCACAATGCATATTAGACAGTGGTCTTTTACTAGATAATGCCACTATATGCTTATCTACCGGGGGGCACGTTAATGGAATTGTAAACCCACCTTACAGAAATAAGGGTAAGCACTGGATTATATCAAATCCTAACCAAGCTATATCGAGTATTATTAATTCAAAAGACTATAATTTTGGATCTTGGTGGACTTCTTGGGTCAATTGGTTAAAAGATTTTTCTGGCGCAATAAGTACAGAGGATAATTCTAAAATAAACCTATATAAGATACAAGATGATTGCGGTGAATATGTAAAAATACAGCTATAAGCTACAAAATTTATTGCGGTGAATATGTAAAAATAAATCCCCACAAGCTACAAGATTGATTGCGGTTAATATGTAAAAATACAGCTATAAGCTACGAAATTGATTGCGGTTAACATGCAAAAATACAGCCCCACAAGCTACAAAATTTATTGTGGTTAATATGCATATAACTTAAATCTTTTTTATTTTTATTTTATTTATAAGTTTTTTTCATTTTATATTGATAAAATACTTCTTGTTTTCCTGTAATGTCTAAATTTTGATTAGATGGTCGTGTTGGATCTGTAATTCCAATTAATTCCTTAGTTTTATTGATGACAAATTCTGGCAATATTCTAGCTTCTATGCATGTTTGTTTAAAATTAGGCCCATTAGTGAAAATCCACTCTCTGGCATCTTTGCGAATTTTTTTAGTATATTTTCCGTTTCCATGAGCTGTGCAGTCGATCATAGCCTGCATAATTATTGCCACACTTATTTGCGTTAAGTAAGATTCGTCTTTTAAATGCTCTCTTAAGTTTTCAAAAGGCGCTTGAAAGTATTTTTTCTCTCCTTCATAGTCAATATATGATTGTATTTCGCTATCAAGGTTTAATTTTTTATTGGAAGTATTTGTTGTCTTTTTTTGATCAATAGTTACTAATCCAGATATTTTTTTGTTTACCATATTGTTTTTCAAGCTATCGTTGCTTTTAAGATGCGTAGGCAGGATATGATTTGAAGTATTTTGAGCTGATAGTAATTTGCCTGCAATACAAGCTTGATATGACAAGCTATTTTTGATTGTTCTTTTGTTGCTATTTGGGTTTTTAAAATTGATTGTTATGTTAGTCGCTTTCTTATTCATTTCTTTATGATGTTTGTTTAGCAAAAGAATAAACCAGATTTATAACCTCACTAACAAAGCAAAAATAAAAAAAATATTACAGTTTTCTTTATATTTTTGATTGATGAAACATTCATAAATCAAGCTGTCGTAGTACTAGTTATGCTATAGTATTACATTTATAAAATATATGAAGTATAATATGATTGTTTAGTATTTTACATAGAAAATCCTTGACATTTTACAAATGTTACAAGACAAATTGTAATTTATTACATTTCAGTGAAGTGGCTTTCAGTGCTTTAAATGTACGTCATACACTAGAAAAAACTAAAATGATAAAGTTAAATAAATGATTTTAAAATGAATAAAACTAATAATATTATTACCAGATTTGCTCCTTCTCCTACAGGATACCTACATGTTGGCAATGCTCGTGTTGCTTTGATCAACTATCTATTTGCTCAAAAAAACAACGGAAAGTTCATTTTACGAATTGATGATACAGATAAAAGTAGATTTGATTCTGAATATCTAAAAAGAATATATGAAGATCTTAGTTGGATGGGTTTAAAATTCGATTTTACGTTTAAACAAACGGAACAAACGCATGCATATAATACGTATATTAAAAAACTTATTGATTTCGGTAAATTATATCCTTGTTATGAAACTGAAGAAGAATTAGAATTAAAGCGAAAAGAGGCCTTACAACAAGGTAAGCCTTTTATTTATGACCGCACAAGCTTAAATTTAAACAAAAGAGATATATTGCAATTTGATTCTGAAGGTAGAAAAAAACATTACAGATTTAAATTAGATCATAAGACCATCACTTGGCAGGACATGATTAAAGGAGAGATAAGTTTTAATAGCGAAAATTTAAGCGATCCAATTTTGGTTAAATCAGATGGTGAAGTTGTATATATCTTAGCTTCTGTTATTGATGATGTGAGAGCGGGTGTAACTCACATAATTAGAGGAGAAGATCATTTGACCAACACAGCTATACAAATTGAAATCTTTGAATCAATTGCTAAGATTCATAATCAAATTATTAATGAAATCAATCTTTTGGATGTAAGTTCAGATAATGCAATTTCTAGCAATAGATTTGTTGATACTAAATATGATAATGAATTGTTCACTTTACGATATTACAATCAAATGCCAAAATTTGGACATTTGGGATTAATCAAAGCAAAAGATGGCAAGATATCTAAACGAGAAGGTGGATTTTCTGTGCATGACTTGAAGAGCGATATCAACCCTATGGCTTTAAAAAGTTTTCTTACATTTATGGGAACTTCAAAGAACATAATTCCATATACTTCTGATGAAGAAATAATTAATGAATTCGATATTGAATCATACTCGAAATCTCCAACTGAATATAGTGAAAAAGAGCTGGAACTTTTGAACAGAAAGTTAATGCATAAACTGTCATTTGAATACATTAATACTAATTATCCAGAAATTACTGAAAATTTTTGGGAAGCAGTAAAATTTAACATCAATAATGAATCTGAGTTGCAAACTTGGAATAAGTTACTTTTTGATACAAAGATTTCTCAATCTACTGATGCTCAACAATTATTAATTGCAAAAATATTACTTGATTATATAGAAAATTATTATGGCAGTAATGAAGAAGCAGTTGATCCTTCTTTAGAGCTAAACTTAGTAGTAGAGCATCTACTTGAACATAAAACTATAAAAGAACAAAAAACTGCATTTACTAAGCAGCAAGTTTATCAACTTTTAAGATCTGTTTTGTTAGGGGGGCATGAAGGTCCGGAACTTAAAATGATCTTGAAATTGCTTTCAAAAGATGATATTGTCAATAGAATTAAAATTTTTATATATGGAAACCAATAATCTTATTACAAATAGTTTTTTTCTTGATGACCAAAGCGACCATGCAGAATCTAATGATAGCTTTTCAGATACAGAAAAAAGTTCAAATAGTCGTTTCGTTACGAACAACTTGTTGCAGAATATTATATGTGCCTTATCTGAATATAATATAGATGGATATCTAATAACATCTAGAGATGAATTTAATTCAGAATATGCACCAAGTCATAATCAAAGACTAGAGGCCGTATCTAGATTTTCAGGCTCTTTTGGACAGTTGGTCATAATGAAAAATTATGGCATATTGTATACTGATGGCAGATATACCTTGCAAGCTAAAAATCAAATTGATCTTAATTATTTTATAATAAAAGATTTTTCTGAATTTTTACAAGACAGCAAAACTATTTTAAAAGATAAAAAAATTGGATATGATCCGAGAATGTTAAGTGATAACTTTCGCATAACTTTTCAAGACATAGAGTATACCTCATTATTAGAAAATTTAGTAGATAAATATTGGGAAAATAGACCTAAAAAAGAAGATCTTCCTTTTTTTGCTTATGACATTAAATATGCGGGCCAATCATCACAAGAAAAATTATCTAAATTAGTAAATAGACTTAGTGAAATGCGCGTGTCTGATACTAAAAATCCTAAATATTTACAAGATAGTCAAAATAGAAAAATTTTTTTCATTTCATTGGATCCACTTTGGATTTGCTGGTTATTAAATATTCGAGGAAGAGATGTGAAAAATACCCCTGTTCTTTTGTCATATTTAATTATAGAATTAAATCTCACTTCAGGATATGCAATTAATCTTTATACTGATTCAGATTGTAACAATTCAGAAAAATTAGAAATTGATTTAAGACTTAAAAAGCTTAGTAGATTTTATATAGATTTAGAACAACTAAGTAATCTTTCAAAAAATAATGATAACATCATATTTATTTATGAAGATGAATTTTTAAATAATTCTTTAGTTTCAAAAACATTAAATTCTTTACCGCAAATTAGATACAATGCTACAGAGTTCAGGCTTTGGCAGTCGTGTAAAAATTCTGTTGAAATTAACTGTATGAGAAATGGTCATATAGATGATGCAATTGCTTTAATTGAAGCATTTAGTCATATAGAAGAATTAATAATATCTGGAAGTAAAATAAACGAATATGAAATTGGATTAAAATTATCCGAATTTAGACATAGCACCAGTTTAAAGCCGTTTGCTTTGGCCGAATATATTGGTGAAAGTTTTGATCCTATATGTGGATATCAGGCTAATGGAGCAGTAATCCATTATAAGGCTGACAGGGAAACTTGTTTGACGGTAAAAAATAATGGATTGCTTCTAATAGATTCCGGCGGTCAATACAAAGGCGCAACAACAGATGTTACCAGAGTTCTCAGTTTTGAGAATATAACAAATAAACAGAAAGATTTATACACCAGGGTTTTAATGGGGCATATTGATCTTTTTTTATATAAAATAGAAAATTTTGATATCACAAAAAATGATAGTGGAAATAGTTTTAGAGAAATGGATAATTTAGCTAGAAGTTATTTAAAAGAAATTGAACTTAATTACAGCCATGGTACAGGTCATGGCGTTGGCAGTTTTCTTAGTGTGCATGAAGCTCCAATATCAATACATTCGAGATCTAATATTCCTATTATGCAGAATATGGTCTTCTCTAATGAGCCGGGCGTTTATGTAGAAGGAGAGTTTGGCATTAGAATAGAAAATTTAGTTTATACTGAGTTTACACCTTATAGCAATGGAGAAAATATTGGAACTTTAAAGAGCAAAAATCTTACTTTGATACCTTATAATAGAGATCTAATAAACTTAGATTTACTTACAAGTCAACATAAAAAATATTTGAAAGATTATTATGAAATAATCAACTCAACATTAAGAAATAAACTATCTGCCAAAGGTTCTAAATGGCTATCATATCATACTGATATTTGAAATGCTATGAATTTAATACAACATGGTATTGTTTTGCTTAATAGCGGAAAGTTAGTAATTTTTCCTACGGAAACTGTTTATGGGTTAGGAGCTGATGCACTTAATGATGACGCTTGTAAACAAATATATGAAACTAAAAATAGACCTTCTAACAATCCATTAATAGTACATTGTCATAATTTTGAAAGTATTGAAACTATTGCACAAACTAATTTAATTGTTAAAAATTTGGCTGATAAATTCTGGCCAGGCCCTTTAAGTATGGTGCTTCCAATTTTGCCAAATAGCTTAATAGCAAAAACTGTAACAGCTGGTTTAAATAGTATTTGTGTACGTATACCAAAGCATAAGATAGCTTTAGAATTAATTAAAAGCACTAGATCTAAAATGATAGCAGCCCCGAGTGCAAATATTTCTAACTACGTTAGTCCTACTAAAATAGAGCACGTGAAAAGTGAATTTAAAAATATATTCAGCATTGATGGAGATCAGTGTGTCTATGGTTTAGAGTCAACTATTTTAGATTGTCGAGGTTTATTTGAGGCAAAAAAAACTATAACAATCTTAAGACATGGTCACATTACTTCGAACCAAATTAAAAAATTCCTAGATGAGTTTGATGAAACTTTTGAAATATTTGATTTAAATTCCAAATTTCGCGATGTATCAATAGATAATCAAATATCTGAATCAACTTTACTTGCGCCTGGTATGTCTAAAAAACATTACTCAACTAGGACTAAATTAGTCATCAATTATCATAAATTGAAAGATGACGTATCAACTCCAAACCAAAGAGTGCACATAGACTTTGGTGAGCCTGAAAAATATAACTCACTTCCTCAGATAAGGTTAAATTTAAGTTTAAATAGAAATTTACGCGAAGCTAGTTTTCGTTTATACGAAATTCTTAGATTGGCAGATGATTTGGCTACTCAAAACAATTTTAAATTGATAACTATTTCACCTATACCCAATGAAGAATTAGGGGTTGCTATAAATGAAAAGTTAATAAGAGCTCAGCACTTTGAATGACTTTATATCAAGAGTGCAAATGTTTATATGAAGCCGTCATCTCAACGCGGCACATGAAAAAAGTCAAGAAATGATTGTATATCAAGAATATAAGTTTTCATATGAGGTCGTTATCTCAACGCGGTACATGAAATAAGTCAAGAAATGATTGTACATCAAAAATATTTAAGCTGAAATCAGAAATCAGCATACTTAATATTTTAACAATATAAAATTTACATATTAAAGCCATTATTCCAGCCAATATATCATCTAGAAGAATACCAAAATTTCCACCAATTTTAGATTCAATAAAATTGATTGGAAAAGGTTTAACGATATCAAAAAATCTAAATAAAATAAAACTTATAAAAGCATCCCTAAAAATACATATATTACAAATTGGAAGAAATGCTATTATTTGCCCAATAACTTCATCTATAACAACTTCTCTAGGATCTGATATGTTTTTACCAGATTTGGAAGTTTTGCTGTTAGACATATAAAGATAAATGAAAAAATATGCTATACCACTTAAAATAATCAGATTAGTTATTGAAAAATTTGGATATATGCCTAATCTATTTAGAGTTACCAAAAAGATTAATGTAATCAAAGAAGCCATTGTGCCAGGGGCCCTGGTTATTTTATATAGACTAAATAAGCTAGCAATGTTGCTCAATAAAAACATAGGATTTTTTCTTGATTATAACTTATTTTTAGGAATTAATAGTTAATTGATGTTTTTGTTTTTTTATCCCCGCTTATTCCTACTACATTAACTAATGAAAAAAGACTATCATTAACTTTAGGCTGTTTTTTATTTGTAGCATTATCTGATTTAGATTTATTTTTAGCAATTAAAGATTTATTAGATAAAGCATCAGCACTTTCTCGATTGCGACTAAAATTAGTTTTTGAATAAACATTAAAATTTGTACGTACTGAACTGAGAATATTTTTATGTGAAGACAATAAGCTAATTGCTGCATTTAAATTCTTGGTTTGAGCTTGTTCTTGACCAATAAAATCCTTCAGTTCAGATAATTGATGTGTAGTTTCATCAATTTGAGTATTGGAATACAGTATTACACAGAGAAACAGCATAGATATAAACAACAAAAAGAAGTTTAAAATTTTTAAATATGACATTATTTTATACATAGGTAATTATATTATTTAGCTAGTTTTTTTACAGTTCTAAGTTTTGCAGAACGAGATCTATGGTTATATTTAACTTCTTCATCAGATGCTAGAAATAATTTATGAGTTCTGCCTTCATATTCTATATTTGGTTGAATGCTTACCAAGTTGGTATGATACTTAGATACATGTACTTTCTTGGTTGCATGGGTATTTATATAGTTCTTAACTATTCGATCCTCCAGTTCGTGAAAACTTACTATAGATAAAGTTCCACCTGGCTTTAAAACTAAGTGTGCCTGATTTAATAATCTAGTCAAGTTTCCCAATTCATCATTTAAATGTATTCTAATAGCTTGGAAAGTTTTAGTAGCTGAATCAATTTTAAAGTTAAGTCTAAATGGTATAGACGCTCTAACAATTTTAGCTAGTTCAAATGTAGTTTTTATTGGCCCATGAGCTCTAGCTGCAATGATATTTCTAGCAATTCTTCTACTAAATCTTTCATTTCCATAATTAAATATTATATTTGCTAAATCTTCTTCGCCGATGTAATTAATTAACTCTTGAGCTGTCATATTTTCTCCACTGAGACGCATATCTAAATTGCTATCATGCATAAAACTAAAGCCTCTATCTTTGGAATCTAATTGCATTGATGATACTCCTAAGTCTGCAACTATTCCATCTACTTGACTTATATTTAAATCTTTTAATTTAGAAACCAATTGATCAAAATTAGAGTTAACGAAAGTAAATCTATCATGATATTCTTTTTTTATTTCATTGCTTATATTTTCTACAGATTTATCAATATCAAAACCAAATACAGTGCTTAATGCACAAGAATTAAGTATAGCTTTAGTATATCCACCACCACCCAAGGTACAATCTATATAAACTCCCCCACTAAAAGGTTTTAAAGAATCTATTACTTCTTTTAGCAATACTGGAATGTGATTTGAGATCAAAATCTGTGTAAAAATAGCTTTTATGTATCAATTGTACAATAAAAACCTTGCATATCTAACAATAATGCATAATTTAACTTGTATTTTTTACTAAGATATTTGTAAAAAGTTTTACTTTAACTAATAAAAAGTTATATTTAACAATTTTTTAAAAGTTTATTTATAGATATCATTATCTAGAAATACTAAGATTTTGATCTTGAAATTTTTTAAAAGTCTTGTTTGTTAGATTTACAGTTTCTTTTAAAGCTTTTATATCAAGTGACATTTGACTGGTAGACTCTAATTTTTCTAATAAAGTTGGATTATTATTATGACCATTTAGCTGACTAATGCCAAACATATTAGATATAGATTTTAATATATCTTTTATCCCATCTGATAAAAATTTAAAGCTTCTCTTTAAGTAACTATCTTTACCATTATATTTGGATAATTCATTTTGTAAATTCGAAAGACCCTCTTTTATATCTTGTGGTATAGAATTTTTACTTACTGCAGAATGTATTAATGTGCTATTAAGTGAATATTTAAGAAACATTTCGCGTTCACTTAATATTTTTTTATCTACTTTATCTGAAACAGCATTGCTCAAAACTTTTAATGCCCTATCACAAATTTTGTTAATATCAGATTTTGGCGACTCGCTAAAAAACTTCATTGAATTTAATATTGAGGAGCAGGTGTTTAGTTTTTCTGAAGAAAATAAATCTTTAGATCTTACGTTTTGTATCATGTGAGCTAAATTATGTTGTGATAAATCGAAGCTTAACTTTGAATCCAAATCTAATCCAAATTTATTTTTATTGATCTGATTAGATATCATGTTATTTATTTCAGAAAAATTAATTAGTTTATCGTAATTAGTTGGTTCATTTTGAAATTTATCATTATCCAATTTTTTATTTTTGCTTTCAAAGCATCTATCAGGAAAAAAAAGTTCCATATCTTTGAAAATAAAATCTTTAATCAAAGATTTATAATCAAAGGACATATATTTATGTAAATTTTCTAATTGTCCTTGATCTTTAAGATCAGGTTTAGTAACTATATCAATTAGTTGTAAATTAACAGAGATTTCTATCATGTTTTCTATATATTCTTCTACTCCTTCTTTTAATTTCAAGCTAACTCCTTTAGGCGCATGAATTGCTAAGATATCATCGCCAAATTGCGGCATATCATAATCAGAATAATAGCCTTTGTTGTCTTCTAGAACATTCCTTAATTTTATTACAAAACGGGCTAGGAAGTCGCCATGTCCTGGATTAGAATTATTAAAAGTATCGAATAAGTTTTTAATTTTATCCATTATGTTATTTTCTTCATTTGAAAATTTTTGAATAGATTCTAATTTTTGAACACAGTCATTGACATCATTAATAAAATTTTGTTTATTTTCTATTAGTTCTTTTGGTAATCTTGGTATCATTAGTAATTATAATTAGTAATTATAATTATTTTAATTCATTATTGATTTATCTAATCTTATATTAATGTATTAAAACTTGAAAAAACATCAAGGGTTTCCTGATTGCTATAAATTTTTATATTATTGACTAAGATGTAGAGAATACATTACAATTAAGTTTAGTTAAAAGATTGTAATCAAGTAAAAATGTCTATTTTTTCCAGGAGCAGCATAGCAATTGATTTAGGAACTGCAAATACTTTAATCTATCTCAAAGATGTTGGAATTATTTTAAACGAGCCTTCGGTGGTAGCTATCAAAGATAAAAAACATCCTTATGCTTTTGGAACTGAGGCTGGCAGAATGCTAGGCAAAACTCCAAATAACATAGATGCTATACGTCCTTTGAGAGATGGGGTTATTGCAGATTTTAAAGCTGCTGAATTAATGTTAAATCATTTTATTAAATCATCTTCAGGAGGTTTTTCCGATACTCTTTTAAGCTTTTTTCTAAAAAGAAGAATAATTGTTTGTGTTCCCTCCGGCTCTACTCCAGTTGAAAGAAGGGCTATTCAGGAAGCGGCTTTAGTATCATGTCCAAATAGCGAAGTATTTTTAATAGAAGAGCCTATGGCAGCAGCTATTGGTGCCAAGGTAGATGTAATGCAGCCAATTGGCAGCATGATAGTAGACATAGGGGGAGGTACTACTGAAATTGGAGTAACATCTTTGGGCGGTTTATCTTCGTCTAAATCTATTAGATTTGGTGGAGATAAAATTGATGAAGCCATCATAGCTTTTATCAGAAAAGAACATAACTTACTAATAGGAGATCTAACAGCCGAAAGTATAAAAAGACAAATAGGCGCAGCAATGCTAAAGCCTGAAGATGCAATAGAGACTATGGTTATAAGAGGAAGAGATCTATCTAAAGGAATACCAGTTACTCTTACTATAAGCTCTCAGGAAATATCATCTAGCATCTCTGATACTTTGTATCAAATAATTGATGCTATCAAATCTCTTTTAGAAAAAATGGGACCAGAAATTGCTGCAGATATTGCTGACAGGGGAATCATACTTGCTGGTGGCGGAGCATTACTAAAGAATATATCTGATTTTATTTCAACGCATACTACACTTCCAGTAGTGGTGAGCGAAGATCCATTGTTTGCAATAGTTAATGGAATAGGAAAAGTAATAGATAATTTTCCTCAGTATAGGCATGTTTTATTTAAACAAGATTAGAAACATAAGTATAAGCACGTTTTATTTAAACAAGATTAGAAACATAAGTATAAGCTTAAATATATTCTATATAACTCCTTTTGATTTCAAACTTACGACATTTCTATCATTGATAACCAAATAATCGATTAATTTTATGTTCGCAGACATGCAACGATAATATAAATCTGAAACTTCATTTTCTAAAATTTTTACAGTGTTGTTCAGGTCTATATCTTCATCTTTTTCTACTAAAACAAATCCTAAAAAACTATTATTGGTTGTAGTTATTGGATTTTTCTTTTGATTTTCAGTACATAGAGAAATGCTATTAGAAACAGCCGCATTAATTTCCTCTTGAAGATGTGAGTTATGATGATTTAGATTGTAGCTTTTATTTAAATATTTGATAATAACTAAACTGGCGACCCCTTCTAAAACCGAACGTTTAACAATTTTATCCTCACTAAAATTATTTGTATCTTCTCTGGTCATTAAAATTTGTCTTTTATTTAAAAATAATATGGAATATTTATAATTTTTGTAATCGGTAATTGGAAGACGTAGATTTCTAGCATAGAAATCATTTACTAGATAGCTAATAATCTCCATTGGAGATCTAAATTGAATATTGGGACTATTATTAACATCAGTAAAAAAAGAATTATAAGATGCATTAATTAAACTTACTAAAACATCTGCAATATTGTTTTGACTTGAGGTTTTAAAACTTAGAACTCTATTTTGATATTCGCAAAGCAATTTCAAACTTCCATTAAACAAACGTAAAATATCTTTAGCTAGTGGCTTAACATCTTTTCTAGGAACTAAAGAAAATAATAATAATTCTATTAATTCATAGTTATGAAACGCCTCTAAAGATAAAGCTGCTTTTTGTTTTAGTCTAGATCTATGTCCATGAAAATGGGGCTTATCTCGGATGTCTGTAATTGAATCGTGTGATGATTTCTTCTTGACAGACTTGTGTTTCTTTTCTTCATCATTTTTGATGTTGTTCACAGATCAAGTTTTATTGATTACTGATACATAATTTTATTATTATTTTCTTCGATTTGTGTAAATATATCTAGTGTATATAGACTGTAAATTTGGCTACTTGAAACTTAATGCTTTTAAAGTATAAAAACCATAGTCTAAAACATAAAAGCAAATTTCTGATATATTGAATATCATAATAAAATATATACATATAATGTATATAACAAGAGATGTCTATAGAAGATTCTGAGAACGAAAATCGTGATGTAAATCTGGAAGAGGGATATGTCGTGACTCGTGAAGGTATAAATAATGTTGTTAGAGTAGATATTGTTGAGGAGATGAAATCCTCATATTTAGACTATTCAATGAGTGTGATTGTGGGAAGAGCACTTCCAGATATAAGAGATGGTTTAAAACCAGTGCATAGACGTACGCTTTATGCTATGTCTAAATATGGTCAAGTTTTTAAAAAATCTGCCAGGATAGTTGGAGATACAATAGGTCAATATCATCCTCATGGTGAGGCGGCAGTTTATGACGCTATGGTTAGAATGGCTCAAGATTTTTCTCTGAGGCTTCCATTAGTAGATGGACAAGGTAACTTTGGTTCTATCGATGGAGATGCGCCCGCTGCTACTAGATATACCGAAGCTAAATTATCTAAAGCAGCAGAGATGTTAATTGATGACTTAGACAAAGATACAGTAGACTTTGAACCAAATTATGATGGAACTGAAATTCAGCCTACAGTTTTACCAGCAAGATTTTTAAACTTATTGATAAATGGTAGTAGTGGTATAGCGGTAGGTATGGCTACCAATATTCCACCTCATAATGTTTCAGAGGTATGTGATGCTTGTATTGCCTATATAAACAATCCAGATATCGAAATTGAGGAGCTATTAACCTATATAGTTGGTCCAGATTTTCCTACTGGTGGAGTTATTTTAGGAGCTAACAGTATAAAGCAAGCTTATTTGACAGGAAAAGGAATAATTACTCTAAGGGGCGAAATAGAAGTAGAAGAATTTGATAAAGGGAGACAGGCTTTGATCATAACAGAAATTCCTTATGGGGTTAACAAATCAAAATTAGTAGAAAAGATTTCGCAATTATGTGGAGATAAAACCATAGAAGGTATAACGGATATTAGAGATGAATCTAACAAAAATGGTATCAGGGTTGTATTGGAATTAAAGAAGGATGCTTATACTGATGTTATTATTAATCAATTATTTTCATTTACTGTACTTCAATCTAGTTTTGGAATTAATATGGTAGCTTTGGACAATAAAATTCCTCGCGTCCTGAACTTAAAACAAATAATTAGTATTTTTATAGAATTTAGAAAAGAAGTTATTTTGAGGCGAACACAATTCTTGTTACAAAGAGATAAAAAGCGTGCTCACGTATTATTGGGTATTGCAATTGCAGTTAACAACATTGATCAGGTTATAAGTCTTGTAAGGGGCTCTAGCAACTCAGCAGAGGCTAAGGATAAGTTATTAAATAGAAGCTGGAGAACTTCTGAAGATATATCACGATACGTAGAAGTAATTGATCTAGAAGAATCGAATACCTCATATCAATTTTCAGAAAATCAATTAAAAGCGATTTTAGATATGAAGCTTAGTAGATTGACTGCACTTGAAATCAATAAAGTTCTAAAAGAAATTGATGATTTGACAGTTCAAATAGAATATTTGAGCACCATACTTAACTCTAATCAAGTTTTGTTAGAGCTTATGAAAAAAGAAATTGAAGAAACAAAAATATATAGCACGGCTAGATTAACTAAAGTGGAAGAGTTTGGATCTATAGATGATCCTGAGAATTTGGTACCAAAAGAAGATATGATAGTAACTGTTACTATCAATGGATATATTAAAAGACTTCCATTAGATATATATAAAACCCAACATAGAGGAGGTAAAGGTAAATCGGGCCTGTCTATGAACCCAGAAGATTCAATAATTAAGATCTTTAATGCAAGTACTCATGCCCTGGTTTTGTTTTTTTCAGATTTGGGATATGCTTACAGTTTAAAACTTTATAAACTGCCTCTGGGTAGCGTTTACAGCAAGGGTAAGTCAATTGTTAATCTTCTAAATTTAAGAGAGGGCGAAAAAATAACTAACATAATGTGTTTGCCTGAAGATATAGAAGATATCAAAGATTTCAATATAGTTTTTGTTACTAAAATGGGACGTATCAGACGAAATAATATAACGGATTTCCTAAATATAAGAACCAGTGGCAAAATTGCAATTAAATTAGATGAGGATGATGGTCTTATGACTGTAATAACTTGCAGGGCTTATGACCATATATTCTTGGCTACTAAGTTAGGAAAAGCTATAAGATTTCCAGTAAGTAAAATTAGGATTATGAAAAGTCGAACTTCAGATGGCGTGAATGCGATTAAGCTTGGAAAGGGAGATTTAATAGTAGCGACTTGTGTACTAGATATGCCATATGTCTCTACAGAAGAAAACATTACTCATGAATCTGATGATCATGAAGTTGAGTTTAATGAATTTGAATCTAATGAATCTAATGAGGCTGAAAAATCTGAATCTAATGAGTCTGAAAAATCTGAATCTAATGAGGCTGAAAAAGAAGAAGATTTAGAAATAGCTCTTTCTGATGATAATATAGAAAATGCACCTGAAGCGATTGGGGGTAAAGAGTCTCAATGTATCCTTTCAATTACATCAAGGGGATATGGCAAGAAAAGTTTATCAGATAAATATCGCACAACTAATAGAGGCGGCGTTGGTGTAACCAATATAAACATTAATAAAAGAATCGGCAATCTGATAACTGCTTTAACTGTCAAGCAAGATGATGAAGTTCTTTTAATTACAAGCATAGGTAAAATTTTAAGATTTAAAGTAAGTGATGTTAGAAACACTAGTAGAAACACTTCAGGGGTGATAATTGCTAAACTAGAAGAAAAAGAAACCATTGTTTCAGCCACAGCAATCATAAAAGATGATGCTGAAGTACTTGATTTAGAGACTTCTACAATTAAGATTTAACTCAGACAAATAATTTTATTTGATTACGCTAATTAAGATTTAGTTCAGATAAACAATTTTATTTGATTACGCTAATTAAGATTTAGTTCAGACAAATAATTTTATTTACGCAATAAGATCTTTCTTTAAAATCTTAAGCATTGCTGTAGCTGCATTTTTTTCTGCATCTTTTTTACTTTTACCAGTTCCTACCGACACTTTGGTACCACAAACAACTTCAACTTTGAATGAATGATGCGATTGTAATTGTTGCATCTCTATTAATGAATATTCAGGATAAATCTTAAACTTATTGAATAAAATTTCTTGTAATTTAGACTTTGGATCAAATTTATCACTCATATTGACAGAATTTTTGATAAATGGCTGCCATAGGCTGTGAATAAATTTTCTTACTACGCCTAAGTTAGAGTCTAGATATATAGCAGCTAATATAGCCTCCATAACATTTTCTGCTATATTGTCTTTTTGTCTTCCTCCACTCGAGTCCTCACCGCAGCTCATTATAATATACTGAGGCAAGCCTAATGATTTGGATATTTTAGTTAGCACTTCACTAGAAACTAAATAAGACTTAAGCTTAGCTAATTTGCCCTCTTTAAAAGATTTACTAAAATAATCTGTTACCGCGTCTGTGATGACGAGATTTAACACTGCATCACCTCTGAACTCCAGAATTTCATAATTAATTTCTGATTTAGATGGATGCGTGAGAGCAGTTTTAAGCAAATTTTTGTTTTTAAATTTATATTGAAGTATCTCTTCTACCGCTGAACAATCAAACATTTATAAGCTTATTAATAAACATAATTTACACAAATGGAGGCTTTGGTCGGAATCGAACCGACGCGTGAAAGATTTGCAGTCTATTGCATTACCACTTTGCTACAAAGCCCTATAGTATTTTTTAAGGAAAGTGAGCGGGTGATGGGGATCGAACCCACGGCCTCGACCTTGGCAAGGTAGCGCTCTACCACTGAGCTACACCCGCTTACCTTAGGTAATTATATAATACTTGTTAGCACCAAAACAAGTCTATATTGAAAATTTTTGGTAAAATAAAAGATAGTTAAGAAATTTTTTATGATTAAAGTCGCAATTTTAGGGCGTCCTAACGTGGGCAAGTCCACAATTTTCAATATGTTAAGCAGGAGTCACAAGGCAATTGTT
Organism: Rickettsiaceae bacterium; assembly: GCA_043777815.1. Taxonomy (GTDB): domain Bacteria; phylum Pseudomonadota; class Alphaproteobacteria; order Rickettsiales; family Rickettsiaceae; genus JAXMDS01. The sequence goes on along the minus strand of JAYWHH010000001.1, from coordinate 76,573 downwards.
TACGATTTTCCAGGAGTAACGAGAGATAGGCTGTATGCAGTTGCGAATGTGGGAAGCTTTCAGTATTCCATCATTGATACCCCGGGGTTAGATAGTATTATTCAAAAGAATTTTCATAACCAAATAGAATATCAGGCTATTTTAGCTTGCACTGAGGCAGATATAGTAATTTTTATAGTAGAAGAAGGTGTTTTAACATCAATGGATTTAGAAATTGCGAATCATATTCGAAAAAATTGTAAAAAAATTATCCTAGTTAAAAATAAAGCTGATAGAAATGTTTTGGCTGAAAATTATTATAAACTTGGATTTGGAGAAGGTTTAAAGTTGTCTGCTATACATAGAATAGGATTCAAAGAATTAAAACTTCTATTGTCAGTTGAAATGCTTAAATGTCTCTGGGAAAAATTTGTCTTAGATTCAATTTCTATAGATAGCGAAATTGATTTATCAACAAATGAATTAGAGATTTTAAATAATTTAGATAATCTTGGGAATGCTAGCGAAATTAATTCCAAACAAGGTAAATTAATATTCAATTTAGTAGAAAAGCTTGGATGTTTGCCTAAATCATCTTCAGCATCTTCTGTTCCAAAAATTTGCATAGTAGGTAGGCCAAACAGTGGGAAATCAACCTATATTAATACGATATTAAAAGATCCAAGATTGTTGACTGATGACCAGGCTGGAACAACTAGAGATTCAATAGAAATCAAGCTTCAATTTAATGAAAGAGAAATAGTGTTAGTTGATACTGCTGGAATGAGAAAAAAGAATAAGGTATATGATGATATAGAAGTTCTTTCTGTTCGAAGTAGCATTGAAGCAATCAAAGTAACAGATGTTGCGATACTAATGATTGAAGCTGAAAATCTTATTCAGCATCAGGATTTAGAAATAATGGATGTCATTTCTAAATCAGGAAAAGGATTGGTAATTGCAATTAATAAATGTGATCTTATTAATGCCAAACAACAAAAGCACGTAAACTCAATTGTAGATACTAATATTTTCCAAATGACTCGAGTTCCAGTTATTTATTGTTCTAATTTTAGAAAAATCAATTTGGAAGAAGTGCTAGATAGGTCTCTGAAAGTATTTGATAGTATGAGTTCCAAAATTACTACCTCTAAGTTAAATGTTTGGTTAAAGAAAACTTTAGAAGAACACTCTCCGCCAGTTATTTTTAAAACACCTATCCGTATTAAAATGAAATATATAACTCAAGTTTCATCTAACCCATTAATATTTAAGATATTTGGTAATGCGGATATTGCTGATATTCCAAATGACTATGTTAAATATTTAATTAATAGTCTTGGACAAAAATTTGAATTATTTGGAGTTGCCATTAGATTAAAATTTGTTAAGAACAATAATCCTTATAAGCCTTGAGCTGCTGAGAAAAATTTTACATAGTAAATTTTGTCTATTTATAATATTCTTGGTGGCGTGCTGTAGCTTGGTGCGTTTCAATTTAACTGTAGCCTTAGTGCGTTGTAGCTCTGGTGAGTCTCAAATTATTGGTGGCGTGTGCTGTAGCTTGGTGCGCTTCAATTTAACTTTAGCCTTAGTGCGTTGTAGCTCTGGTGAGTCTCAAATTTAAATGATATGCTCTAATATTAATAGAACATCAAATATCAGCAAAGCATCAAATTCCTTCTAATTAGACTAAAATTATATCTATATAAACTTCATTATAAATGAATTTAGATTCTAGAGAAGTTGCAGTATATATTCATTGGCCATTCTGTAAATCAAAATGCCCATACTGTGATTTTAATTCTCATGTTGCCAAAAGTATAGATTATGATGCTTGGTTGAAAAAGTATCTATCTGAAATAGAAAAATATCGCAGTTATTTAATAAATTTAAAAATTAAATCAATATTTTTTGGAGGTGGTACGCCATCTTTAATGCCTCCATACATAATAGAAGGCATTCTTAATAAAATAAATTCAATATCTTCTATTTCGAATGCTGAAATAACATGTGAAGTAAATCCGACATCATTTGAAGCTAAAAAAATGCTTGAATTTAAATCATGTGGAATTAATAGGGTTTCAATTGGTATACAATCTTTCAATGATGCAAGCTTAAAATTTCTTGGACGAAATCATTCGAGCTCTGAGGCGCTTGAAGCTTTAAAGCAAATTTCTAATAGTTTTGATAATTATTCTTTTGATTTAATATATGCTTTACCAAATCAAACCTTAGATGAATGGATGCATGAGTTAGAGCAGGCAATTAAATTGAATCCAAAGCATATATCGTTATATCAATTAACTATTGAACCAGATACTAAGTTTGCTGCACAATATAAAGCTAAAAGATTTAGCCTTCCCCCACACGATCTTGGATATGATTTATTTAAGTATACTAATGAGTGTTTATCATCCAATGGATATAGACATTACGAAATATCTAATTATAGTAAGCCAGGCTTTGAATCTATTCACAACCTAAATTATTGGCAATATAAATCATATATTGGCATTGGACCCGGTGCTCACGGTAGAATAAGATGTGATTGCAAGCCTACATTTAGAAGTTTGTTAAAGATTTTAACAGAAGGAAATGATTCAATTTGTAATTCTGTAAATAATTGTAATTCTACAAAAAACATATTAGCCACTTCTTCTATAAGAAGCCCATCTCAATGGCTTACAACAGATCAAACTATTGAATTTGAAACCTTGGTAGGAAATGAAATATTGCAAGAAATATGTCTTATGGGACTTAGATTAGACACAGGAATCAATTTATTGTATTTCAAAAAACTTACAGATTTAGACCTGATATCAATTTTGTATCTTAAGACTAAAAATCAATTGCATCAGTTTTATTTAGATTATTTTGAATTTTTTGATCCAAAAGAAAATATTGCATATCCAATTAATAAAATTATTACTAATACAATTCAAGATGATTTATATATCAGAATTAAACGTCCCAACATTTATATTACTGATTACTTAATTGCTAAGTTGATAGAAATAATTACAGAATAGAAGTTATGCAATTTACATTGAAAAGAAAGACTTTTAATTGCATCAATTAAAGATAGATTCTCTAGTCTGTATGCAAAATAGTCTAAATTTACAAGAGGTTTAGTCTATAATTAATTTTAAATTCAATCAACAAATGATGCAGAATTCAATTCTCGTAAGGAATAGCACCTTAAAAGGCTCAATTAGAGTCAGTGGATCTAAAAATGCAGCTTTGCCTATTATTATCTCTACCTTATTGACCAATCAAGCAATACTACGTAATATACCAACAAAATTGTTAGATATTAAAAATATTTTACAGATATTAGAGCATGCAGGATCAATGGTGGAAGTTAACAATGACTGTCTAAATATAAATAATACAAATCTTAATCTTATTAATTTCGATATTATGGCAGATTTGGCAAATAAAACTAGAGCATCATTATGGCTATTAGCTCCAATGTTGATACGTCTTGGACAAGTTACGTTGCCAATGCCAGGAGGGTGCAAATTAAATACAGGCCCTAGAATGATAGATCTTCACATCAATATCTTGCGTCAAATGGGCGCCAAGATAGATATTAAGAATAATTTAATTATTGCAACATTAGATTCTAAAAAATTTCACGGTACTGATTTTACATATCGTATTCAATCTGTTGGAGCTACTATCACTGGCATATTAGCAGCTGTACAAGCAGATGGAGAAACTAATTTATATAACTGTGCACAAGAGCCAGAAATTGTAGACCTATGTAATTTTTTAAATTCAATAGGCGCCAATATAAAAAGCATAGGAACTTCTGACTTAGCCATAACGGGAGTAGAAAAGTTAAATTCAAATGCTGAATATACTATTATCTCTGACAGAATCGAAGCTTGTACCTATATTTTTGCTACTGCGGCTACAAATGGATCAATAATCTTAACTAATATAGACATTGAGTTGCTAGATAATCTTCAAGAAATTTTTAGAAATATGGGTATAGGTGTTAATTATGAAACTGATATGCTTATATCAGCACCTCATATTGAGCCAAGCGACTTGTCATTTGAGCAAGATCTTTTAATAACTCCAAATCCATATGGAGTAGATCCAGAAATTGATGACTATGCTCCTCCAGGAAGCAATTCGATAGATACCAAAATAGAAGATGAATATACTCAGAAAGGTTTTATTCTAGTAAAAAGAACAGATGATAGATTATTTGGACTTGATATATCAACTGGTCCATACCCTCAATTCTCTACTGACTTACAACCTTTGATCATGTCAGCATTAATTACAGCAGACGGTGAATCAAATATCAATGAAAACATCTTTGACAATCGCTTTACTCATGTGGCCGAATTAAAAAAAATGGGAGCTAAAATCACTTTAAATGATAAGTACCATGCAACAATTAATCCTGTACGCAAACTTCATGGTGCCGAAGTTAATCCTAATGATTTAAGAAGCGCAGCTGCTTTAGTTATAGCTGGACTGGTTGCTGATAGCTCTAAACATCCAACTAAAATTAAAAATGCTTATCATTTGTATAGAGGCTATGAAGATATGGTGGAAAAGCTTATAAGCTGTGGCGCTAATGTAGAAGTTAGTAATGATTAAGTTGAGAAAAAATTTTATTAATCATTTATCAATTATTTCTTAAGTTTCAACAATGCAACATGTTTTATTGAAACATTCATAATGTTGGTTTATAATTAGAATCCGGATAAAGATTCTTTATAATATGTGCAAAGCTCTTGTGCTGTATAGCATACATAACTGCATAAATTCCATAACTGCATAACATCCATTATTTTAGAGATCAGATAAAGATTTTTAAGCTTGTGTAACTTCCATATATTAGAATCCGGATAAAGATTCTTGAACTACGTAATCCTTAGTATTAACTTTATCAAAATCATCAAATGACTCAACTATAATAGGTCTAAGTAAAATGATTAACTCAGTTCTGCGACTAGATTTTATTTGTCTTCCCAATGCACCAACTATATAATTTCTTCCACCTGGTCCAGATTGCTTCATTGAAGTATTACTTTGACTTAAGCCGCCTATTACTACCACATCGCCACTTTTAGCCTTAACTATAGTATCAGTTTCTCTATTGCTTATTTTTGGAAAAGATACTTCATTTACTTTATCATTTAATTTAAAAGATTTCTTATCTTGTTCTACTCTAGAAACTACTGGGTGTAAGTGAATTATTATATCCAAATCTTCCGTTATAGTTGGAGTGGCATCTAGTGCGATTCCTGAAAAATATGACTGTGTACCAAACCCACTACTGGTTTTAGTTGTAGTGCCTGTGGTTGTGGAATTATCGCTTGCATTAGATACAAATGAAACGTTATCCCCGTATTTAATTATGGCTTTTTGATTATTAATTACTGAAATTTTTGGAGATGATAGCACCGATACTGTTCCTTGATTAGAAAGCATTTTAATAGCTGACTTAAAAATTACATCACTACCAAGTGATAAATTGGTGCTAAATAGGCCGGGAACCGCCGTCCCATCTCCTATTGCATTTACACTTGGATCAAATTTAATACCATTACCAGTTTCCGATTTTAATAAGGACCAATCAACGCCAAAATCAAATTCATCTTTTAGTTCAATTTCAAGAATTTTGGCTTCTATAACTACTTGTTTTAAACAATTCTTTTTTACTTTATTGATAAAAGTTTCAACCATTTTTAATGCACGAGGATAGGCTCTCACTATAATAATTCCATTATCTTTATCTATGGAAATGGCCCCAGACTTCATGCTGCTATTATTATAACCACTGCCAAATACTTGTGCATCTTCCACATTTTTATCATCCTGTATTATGACGTTGATAGCCTCCATAATATTGGCCCAAAAGCTATTTTCTACGCTTGTTTGAATGCTTGAGCTAGATGATCCGCCTGAATCGCCCCCAGATCCACCGCTAGAGTTTCCTCCAGATCCATTGGTTGAAATGCTTGAAGAGCCACTTCTTTTAAAATTATGATAATGCAAATGAAAAATTTTAGACTTTACCTGAGGTGGATATATTGAATACCCAGTGCCAACTTTTTCAAAACCAACATTATATTTGTCAACTAAATCATTTAAGATGTATTCCAAGTTTACATTTTTGTAGTCACATGAAATAGTTAGTTCATCGTTATGATTTGTACTACTAACATTGACTTTATATGTTTTAGTTAATAAATTTGCTAAGCCGCCTAATCCAATACCATTTACTTTTAAATCTTTTTTGGGTCCAGTAAATTTCATAACCTGGTTTACTGGTTTAATATTCTGCTTGACTGGCGTATATTCAGTGAATTTATCATAAGATTTTAAGTTTTGATTATGTAATTCATTAGTTTTTAATGATCTGCCGCAGCCTTGTAATAAGCTTGTGAATATTAATGTATGTATAAGATATTTTGTTTTCATAATTTTTTATTTAGTTAAATGTTTTTCATGTAGTGTCTAGATGAAGGGTCAATGTAATGTTTATTGTTAGAATACCCTTCATTGTATATACACAATATTTTTCTTCCTAATCTTAAAGTTAATTTATTAAACACCTGCTCTATAATAATTAAATTTGTCTTAGATTTACTAGGAATGTAATTAACTAAGTGCTCATGCAAATCATCATCTACAGTAAAAATCGCAGGCATATCTTTAACTTGATTAGAAAATTGAACAAATGTTAATTTGCCATCATCAAATATTTTAAGAGGCGCTATGTCAACGTCGCCACTAACATAGTAGTTATAATTGTATTTCTCGGGATGATCCAGATCTTCAATAGATTCTGAAGTATCGAATATTTCATTCGTAACCTGATTATTATTTTCTTCATCATGATAGAGAAATTTAATATTATAAGAAATTTGATTTTTGTTTTTTTTCGTTACCTCTTTGGCCACTAGATCTATAAAATAAATCCTTTTATTAGTAATTAGAGTCATATTAGTATCAGCATCAAGCTCTACTGGTTTGATAAAAATCATATGCCCCACGGGATGTATTTGCCATCCTGTAGTATCCCCTAGCGCAATAGTGCTCACTTTTTCATCTTTAGACAACTGCAGACTGGTTTGCATGCCATAGTATCCTGTTATTTTAAATACGTTATTTTCGAAATAATTAATTATTTTAATTCTTTTATCAGTTGATATAGCCCTTGGTAATACTTCTCCAAAACTTACACCAACCAAGCATAAAAGATTTAATACACAAACTATAATTTTTCTACTAATTTTATTATTCATATTTAAGCTTTTAAATTTCTTCGTATTTAGTAACTTTAAATCCTATTGGATTAAATTGTCCAATCTGCAAATTTAGGAGCTTTTGTTCAATATTAGTATCCAAAATATATTCTATAAGTAACATTTTTGATGTTTTTATAATAGAGCTATCTTCAATGTCTACTATATCTAATACTGCTTCATAAGTATATGCATTAATTTTTTTCAATTGAGCAACATTTATCATTCTATGAAAACCGTCTAAAATTTGCCCTTCTTCTGTACTTAGTTGCATATATTGATCTAAAATTTCTTTAGTAGAGTGATTTTGAACAAATAAATTTTGCTTGAATAAATCCATATCTCTCAATTGTTTTTCTCTTGAAAAAATATATTCTTTGATTAGAGTTTTTGCTAAATTATCTTGATAATTTTCTCCTAATCTGATGACCTCAGCATTAGTTACGATTAACTTATTTTTAGCATCAGACTCTGATCTAAGTTCTCTTAAGTATTGATCTGTTTTATTGTTAAAAGTAGTGTATTCATATACTGCACGATTATTAATATTAGTTAAGTTAAATACAAAATTTACTGAAACTAACAGCACTATACTAATTCCTATAGCGTTAACTATTAGAATAGATTGAATCAATATACTGTCACATTGCGTTTTTATAAAAGCCCTGGTGCATTCTTTAAAAACTTGTTCATCCAAATCATTAGAGCGCATAGTGCTGTGTAAATAAATTTATATATATTGTATTAAGAATCAACTCAAGATTGTTTCATTTATGGTATCAAAACCAAATACAAACTAATAAATGTGTCTAATTAGTGCCTTCATTGAATAATTATTGGTTAAAAGTTACACTTGTTTTTTGCGATTCAGGAGTAATTTGGATTCATATTGATTTTTAATTGCTCAATATAAATTTTCTCTCAAGTTAAAGAAAGGACTATGATATATAGGATACAAATATTCATTTATTCATTTATGAAAAAATTAATTGATTGGATAGATTATAGACTTCCTATATTTACTTTTTTTTCCCAGTTTATAACTTATCGTGTGCCAAAGAATTTAAATTATCTATGGACATTAGGCGCAATTGCCACTGTGGGATTAGTTATTCAAATAGTTACTGGAATAATTTTAAGCATGCATTATGTTCCGCATATTGATCATGCGTTTAATAGCGTTGATCGTATTATGAGATATGTTAACTATGGATGGTTAATAAGATATATGCATTCTGTAGGTGCGTCTATGTTTTTTTTAAGTGTATATTTACATATGCTGAGAGGCCTGATGTATGGCTCCTATAAATACCCTAGAGAACTACTGTGGCAAATAGGGGTTGTTATATTTTTAGTCATGGTTATGACAGCTTTTACAGGATATATTTTACCCTGGGGTCAGATGAGTTATTGGGCCGCAACAGTTATTACAAATATATTTTCAGCAATACCAATTATTGGCAATAGTATCGTGGTATGGATATGTGGTGGATATTCAATTAGTAGCATAACTTTGAATAGATTTTTTTCAATTCATTACTTATTGCCATTTATTATTTTGGCTTTATTAATCTTGCATATTGCTGCTTTAAAAGTTCATGGCTCTAATAATCCTAAAGGAGTAGATTTGAAATCTAAGGACCATATACCATTTCACCCATATTATACTATCAAGGATTTGTTTGGATTAGTTGTATATGGCTTGATTTTTGTATTTTTTGTTTTTTATAGTCCAAACTATTTAAATCATCCAGATAATTACATACCAGCTAATCCATTAGTAACGCCTGAGCACATAGTGCCTGAATGGTATTTTTTACCTTTCTATGCTATTTTGCGTTCAATTCCTAATAAATTAGGTGGACTGATCGTCATGTTAGGATCAATTTTAATTTGGATATTTCTACCGTTATTAGACAAATCTCATCTCAAATCCATTTTTGATAGACCTTTATATAAGCCATTTTTTATTATTTTAATTCTAAGTTTTATCAGCTTAGGTTATTTGGGCACTAAAGTACCTACTTCCGAATATATTTTTATGAGCCAGGTTGCAACTTTCTATTATTTTTTACATTTTATGGCAATAATTCCAATTGTATCTTATTTAGAATCCAAAGAATTTTCATCCAAATCCTGATTAAATTTGATGAAAGCAATCAAATTTGCCAAATCTTGTTGCTTAGAAATTCCTGGAAAAACCATTTTAGTTCCAGGAATGTATTTCCTTGGATTTTGCAAAAAATTGAACAATGACTCTTCATTCCATATGCCTCCTTTACTTATTAAACTAGCTGAATATTTGTATTTAGGTACACTAGCTTTTCGCTTGCCAAAAATAGCAAATAAATTTGGCCCTATTTTATTAGGTTGATTTTTTTCAAAAGAATGACATGACATGCATTTTTTAGCTACTATTTTACCATTTTCATGCGATGCAACTTCAATTAGTTTTTTTATCTCATCTTTAGTAAGTTGTTGATTATTTTGAATTTGATGAGGTGCACTTTTAGTTGCTACAGAGATTTTTGAATTTTCTTCAATCAAATTAATCACGCTAAACCCTCTAGATGCAAATTTTCTTGCATATATAGAATTTACTAATTTGGAAATTAAAATTAAAGCTAAGCATGGCAATAGTACACTAGCTAAAATTTTGCTAAATTTCAGACTAAACACTTTTAAAAATAATTAACTATCCACTGGCAGAGTTGTAAAATTCTTGATTTGTAGCAGTTTTAGAAATTTTTTCTCTCAAAAAGCTGTGGGCATCACCTATTTTAAGAACAAAATTTCTTACTACAATATTTCTTTGCCAAATATCTTCACTCATAAGTCTATCAGCTTTTCGTGTTCCAGATTTCATTATATCTATTGAAGGAAATTCATTTCTTTGTGCCAATCCTCTATCTAAATAGATATCACAATTTCCAGTACTCTTGAATTCTTCAAAGATAACTTCATCCATTTTAGATCCTGTATCAATTAAAGCCGTAGCTATTATAGTGAGAGAGCCACTATCTTCTACTTTTCTAGCAGCACCAAAAAATCTTTTAGGTTTTTGTAAAGCATTAGCTTCAACGCCGCCTGTTAAGACTTTTCCGCTTGATGGAACAACGGTATTGTATGCTCTAGCCAATCTTGTTATTGAATCTAACAGTATCACAACATCCTTACCTGTTTCTACCAATCTTTTTGCTTTTTCAATTGTCATTTCGGCTAATTGAATATGTCTTGTCGGATGTTCATCAAAAGTAGAGCTAACTACCTCTGCATCAACAGAACGCTGCATATCTGTTACTTCTTCAGGCCTTTCATCTATCAGTAAAATAATCAAATAAACCTCAGGATGATTTGCTACTATACCGTGTGCTATATTTTTCATTAAATTAGTTTTTCCAGTTTTTGGTGGAGCGACTATTAAAGCTCTTTGTCCTTTACCAATTGGTGCAATAATATCTAAAAATCGATTACTGACATTTCCTTCTTTATCATTTGGAATTTCTAAATTAAATTTTTCGTGCGGAAAAAGTGCAATTAAGTCATCAAATTCAGGTCTATATCTAATTGCGTCAGTTTCTGGAGCAGAAAAGTTTACTTCCATGACTTGAAGTAAGGCCAAATGCTTTCGATCATCTTTTATATTTTTTTTATTATTTAAAATTGGTTCATCTTTAGGTATTTTAATACTGCCAGTGACAATATCCCCTTGTCTCAATCTGAATTTATTAATCTGATTTGCACTTACATAAATATCATCTAATTCGGCAGAGTAAGCATTCCTCTGACTGCGTAAAAATCCAAAACCATCAGCAAGAATTTCCAAAACTCCGGATCCAAACGCACAAACGTTAGGTATATTAGATATATGAACTAAAAAAGACGATATAAACTCATGTTTTTTAGGATTTTCATGCGTCATCTGAAAATCATAAGTTTCTCCGAATTTAATCAACTCTTGTAAATTCATACGCTTTAAAAGACGAACGTCAAGTAGCTTTTGATTATCCATAGTTTTATTGTCATCTGAATTTGGATAATAAATATGGCGTTCTATTGAACTAGAAAGCCCATTAGATTCCATTGATGAATTTTGAGTATATTTTCTAGTTCTAAAAGAAGATCTTTTATTAGGGCCAAAATTATTAGGCTCTGATGATCTCATTCCATTTCTAATGTTTTCAGAACTTTGGTAAGAAGAATTAAACGTATTGGGCATAATGTTATTTGAGTATAGAGGATTATGTAAAGAATTTTGTGTAAAAGTTTTTTGTATAAAAAAAATGACAGGTTCATAACTTGATTAAGAACTTGAACATTGAAAGATAAGTTGGAGTCAGTGTAAATTATTGTTTTTTGGACTCTCCACCACCTTTCCCCATCATTACTGCGATAACTCTTTTAGAATCTTTTTCAGCCAAAGTATATCCTTCTGGCAGCTCTATATCTCCTGCTCGCACAACATCTCCAGCTTTTATTTCTACTATATCTTTAATTAAAACCTTAGGAGCTCCATGAATTAATCCCCTAACTGATAAATTTCTTTTAGTAATATTAAAGAAAGCATTATTTTTATGTCCTGGAGATTTTTCTAAATTAGAATAAAAAAGTGGAATTGATAGTAATTTAGAATTACCATCATCTGCTAAAAATTCTATGTGCCTGATATTGTCTTTTATTGGATCTAAATCACAATGTTTAGGTAAAACCAACATTAGTTTATCTTCAATTACTAGATGTAATGGACTTGATCCAAAGAGTTTTTCATTTTTCAAAAGAAATAAGTCATGGGCTGAAAAATATACTGGTAGATTTTTTGTATCAGATGTATAAATTATCCCAGGTACCATGCCCTCTCTTCTTAGTTTTCTAGCGCTACTTGTGCCAAAAGAACTCCTGACAAAACATTTTAATTGTTTCATATATGTTATTTTGAATTTATTTAAGGTGAAATATTTAAAAATATTAATTTTTTATGGTGCGGCTAAAAAGACTTGAACTTTCACTCTTTATGCAAGAACAGCGACCTCAACACTGCGTGTCTACCATTTCCACCATAGCCGCTCAATATAATTATTAACTAATTTCGCTTACAAGTCAATCTAGTCGCCAACTACATCTTGTTATCAATTTTAGTCACATCATATAGGTATACATCTTAAAGATTAAAAAAATATCTAAGAGATTATGTGTGCGAAGTAGTTCGTAACTTTCCATTGAAAGAACTTTGATATTTTAGATTTCTTATTTTTGCAGCAATAGAAAAATCAATAATTTTAGCTGTAGTTTTGATTGTAAATCCATCAATCAATCCTTCATCTTTTTTATATTCTATTTTTTCGCCTATACCATCTTGGTTCGCTATTTCCTTCAATAACTTTATATCCTCTTCATTTACATAATATACGGTGGTTTCTATGCCAAGAACCTTTACTTTGATAGACTCAAGTATTTCCCTTAAAGCCGGCATTTGTTTATGCATTATTAAGCTATCTAAAATTTTTTTATTTATAGAACTTAAAGATGAAAAGTATTCAGTGCGAATAATATTTCCAAGAACAAACTTTGGCAAGTTTTCCTTAACAAAAAATCCATTATTATAATTTTTCAAAACCATCAATTTATCAAAATCTCTATTATAATTAATTGAATGTTTTTTAAACATTTCAACCATAAAATTAATTATAGTTTGTCCGTTTCCTTTATTATTTTTCATAAATTTTATAACTTTTATACAGTATTATACTATGAAGCTATCAGTAGATTTTGCTAATGTAATTCTCATGACCTAGAAATTTATATATTTTGACAAATAAACGCATAATTAATAATTATTAATGTGCAAAAAGTTACAATAAATAAAATCTAAGCTTGAAAACTCAAGATCTGAAATAGCCTATCATATTTTGATTTTTTATGAAGTTTAAATTTTTATAGCTTGCTATTTATTTGATTATTTCAAGCTAAAACATCGATTAAAAATGGTTTAGATATAAAAAAGTGTTGCAATAAGTTAAATATCATTCTATTTTTTTATCTATTAAGTCACACAGGCAAATAAACTTATAAATTTTCTTTATCAACTAAAAACAATTGCTTTATATTTGATATCATTTAATATATATAAAAAGTTGTATATATAATTTAATAACAATAATAAATTATGAGCAATAAAAATGATTCAAAAATCAATAAAGCTAATCAAAATAATGGAATAGCAAAACAAATTACAGCAGAAGAGGCGTTAAAAATGAATTTACCTAATTCTATTAAAAAAACAACAACCCCAATTGCATTGCAATTGAAAAATACATTTAATGAAGCGCAATTGCCAAATAAGCCTAGCAATGGGCTTATGATAAAAAATTTCTCTATTCCCTCTAAAAGCGCAGACTCTAAGGATGCAGAGTTATATAATACTAAAACTGTTATTAAGCCAGATAAAAACCCCCCATCCAAACGAACAAGATGAAGTAGATAAAAAGATAAAGATCCATGGTAGCTTTTTTAATCTATGCAAATGTAATCATTTATAAAAAGTATTAAAATACACATTATTATCTAAAATTATAAAACAATTCAATTAAACACTCTCTCTCAAATTTTTAAATTAAAAAAAATTATATGATCCAAAATAGTCCAAATAGTCAAATATTTTCAAATCTTGCCGATAAGCTAAAGGGTTTAAATATTTGGTACAGTAAATTTAAATTATTATTTTTACTTGCGGGAGTTAGTATTGCTTATAAAGTCTATACTAAGTTAGATCAATTGGGATTAATAGAAAAGCTCTATAATTACGTAGACAATTTACTAGGGGGATTATTAATAAAAATAGATCATGTTACTACTCTATGTTTAAATAGTGATAAGATAAAAAACTTTAAAGTATTTGCAAAATGTATTATGGATAACGTTCGCTGAAAAGCATGCTATACGTTTAATAAAATAAAAAACTTTAAAGTATTTGCAAAATGTATTATGGATAACGTTTGCTGAAAAACATGCTATTTATAGCCTTTGTCCTGAAAGACAATCTATCTATTTAACTCCACCAACTTGTGCAACGAAATCATTATTAACATTTATATCAGTACTGTTGGATTGTTCACCATCTTCAAACATACCTGGAATATGAAACTTTTTACGAGTTTTTTTACCTTTTGATATAAGATTAATTACATTAATGCCAAAAATTTGAGGATTCTTCAGAGCTTTATTCTCTAGCTGTTTTCTTTTTCTGTGCAAAGCAGATCTTTCTATATGCAATCGATTGGCAGTTTTAGTAACATTTCCACTACACATACTTAGGCTTCGCAAAATAAAATCTAATTGAAATACTTCAGTGGCCTCTCTCAATGAAATTTCATCACTCTTAATTTCATCTGCAACATCAGAACTAACAAAACCAGCTACGTTATCTTGAACAACTTCCTTAGGAAGAGCTGATATTTGTATATACTCCCCCTGATCTTGATCCATAAGTAAGCACCACTCTACTACATTTTTCAAATGAGTTAGACCTTGCCACTTTGGATAAAACTGTAATAAGCTTAATGCTTTTCTAGAAAATTTCTTGTATTTTATGCCTACTGCTTGACTAATGCGCTTTAAATAGCATTCAATTAGCTCTGGTATATCTTCTCTACGCTCTTCTATAGATGGAATCTTTAAATGAAGTAAATTAATACGCATCAATAAGCTTTGACTAAATTTACCAGCGGCCGTTAAATCATGTAGATTTTTGGAAGTACTGCAAATAAATCTAAAATCCAATTTTATTTCTTCATTATTACTATAATTGATAATTATATTTCTTTGTAAAACCTCATTTAGTTTTTTTTGAGAATCGAGAGGTAAATCTTCAATACCGTGAATATAAAGCGTTCCCATATTGGCAATTTCAAACAAACTAGGCCTTCTTATTCTATGCATGTTTTCTATTGAAACTTCACTAAATAGCATTTCATTTATTTCTTCTATAGTTTTATTTGCTGGTGTAAATTGTATAAATTGACCACTATATGCAAATCTAGAATCATTATGTATCATTCTAGCTACCATCTCTTGGCCGCTACCATTTTGTGCTGAAATCAAAACTCTACCATCAGATGGGGCAACTAATTTTCTTTGAGTTGTAAATCTCTTCATTGCTTCAGAAGTATAAATATTAAAATCATCTTCTTCTAGCGTTTTAGCTTTTAAACCTACGTTTTCTTGTTTTAACCTAGCAGATTCAATTGCATTTTTAATTGTAATAATTACCTTGTCTTGTGTAAAAGGTTTTTCTATATAATCAAAAGCGCCCAACTTAACTGCGGTAACGGCAGTTTCAATTGTACCGTGCCCACTCATTACTACTACTGGCATTGATGGGTATTTTTGTTTTATTGCTTGCAGTATACTATTTCCGTCCATTTGACTGCCTCTAAGCCAACTGTCTAAAAGCACTACAGTAGGAGGATTTCTATTAATTCTGTCTAATGCTTCCATGCTATTTTTTGCTAATTTTACATGATAGCCTTGTTCTTCAAAAGTTTCTTGAAGTAACTTTCTTATCTCAGGCTCATCATCAACTATTAGTAATGTTTCTTTATTAGAGTTGTTAGTATTGTCTGTAAAATCCATAGGTTTTAAGTTATTTATTTTTAATATTCTATATTGCTGCCAGCATTTAAAATTGTTTTGAGTAACAAAATCTTTAAGTGACAGTTTTTAGTTGTCTTAGTACAACTTAAGGTTGAAAAGTGTTGTATTTACAACTCAGTGCCTTATTATTCAACTATTAGTTGAACAACTTAAATTATGTTGTGTTATAATTTCTAGGCATACCCACAAATATAAATAATACAAATAATCTGCATAAAAACTACTATTTTTTTCTTTTTTAAAGTGCGTAGAAAAAACTTAGCACTAGGAAAAGTCTCTTGTTTATTGCTAATTTGTAAAAATTTCATAGCTTCCATTATTTTTAATACCTATTGTGTGTTCCCACTGAGCTGAGAGAGAATTGTCTACAGTTACTATGGTCCAATTATCACGTAGCATTTTAACATCATGTTTTCCTGTATTTATAATTGGCTCTATAGTAAAAACCATTCCGGGCTTTATTAAAAGTCCAGTTTTGGGTTCTCCATAATGAAGTATTGTTGGATCTTCATGCATATTTTTACCTATGCCATGACCACAGTAATCTCTTACTACAGAAAAACCAGCATTTTCTACAAAAGATTGTATTTTGTATCCTAAATCTCCTAAAGTAACATTTGGCTGACTCAAAGTTTCAATTCCTATCCACAAAGCATCATAAGTCACGTTGATTAATTTACTTGCTAATTCACTTACATTTCCCACTTTATACATACGACTAGCATCTCCATAGAATCCATTTAACTCAACTACAATATCAATGTTAATAATATCGCCATCTTTTAAAAAGACTTTTTTATTAGGTATTCCATGACATGCCACTTCATTAATTGAAGTGCAAACTGATTTTGGATATCCCTTATAATTTAAACATGCAGGCCTGCCCCCTTTCGTTATGATAAAATTATGACACAAATCATCAAGCTTGGCTGTACT
Organism: Rickettsiaceae bacterium; assembly: GCA_043777815.1. Lineage (GTDB taxonomy): Bacteria > Pseudomonadota > Alphaproteobacteria > Rickettsiales > Rickettsiaceae > JAXMDS01. The sequence continues at coordinate 59,729 of JAYWHH010000001.1, read as the reverse complement.
GACTCCAGGCTTGATATAAGTTTCAATATAATCCAAAGTTTTTTTTACTAACTTTCCACTTTTACGTAAATAAACAAAATCTTCTTCTGAGTAGATGTTAATTTTTTCATGTGTACGTGAACTCATCTTGCAAATATGTATAGTCGTTAGCTTAGTTTTTATTCCAAGGTATAAACTGATTGTATTCTAATTGTTACAAAAAAGCAAGAGTTCAAATTTTGAACTGTTGCTTAAATGCAAAAGACTATGTTGAATTGTTCAGTATAACAAAATATTAATGACTTTTAAATCACTAATTTCAAATTTTGACATATATTTTATGCATAAGTGTCTTTTTTTAACTACAGCGTTAACTGTATGTAAATTTTTTAAAAAATTGTTTCAAAGAGTCATGAGGTATAAAGCATTAAATTAGATACGACACTTAGTTGATTTATTTGTTTAAATTTGTTTATTTTAAAACTGCAAGATTGTGTATGTAACATTAAAAATATGCTACATATATTTAAATTAATGATGTAAAAATTACTTGAGCAATTTAATCCAGGTCCATTAGGCTTTTGCAGTGAATACAATATAATAAGTGCTACAAATGCTACAAAAAAAGCATTAAAACTATAGGTTTAATAATGCTTTACATTACATAAAAATTTATACATGATTCAAAGCAACAATAGGGCCAAATAAACAGTAAAATTGATACCAGCCCATGGTTTGCAAACGTATAATTTTTGGTGTACAATTAGGTTTGAATTATTACATAATTAATTTATGGCAAAGGCTAAATTCGTAAGAGACAAACCACACGTTAACATTGGAACCATAGGTCACGTTGATCATGGAAAAACCACTTTGACAGCTGCAATCACTACTGTATTATCTAAAAACAGTTCAGCTGGAAGTGCAAAAGCTACAGCATACGATCAAATAGATGCTGCACCAGAAGAAAAAGCTAGGGGAATTACTATAAATACAGCCCACGTAGAATATGAAACTTTAAATAGACACTATGCTCACGTTGACTGCCCGGGTCATGCTGACTATGTAAAAAATATGATTACTGGAGCCGCTCAAATGGACGGAGCAATCTTAGTTGTTGCTGGTACAGATGGTCCTATGCCACAGACTAGGGAGCACATTTTGTTAGCAAGGCAGGTTGGCGTACCTCATATGGTAGTTTTTTTAAACAAATGTGACGCTGTAGAAGACGAAGAAATGCTTGATTTGGTTGAAGAGGAAATAAGAGAGCTATTAACTAAAGCCGGTTTTGATGGTGAAAAAACTCCTGTTATTCGTGGATCTGCTCTAAAAGCTTTAGACGGCGATGAGAATTGGTCTAAAAAAATCTTAGATCTCATGACTGCAGTGGATGAATATATTCCTACTCCAGCAAGAGATGTAGAGAAGCCATTTTTGATGCCGGTGGAAGATGTATTTTCTATATCTGGTAGAGGTACAGTAGTTACCGGAAGAATTGAAAGAGGACAAATCAAAATTGGTGAAGAGGTAGAGATTGTTGGATTAAACAGCGAAGGTGCTGCTCCTCAGAAAACTATAGTTACTGGAGTTGAAATGTTTAGAAAGCAATTAGACTCTGGACAAGCTGGTGATAATGCAGGTCTCTTGTTAAGAGGCGTTGACAGAGAGCAGGTTCAAAGAGGCCAAGTTCTTGCAAAGACAAATAGCATTAAACCACATCATAAATTTAATTGTGAAGTTTATATTCTTAATAAAGAAGAAGGCGGAAGACATACTCCTTTCTTTCAAAATTATAGACCACAATTCTATTTTAGAACTACTGACGTTACTGGAAGTGTTTCTTTGCCAGAAGGTATAGAAATGGTAAGCCCAGGAGACAATGTATCTATGACTGTAACACTGATTACATCTATAGCTATGGAAGTAGGTTTAAGATTTGCTATAAGAGAAGGCGGTAAAACCGTTGGATCTGGAGTTGTTAGTAGTATTATTGAGTAAATAATACTAGGCTTCTTTTAATATCCTAAAGAAGCCTCAAATATACATACTCACTTTATAATAAAATCTTTATTATAAATATCAAAAAGTGATAATAAAATAATTTTATAAAAACTTTTTATCCTTTAGTAATGTTTTAAATAACACATTAGTTTATGTATCTTTAATTAAAAATAAAAACTTAGAACAAAACTTTAAAAAATTTTTTTCTATAAACTTTTATATTGATCATTTTTGATAATTTGTCAAATGTATTAAAAAAAATTTATTTAGTCAGTTGTATGATATTAATCAATCGTATATACTTCAATTTTAATATACTGTTTATGTATATAAATCTGTTGCTAAAATAAATTTCAATGGAAAAATAGTATAAATTTAGACATTATTTATTCGTGTACAAATCTCCTTTACATAAAAAACCTTATACAAAAAATAGTTTTATGTGAAGTACATTATATAAGTCCTTATATATAAATAAGAGCATATATATAAAAACCAATATTTATTTGATCACATCCAGCAATTCAATAACCTCTTTCGTTTTTATAAAATACCTACATTTTCTAGCCTAAAGAATATATTCTGTAAATTAAAAAAATTTTGTTTATAGGGTTTGTTAATATATTTTTAGTAAAAAGTTATTTGGATAAAAGATAATTTTTTAATTAAGTTTTAATAACTTGTAAAGTCTGAGAATTATGTACTGCATAGCTAAAAGTTTGCTTTTTCTAAAAAGATCTAAAAAGATCTAAAAAAAAGTTATCTAGCAAACTGTTTATGTATTTCAATGATATTGTAATATTATTAAATGTTTATTGATTTTTATTTATATGGAATAGATATTTCTTTATCTGCATATTTATCTTGAGGCTTTTCTCCCTTTATTAAGGCAATTCTAGATAAAATTTTTCCAACTGTAGGCGCTGCAGTAAATCCAGCTGTTGCAAATCCGTGAGTTGCTTTTGTCCCTTGTGGCTCGTCTAAAAGTAAATAAACCAAATATTTAGGTTTATTAGCTGGAAAAACAGCTACAAAAGAAGATACGCGAGTTTTATTGTCATATTTTTTGTTTTTTATTTTATTAGCAGTGCCAGTTTTGCCGCCAACTAATAAGCCATCAACGTTTGCTCGATTAGCATTTCCGTGGGACACTACTAATCTTAGAAGCTTATTCATAGTATTTGAAGTCGAGCTATTTAACACTTTTTTTGGAGTTCTTTTGGCATCGTACATATTCCTATTCTTAATAAGTGTTAAATCAAAAAAGTTTCCTCCATTTACTAATGGCGTCATTGCTTGTATGAAATGCATAGGAGTGATTGACATTCCGTATCCATATGAAACTGTGCTTATGGTGATATTTTCCCATTTTGTCTTTATATATCTCGGTTTTACCTTCTCTGGTAATTCTATTTTTAATTCATCAAATAATCCAAAATTACTTAAATAATTCTTTAAAATTTTTTGATTCATGCTCATTGCTATTAGAGACAGTCCTATGTTGGAAGAATGAGCAAAAATTTCTGGTAAAGTTTGTTTTTTTTCATGATAATGATAATCTTTGATTGTATATTTTCCTATATTAAATTTTTTTATATTGTATACACTGTTTAAATTTGCTACTTTAGAATCAATAGCTGCTGCAAAAATTAAAGACTTGAAAACCGATCCTACTTCATATAAACCATACCAACTAGATGGAAAAAGAGAATCTTTATCCTTAATTTGATGTGGATCAAAATCTGGCTTATTGACAGCTGATAAAATTTCACCTGTATTTGGATCAACTACTATACAGCATCCTTTTATTGCTCGAAATTCTTTAATTGCTTCATCTAATTCTTCGCTAACTATATATTGTATATCTGTATCCAAGCTTAATTTCAAAGGTTCAAAAGCTTCATTAGTGGATTTAACATTAACAGATTTAGAGCTGCTAGTAAGTCCATTAATAAATTCAATCATGGGTTCAAAATATTTTGATATACCGCTCATTTGATTTTGATAATTATTATCAGAAGCATCAGAATAGTTCAAGTTCACAACATTAGAATAATTTGATTGATCGGATATAAAAGTGGATTTTTTAAATGTTTCTTCTTCATATTTTACATCTTCATCCACCATATCTTCATCTTGCAGTATTGCTTCAGGATATTGAATTGATAAATTTTCTTGCCACTTTATATTATCTTCAAAAGTTTCAAAAACGTTACTAGACGTCTTTCTGTTTTCAGATGCACTAAGACTTTCTTGTAAAGAAATATCGTAATTAGTTAAAAAGGCGTCAAAATGTCTTTCTATTCCAGCTTGCCCCTTATTATCAATTCCGGCATAGCCTACTATATGAGAAGTTAATTTACTGTATGGGTATAATCTTTTATATTCGTATTCTATATCAATCCCATCTATTCCTAGGTCAAATACCTGCTTGGCTATTGCGGGATCTAAAGTTCGTTTAATCCAAATAAAATTTTTACTTGTATTCAAGATTTGTTCTAATGATTTTTGGTCAAGTGAAAGTATTTTAGATATTTCTTTTGCAGCGTAACTTTTATCTAAAATTTTATTAGGTCTAGCAAAAATAGAAGCAACTTCCACGCTGGTAGCTAATAATTTACCATTTCTATCTACTATATCTCTTCTTAATGAGCTTGATCTAATAAAACTATTTTTAGGCAATTCAAAATCTAAACTAACTCTTATGATTTTGATTACAAAAATTATAAATATGATCGATATTGTGCCAAGAATAAATAATAATCTGTGGTTTTTATAATTTGACCTTAGATAGAATAATTTTGTGAACATATTATTTGCGGTTTATATCATCAATGATATTTAGAAAATGTAACAACTAAGATAGTTATGTTAAATATTTCATACAATAATTTGCTTCAAAAAACAAATTATATATTTTCATGATCAGGTGCTTTTAGGAGCTTTGCGCATAAAATATAGTTTACATCCAAGTTATCAGATATTTCCCAATTTCCAACATTGTCTAACCACCAATTTTCTGAAGAAAAAGATGGCTTTATTTTGAAAACGATACCTTGCATTTTTAATATTTGACATGAATGTTCATTAAGATACAACTCTATTTCATTTGGCTTAATAAATTTGCTAAATTCATGAGCTCCTCGAGGAATTATATCTAAAATATATTCAGCTAATATTTTTGCAAAAAGTAATGCTTTATTGGTTCTATTAATAGTTGATATAAATATCAAGCCCCCTGGTTTTAATACCGATAAACAATCAATTATAAATTGCCTAGGTTCTATTACGTGCTCTATAACTTCTAATGCACATATATGATCAAATTTTTTATTATTTTTCTTACACAATTTTATGTAGTTTGATATATTGGAGTGCACATACTCAACCCTATCTCTTGAATAAGAGTTTTTTTTAGCTTCCTCAATAGAAGAAGGACTTTCATCTATGCCAGTTACATGAATATTATATTTTGCCAAGGCTTCAGATGCTACGCCCCCACCACAGCCTACATCTAACATTGTTATAGAATCTTTACCTTCAAATATTTTAAAATCAATTAAGCACCTTAGTATAAAGCTTATCCTAAGATTATTGATTTTATGTAAAATACGATATGGTCCATTTTTGTCCCACCATAATTTTGCATTTTGTTCAAATAAGTTATCCATTTAAAATGTAGTGCAAATTGGTAAATTAATTACTAGAGCTGACAGCAAAATTTACACCTCTGGATTTCATTATTGCTTTGATTTCGTTAGCAGAATTTTTTCCTATATTTTGAAAATTGATAATATCGTTTTCATCATGCTTAGCTAAATCTGCTAGTGTGTATATACTTTGTTTTATAAGACCATTAATTGAACGCTTACTTAGTCCAAGTGAAGGATCATCAATCCTTAGGGAAAGGATCTCATTCTGCTTGCTTTCTAAGCTGTTAGACATGCTTATTTCATTGTTATCATTTAGTTGCAAATTAGGATTAATTGCACTATACAATGGTATCAAAATTTCTATAGCATTATTCATAACTTTTTCAGCTGTTACTGATCCGTTAGTTTCGACTAGTAGAGACATATCTTCAGACCTGTTGAATGGCTCAGATACGTTATAAGTAACTGATTTAACTGAGCTATAATTTGTGTCTAATACAACAGCTTTTTCAAAATCATAGCTTCCATAATGAAATGGATAAGCTTCAATTCTTTCTTTATGTTCTTGAGAAGTAGTAAAGCCAGAGCCTTGAGTTATCATAAATTCTAACTCGAAGTTATTAAAATTAGAAATACTGCATATTTTGTGATCTTTATTTAAGATTTCAACTTTTCCAGGAATGTTAAAGTGCTCTCCTATAATTTCATTTGGACCTTGAACTTTAATCTTAAACCACTCATTTACTTGTGGAATTGGATCATGTTTTACAATCAAACCACGTATGTTTAAGATTATGTTTATGTAATCTTCCGCTGCACCATTTACAGGCGCAAAAGCATGATCTGCACCAGATATTCTAATAAAAGTAACTGCGTATCCAGAGCTAAATGCAATAATACATCTACGCAAACTATTGGCTATTGTAAGTCCAGCACTAATTGGTAAATTATTGTAAAGTAGCTCTACTTTATTTGGAGAAACTACATTGTAAGCTATTGTAGGTTTCTTTTTATTAATTAATACATCATTAGATGCATAGCCATTATGCAACAAGCCAGAAATTTTTGTACTCACTTGAGTTGTTGATGCTAAATTATCTTCGTTTTCCATATATCAAATTGATTTAAGTTAATTTTTAAGCCGCATCTTAATTGAGCGTTCTATAAGCAATTATACTATAGTGATGCTACTAAATTACATTACTACTGTCAAATAGATTGTTGAAATAACATCTCACTAGCTGAGTTTATGTGAATGCTTTTTTGAACATATGTTTAAAAAGCATTTTTTATCTTATTAAATAAAGTTTTAAACTCTTCTTCTCTTAGGTGGTCTAACCCCATTATGTGGTATTGGAGTCTTATCAACTATTCTAGTAATCTTAAAACCAGATATTAACGCTGCTTTTAACATAGCTTCTTTTTGTGATCCAGGGCCTTTAAAATTAATATCTATAACTTTAGCCTGATAATCATTCAATCGCTCTAAGGCGCTTTTCATAACCATGCTTCCTGCTGCAGTTGTAGCTTTGTTACTACCCCTAAAATTATGTTGACCAGAAGAAGTTATAAAAAGAACATTTCCACACGAATCACTCACAGTTACCAATGTGTTGTTAAATGTCACATTAATATGAAATACCACTGATGTTACTTTTTTTTTAACCTTGTGATCAGATCCATGTTTGGCTTTTTTCACATTCATTTTTATTTGAATAGTATTTAAAAATCATTGAATAGATTATAAACTATTTTTAGCAAAAACCAAAAATCACAAACTGCAATTCAAAGTTCTTTGTACAATTTTAAATTTCTGGCCTTGAAAAACTTCTTCTTGTAACATTTTTTTTAAAAACACGCAAGTAATACTATTTGCATTATCTTTATACAATTTTAAATTTATGGCTTTGCGGATATTTCTTCTTGTAACATTTTTTTTAAAAACACGCCAGTAATACTATTTGCATTATCTATTATTTCATTTATTGTCCCTTCGGCTATAATTTGTCCACCATTTGTTCCACCATCTGGGCCAATGTCCACTATATAGTCTGAAGTTTTAATAACATCCAAATTATGTTCTATTACCAAAACAGTATTGCCTTGATCTACTAATTTATGTAAGACACTAAGCAATTTTTCTATATCATACATGTGCAATCCTGTAGTAGGCTCATCCAATATATATAAAGTTTTCCCCGTAGATTTAATTGATAATTCCTTAGATAATTTAACCCTCTGTGCCTCTCCACCAGAAAGAGTGGTTGCAGATTGACCAATAGTTAAATAACCCAAACCAACCTCCTGTAATTTCTTTAATTTATCGTAAATAAAAAAAATATTTTCAAAAAATTCTACCGCATTGTCTATAGTTAAATTTAAAACATCATTAATCGACTTGTCTTTATACTTGACTTCCAAAATTTCCTTGTTATATCTAAATCCATTACATGTATCACATTTAACAAAAATTTCGTTCATAAAATACATTTCTTGTTTTATTAATCCAGCCCCCTGGCATACCTCACACCTTCCGCCCTTAACATTAAAAGAAAATTTATCCATAGAATAGCCTCTAACTTGTGATATAGGTAAGTTGGCATAAACTTCTCTTATATAGGAAAAGATACCGTTGTATGTTGCTATATTAGAACGTGGCGTTCTCCCTATTGGATTTTGGTCTATTTCAATTATTTTGTCTATATTTTCTAAACCATCAATTCTGTCATACTTTCCAGGTTTATCTTTGCTATTTTCTTTAAAATCTTTAGAAAAATGCTTATTTATTATTCGATATAAGGTTTGCATAATAAGCGTTGATTTTCCGCTACCTGAAACTCCAGTGACAGCAATAAATTTTCCTAAAGGCAATCGTAAATTTATATTTTTCAAATTATTCTCATTTGCACCTTTCAATTCAATGAATAAGCCATTACCAGCTCTAGCCTTATATGGTATTTGAATGTGCTTTTTATAACTTAAATATTGCCCAGTAAGGCTTTCAGTTGAATTTTTTATATCTTCTATTGTGCCCTGTGCACAAATTGTGCCACCATGTATGCCTGCCATAGGGCCTATATCTATTATATGATCGGCACTATTAATAATATCGGTATCATGTTCAACTACAATGACTGAGTTGTTCTGTTGTACCAATTTTTTCAATATAGAAATTAATTTAGCAGTATCTCTTGGATGTAGTCCAATTGAGGGCTCATCTAGGACATATATTACGCCAGATAAACCTGATCCAATTTGTGAAGCTAATCTAATTCTTTGGCTTTCACCACCAGATAAAGTGCCAGCTTTTCTGAATAAAGTTAAATATCCCAATCCAACTTCTATTAAAAATGAAAGTCTTATACCAATTTCATCTAGTATTCTATTAGCGATAATCATGTCATGATCAGATAACTTGCTTTTTAGAGCTTTAACCCATTGAAAATGATCAACTATATTCATCTCTTGGACTTCTCCTATGTGTTTATGATCTATTTTGACACATAGCATTTCAGGTTTAATTCTGTAGCCATGACAATTGATACAATTTCTAATTGATTTATATTCTGACATCAAATCTTTTACTTCTTTCATACTATCGCACTTTGACTCAAGAGTAGCTATCAACCCTGAAAATTGTATTTTTTTTCGAGGCTTTCCGACTAAATCGAAAACATTTTCTCCGTAGTTGGTCCCATGAAAAATTATATCTCTAGCTTTTTTAGGCAAATCCTTAAATGAACATGATAAAGAAAACTTATATTCATTTGCTAATTCTTCTAAGATCTTCACACAGTGTTGCAAATCATTAAGAGACTGTGCCCATGGTTTCAAAGCGCCTTGTCTAATACTCAAGCTCTCATTTGGAACTATTTTATGCTCATCAAAGTAATGTTCTATTCCTAAACCACAGCACTGTAAGCATGCTCCAATTGGAGTGTTGAATGATAACATTTTTGGCTCTATTTCAGGAATTTGAAATCCAGATACAGGGCAAGCATACTTTTGTGAAAATGTAATTTTTTCTAAAATTGGCTTACTTAAATCTATTACAGGTGCCGCAAAGCAAATTCCCCCGCCTTCCTTAAATCCAAGTTCAATACTAGCTGTCAATCTATTTTTATTAGATTGATTAATAGTTAACTTGTCAATTAGAACTTCTATATTATGTTTTTTATTTTTTTCTAAATTTATTTCATCTCCTAATAAATATAAAAATCCATCTACTAAAATTTTACTAAAGCCCTTCTTTTTTAATTCAAAAAATTCTCTCTTAAATTCACCTTTTTCTTCTCTAGCAATTGGAGATAATATATATACTGACTGATCTGAATAATGATCAAAAATTAAATCTACCACTTCAGAAACCGGTTGACTTTTAATTAAAAGATTTGTAACGGGCGAATATGGCTTGCCTATTCTTGCAAATAAAAGCCTTAAATAGTCTAATATCTCAGTCATAGTTCCAACAGTTGAGCGAGGATTTTTAGAAATAGTTTTTTGATCAATTGCTATCGCGGGCCATAATCCAGTTATTTTTTCTACATCTGCTTTTTTACCAGCATGCAGAAATTGACGCACATAAGCAGACATACTCTCTATGTATCTTCTTTGTCCTTCTGAATATATGACATCAAAAGCTAGAGAAGATTTACCAGAGCCACTCAGGCCTGTTATTACAACTAATTTTTTATGTGGAATAGATAAAGAAATATCTTTTAAATTATTTTCTTTAGCTTTGATTATGTGTATTTTTTCACCTTCTTCAGATGATTTATTTGTCAAATCAGCCACAAGGTCTATATTCGAAGGTAAATTTTTTTGATTTTGAACCATTTTTTTGATTTTTATTTTGTAAGCTGAATTATATTTATTATAATAGAGTTGTTTTTAAGTAGAAAATAAGAACACAATTTATATTTGGAGAAACCCTTATGAGTAGCAACGTTAATAGAGTTTTTATAACTGGTACGATCAAAGAATTTAGCTTTGAAGATTCGTATTGCACGTTTATTTTGCAACAAAAAACGTATTATAAAACCAGTGAGCCTGATCAGAATAAAACTAAAATCAGTGAATACAAAGTTCTAATATACAAACCTAATGTTTTAGAAATGCTAAGAAGCATGGATCGTCTTGATGATCTAGATATCTTAGTTAATGGTTACGTAGCATCGGTTGAGAGAGACCGACGTGGCACAACTAACTATGTAGCTGGACTAGTTTTTAAAGATGATAGATATTCGAATGTGATAGTTGGACAAGAAATAATATTCATCCATCAAAAACCTTCCAATATGTCTGAAGAGCAATTTAAAAACCAATTGTTTAGTGTGAATATGTGTGTATTATTAGGCAATACTGGAGCAAACCCAGAAGTAAAAGAATTTAATAAAGAAAGAGGTGGTGATATAAAAATTGCCAATATTAGTGTTGCTACCAATATGCATTACAGGTATCATGATCAAAAACGTGAATCTACCACTTGGCACAAGGTTGTGGTAATAGCTTCACAAAATAATCTATCTGGATTAGTAAGAGTTATAGAAAATCATGTCAAGCGCGGAGATAAATTATTTGTAATAGGATCTTTACAATCTAGAAAGCGTGAAGATAAACAAGGCGATGAGAAGCATAGCATACAGGTAATTTTACAGAATAATACTGCTAATTTGAGCATTATAGCCAGTAAAAGAGATGATGAGAAGCAGCAATATAATAGAGCTGAGAGTTCTACTAATAATACCAGAAGCGAACCTAGGGATTACAGCTTAGAATATGATGAGGAAGATAACATCCCGTTCTAATACAAAAAAACTTTGATTCGAAAATTTGAAAAATTTTTTCATTATTAAAGATTTATAAAGATTTATATTGAGTTGTTAGTTGACAACTTGATCACTTTTTATAGTAAATTTAGCAAAGCTATATATTTTTACTAAGCATATCAATTATCTTGCAAGATAATAATTGTGAGAATAATTTTTTTCTAAATTTATTTATTGCGCTTATGTGGTGTATTTTTTAAATAAGCAACTTAGTGTGTGCAAATGCACTGTGATTAATTGTACGAAAAGTGTGAATAGATCACAATTATTTGCGTTATTTTGTTTTAAAAAATGCAGATGTGCTGTGATTAATTGTACGAAAAGTGTGAATAGATCACAATTATTTGCGTTATTTTGTTTTAAAAAATCTTGACTAGACTAATTTATTTGTCTTGTAGTTGATGAGATATAATTGCATTAAAAATTTATGCAAATAACAGAGAAATTTTGATTAGTAAAATTAGAATAAAATAATAATTTCACTAAATTTTTTGTGTTTATGGCAAGATTATTCAATGAACTATGTTTTAGGCGCTATATATTGTCACTTTTGCTAAATCAACATGTTACTTATATCCATTGAGTCTTTGATGATTCTTACATCTCTTTCTTTTAAAGATAAGAACTTTATCTTTTTTCTGTTAAGTTCTTGATAATTCTTACGTCGTTTTTAATTATAAACTATCTTTTGGATTATGTTTTAAGCGCCGCCTATTGTCACTTTTGCCAAATCAACATGTTGCTTATGTCCATTGAGTCTTTGATGATTCTTACGTCTCTTTCTTTTAAAGATAAGGACTTTATCTTTTCTGTCATGTTCAATTACTTTTAAGCTTATTTCACTGACAATAGGATTTCCCTTAATATTAAATCTAAAAATTTGATTTGCTTCGTCACAAATTGCAAGAACTCTTGGATTTATAGTTTCACCTACAGCTTTTCCAGTCTTTTCTATTTCTATAACGTCGTTATCGAAAACTTTATATTGCTTACTTCCAGCTTCTATAATAGCAAATTTTTTAGAATGACTTGCTTCGATTTTAAGTGTCATATGTGTATTTCATAGTATTCATAAATTATACCAAAAACATAGCATCTAATCAATAAAGCATTAGCAATTGTTCATTGTTGATTGTTGCATTTTCCCTTAATCTTGCAAAAGCTTAAGATAAAAATTATCATTCTAATAAGTAATTTATATTCTAAAAAGCAATTACGACAGACTAATTATGACAGATCAATAGCAATTGTTTATTGTTGATTGTTGCATTTTCCCTTAATCTTGCAAAAGCTTAAGATAAAAATTATCATTTTAATAAGTAATTTACATTCTAAAAAGCAATTACGACGGACTAATTATGAAAGATCAATTTAAAACCCCTATAACATCACATTTAGCAAAGAAATTAATATCCATTCAATTTCCTGAATATTCTCATTTGACTGTAGTAGATGTTGAAAAGCAGGGTCATGACAATCGTACTTATAGACTTGGCAAACAAATGCTCATTCGAATGCCTTCGGCGCAACGATACGCTAATAGATTTATGGGAAAAAGCATGCATGACTATATGGCAGCAAAAACCCGTTTGGACTCATGGTGACTTTGCTGTAGGAAACATATTGATGGAAAAAGACAAACTCTCTGCGATCATTGATTTTAGTAGCATGGCAGTCGGCGACTCTGCATGTGATTTAGTGATAGCTTGGACTTATCTATCTGGAAAATCACGTGATATCTTTATTAAAGAGATGAGTATGAATAAAGGCACGTGGCTTCGTGGACGAGCCTGGGCTTTATGGAAAGCAACTTTTGAACTCTGTGGAATTGAAGATAAAAGTAGTGATGAAGCGGTTTTGCAGAAAAATATTATAAATAATGTGCTAGATTATTAGTTAATATATGTTTTTTAAACTATCCAAACCAAGTCTTTCTATAATTGTTTTAATAGGAGTATTTTCTTTAGGTTTATATAATTTGCAATCTGCTAAGGTACATGAAGTAGCGTCAGTTAGTATAGAGAACTGCATTCATAATTCAAGATATAAAAAAAAATTAAAAATCAATTCGTTGAGTAATGATTTTCTAGTTACGTATGTAGAGAATAATGCTTATAATTGTTGTAATCCCCACTTTCCCGCAATACATATAACTACTGCTGCTAAACATAATGCTTGGCTACATATAGTTTATACAGATAACAAAGAATTTAAAGTTTTTATTGATACGGTATGCTCAAATAATCCCATTTATCCATTTTATACTCTGGAGCAAGATTTTTATGATGCTCCATTATGGAAATATAGCTTTTTTTCTAAACCATTCAGCTTTTGGAAAGGCCATGCATGGGCTGTAGAAGTTGATTTCCAACAAAAGATTATCAAGTCTATTGGGGGGATTGCATGGGGATTTAACTTGTCATATTTTCGATTGCATCCGACATGCATAGAACCTTCATCTATAGAAAAAGAGGTTTGGGATTTTGATTGGAAAATTTTTAAAACGTACCTTTATGATTATCACTATACTTTGTGATTATTGCCATCATCTTTATGATTATTGTTAACGGGTTCATTTTACTTTTAACTTAAATCGAAAGCAGATATTTTTTTTCGATTTTTTTGTAGAGAATATTTAATTTTTAACTTTTTTTGGTTTATTAATAAAAAAATTGTTTAATGCAACCATTGGCTTTCTATTTCTTAATTTAGTCAAATTTTCTATAGCTAATACTTTCAGAAATATGAATTTCATTTATTGTGTCTTCTTGATCTATATCAGCAATAGTTTTAGCTACTTTTAAAATGTTGTGATAAGATCTAACTGAAATTTTGTTTTTTTCCGCATATTTATTTAGAATATTTGAAGTTTTGCTGCATAGATGTATTTGGTCTTTAATAATTGAAGAGGTCATTTCGTTATTTTTCGTAATATTAAGATCCTTGTATCTTTCTAATTGTATTTTTCTAGCTCTATCCACTCCCACTCTAAGTTCATCTGATGTCTCTGATTTGTCTGTCACTTTAGTAGTCCAAATATCAACCACAGGAACTTGTAAATGAATATCAAATCTATCCATCATTGGGGCAGAAATTTTATTTTGATATGTAAGAGCACATCTTGGAGCTTGGCTACAGGATCTACTTGGGTCATCTACATATCCACATTTGCAAGGATTCATGGCAGCTATTAATTGAAAGTTGGCTGGATACTCCACTTTGAAATTAGCTCTAGATATTTGTATTACCTTTTCTTCAATTGGCTGTCTTAAAGAATCTATCACTGCTTTATTAAATTCCGGTAACTCATCTAGAAACAACACTCCATTATGAGCTAATGAAATTTCACCAGGTCGCACTCGATTTCCACTTCCGCCACCTATCATGGCTGGAATTGTTGAAGAGTGGTGAGGAGATCTGAAAGGTCTGTGAGTTTTAATTTGACCATCTTTTAACATATCAGCTGAGCTATAAATCATTGTGCATTCTAACATTTCTTTAGTTGTCATGTCTGACATAATGCCACAAAATCTATGAGCCAACATAGATTTACCAGTGCCTGGAGGTCCATTCATTAATACGCTGTGACCACCGGCAGCAGCAATCTGAAGTCCTCTTTTTACGTGCGATTGACACTTTACATCAGAAAAATCTGGATAAAAAGGCTTTTCTATAATCATGTCAAAAGTTTTATATCCAATTACTTGTGTACCTTTAAAATGATTTACTATACTTAGAAGATTATTGGCTAACAAAATATCTTTATTGCCAGACCAGTAAGATTCCATTCCGCTTTTTTCACTACATATTAAGCCTAAATTTCTTGCATTAGCTTCCATAGCAGCCATTAAAATGCCAGGCGCACCTAAAATGGTTCCATCTAATGATAATTCTCCTAAAATAGCATAGGATTCCAACTGTCTTTTATCTATTACTTCCATTGCGCACAGCATCGCGCAGGCAATTGGTAAATCAAAGTGACTTCCTTCTTTAATAATTCCCGCTGGTGATAAATTAACCAAAACTTTTTTATCTGGAATAAATATGCCAAGAGAAGCAATAGCCGCTTTTACTCTTTCTCGCGATTCATTAATCACCTTATCACCCAATCCTACAATAGTAAAACTAGGCAAGCCTTTTGAAATATGAACTTCTACGAATACAGGGTGAACATTAAAGCCATAAAAAGCAAAGGTTTTAACTACAACTACATCATTCGTTGACATTTATAGGATTTGAAACTATGATTATATCATACATTACTTTCATAGCTTAAAATATGCGGTTTAGTATATCGCTAATTGATACATCCAACTATATAAAGAAATTCTTCCCCAATCACACTACTTTAAGTTTAAAAAAAACTCTTCAAGCCTTGGGCGTTATAACTTTATCTCCTTATAAATTCATTTCTAATAAAAAGTTAGAGTGCTCTTTATTATTAGCATCAATGGAAAAAATGCATTCTTTAAATAAAGAATTTCGAGCAATAGATAAGCCAACAGATGTGCTATCATTTTCTGCAGAAACTCTTAATTGTAGATTAGAGAAAGTATATGATGCAAATGAAGACTCAGAATGTAAAATAATACTTAACGAACATGTTAATATAATGCATTTAGGTGATATAGGCATTAGTTGCGAGTTAATAAAAACTAATGCTGATAACTTACAAGTTGATTTTGAATATCACTTTTTTTTCATGTTTGTTCACAGTTTATTACATCTTGTAGGATTTGATCATGATGACGATTTAGAGGCTTCGATAATGGAACAAAATGAACAACGTGTAATGAATAATTGGACTCAAACAACATATAAGAAAGTATGAAAAATTTTATATCAACTTCAGTTTCTAAAATTTTCAAATACATTTTGAGTTTTTGTTTCAGGGTATTGCCTCTACATCAACGCACAGAATTAGAAAATATTAGAAATCAAATTCTAGAAAATGTTCAAGTGGATGAAATTATGACTTTACGCTCTGATATATGCGCAATTAAATTTACTACTGACTTGAAAGAAATTTGCAATATTTTAGTTTCTACACAGCACACTAGACTTTTAGTTTATAAAGAAGACTTAGATGACATAATAGGCTTCATTCATTTAAAAGATATATTGAAAATATTAATCAACAATTCTCAATTTGATTTAAATGCAATTTTAAGAAAGCCAATCATAGCTACCTCTTCACAAAAAGTTTTATCTCTATTTAATCAAATGCGAGAGGAGCGAATTCATATCGCAACAGTTATTGATGAATATGGAGGCACGCAAGGAATGATTACTATAGAAAATATTATAGAGCGTGAACTTGGTGCTATTGCGGATGAATATGATGAGGTCGAAATAGAAAAGAGGGATATTATTTTTCAAGATGGAGCTTATATAGTTTCTGGTCGCACTAAAATTAATGACTTAGAAAATACTATACAGGTAAATTTATCTACGGATAAAGATGAAGATGAATATGAGACTATAGCTGGATTAATAATATCTAAAATGGGATGCGTGCCTAGGAAGGGTTCAAAGGTTAATATTGATAATAAAATTATTTGTTACATAGTGGAAGCCACTGGACGAGCTATTGTGAAAGTAAAAGTAGAATTAATTTCTTAAATTTTGATAATTTAATTCTAAGTACATCTTAAAATTAAGTGCTTCTTTTTTCCTATAGTCAGCTTTAATTTTGACTTATTTGTAAAATTGGAAGCAGTTATCATGTAACTTACATCTAAAATTTTTACATCATCTAGCATGATCGCTCCTCCAATAATTAAATCTTTGGCCTGCTTTTTAGATTTACAATGACCATATTGCACTAATATATCACTCAAGACGACTGGCAAAGAATCAATTTTATAGTTATCAAATAAACTCAAATCGTTATTTTTGTTTTCAAAGAGATTAATTGATTTATCTAATGCTAATTGTGCCTCGATTTTACCATGACACATCTCTGTTAAATGCAATGCTAAAGTTTTTTTAGCGTAATTAATATCTGTAAATTCTTTCAAGGCTTTTAATTCTTCATCATTCATTTCTGAATACATTTCAGCGAATCTTATAACATCTTCATCAGCAATATTTCTCCAGTATTGAAAGTATTCATAAGGAGAACACATGTCCTCGTTAAGCCAAACTGCCCCATCAACAGTTTTCCCCATTTTCTCGCCAGTAGAAGTGGTTAGTAATTTGGTTGTTAATCCTACGATTTTATCGCTTCCCACCATATCAACACCAGAAATAATATTGGTCCACTGATCACTTCCGCCAATTTGTAAAACACAGTTATAGTTTTGATACAAATGATGAAAATCATATCCTTGTAGAAGCATATAATTAAATTCCAACAAGGATAAATGTTGATTATTGTGCAGTCTATTTTTAATTACATCTTTAGTAAGCATTTGGTTAACTGAAATTTTGGAACCAAAGTTTCTCAAAAATTCTATATAGCCTATATTTTTTAACCAATCATTGTTATTTACCAAGATAGCATCACTAAAATTATTTGATGACTCACTTTCAAACTTAATAAATTTGGAAAGTGATTTTTTTATACCTTGTATATTGGTTTCAATTTCATCTTCTGATAAAACTTTACGCATTTTATTTTTACCTGTAGGGTCTCCAATCATACTAGTTCCCCCGCCTATTAAAACTATAGGCCTATGCCCCAACTTCTGTAATAATCTTAAAATCATGATTTGAATTAAGTTACCAATGTGTAGCGACCTTGCCGTACAATCAAACCCTATATATGCAACAATTTTTTTATTATTTTTAGTTAATTGATCGATTAATTCTAAGTTTGTACATTGATGTAATAATTTTTTTCTATTCAATTCACATATAAATTTACTTTCAAAACTACTGCTGATGCTTAAAGGTTTGGATTGATTATCAATAAATGACATAAGGGTTGTTGCGTTATACTCATGTTTCAATTATATAATTAATATAAAGCTACAAAAGATTTATGCAGTTTTCTATTAGAATTTTAAAGAGGTTTTTGAAAACTAACCTAAGTGATGCCGAAATTGCTATTAAATTAGATTCAATTGGTTTTGAAGTTGAGGAAATGACTCAATATTCTAAAACTTTACAAAATATAGTTGTAGCCAAAATATTAGAAGTAACCAAGCATCCTAAAGCAGATACTTTATCAATTTGCAAAGTAACTGATGGAAGTAATATTTTTCAGGTAGTTTGCGGATGTGAAACTGTTAAACCTGAAATGTTAGTAGCGTTAGCTAAAGTCGGCGCTCATATTCCAGAAGGCAATTTTTCTATTAAAAAATCTAAACTTCGAGGAGAAATAAGTGAAGGCATGCTTTGTTCTGGTTATGAACTGGGAATAGAAGCAAATTCTGAAGGTATTTTAAACTTAGAAACTACGTCTTTACTTAATTGTAATGAATCTAATATACATTTCAATCAATTTGAATCTTTGTTGCCAACTATGCCAGCTTATGCTAAATTACAGCTTGGAATGGAAGTTTCTCAAGTCTTGGGTCTTTCAACAATAATTAAGATTGCAGTAACTCCTAATAGGGGAGATATGATGAGTGTTTATGGCATTGCTAGAGAGTTAGCAGCATTTGATTTTGGTATTTTGAGATCTATGGAGGATATCTTGAATGAAATAGACCATGAGCGTATACTTATAAACTTAGTTAAGAATGCTGAAATAATTAAAAAAAATTCAGAATATTTTGATTTATGCTATTTTATAAAAACCGATCTAAGCAATTCTACTGCGCCTAAGTGGTTAGCAAATGAAATGAAAGAATTGGGATTAAAATCTATATCTACAGCAGTAGATATAACCAATTATGTATCTCAGATTTTTGGTCATCCATCACATATATACCATAATTCAAACTTGAATCTAGAAGTATTAAAATTCAAAGAAATAGAGTGCTCTAGTAGTTTTCAAGCATTAGATGGTGAATCTTATGAATTGGCATCGGAAGATGTTGTTATATATAACCGTAACAATCAAGCTATTGAAGGTCTAGCTGGTATTATGGGTGGACAAAACAACATGTGTCAGTTAGATACTACAAAAGGAATATTAGAAATGGGTATATTTGATAGAAAAGCAGTTACTGCAACAGGACAAAGACTTAATATAATTTCTAAAGCTAGACAAAAATTTGAAAGAGGTGTTGAATTAGAAAGATTAGAATTATCTTTAGTATTTTGTTTAAAACTTTTTGAAATATTTTGTAAAACTAATCAAGTTTATAGCGTTACTAAAATATTAGGTTGTAAAGATACTGAAAAGCCTTTGATATTTTCTATAAATAATGACAAAGTCAAAAATTATTTAAGTATTGAAGTGGAAAATATTGTAGAAATTTTCAAGAAAATGAATTATAAAATTCTACAAGTTAATTTAGATTCAGTAGAAGTAAGTCCACCGAGATATAGAACTGATTTATCTACTATCCAAAGTATATTTGGAGAAGTTGCTAGATTTATTGGCTATGATAATATTCCTATGCAGCCTTTAAGTTTAAAAATATCATCTAGCGCAGATGAAGTTGACCATCATCAAATTATGTCTAGCAATAAATACTCCGAAGTAATTACTTGGTCTTTTGTTTGTAGTACCGAGCATGATCAATTTTTTGATTTAGATCCTAATTTATTGATCAAAAATCCTATATCTAGTAACTTAGATTCACTTAGAACTTCTCCAGTAGTTAACTTTCTTGGTTTGTTTAATAAAATAAAGAGAATGTCTAATAGATTTGCGATTTTCGAGATTGGTCCAAGTTACTATGTAAATAAAAATCAAATACTACAAAATGAAACTATTTTTGGAATGAAGGAAATAAGCAAGAGGATATATGACAATTGCTCAATGGCAGATTTGATTGAAGATATTAAAGGTTTAAATTCTTATACTTTTGATCAAATTACTTTATCGCCAAAATATTTTGATCAGAATTCTTGTGCAAAAATTATGCATAAAAATACTCATGTGGGATATGTAGGCTTAGTAAATAAAGTCTTAATGAAAAATTGTAACATTAATCCTGAAATTAATTTGGGTTATTTTGAAATCAAGTTAGATAAAATTAAACAGGAGAATGTTGTTAAGCTGTCTAATCATCCAATTGCAATTAGAGATTTTTCTTTTATATTACCAAAAGAATTTGGAAGTTTAGCAATGAATGAGTTGCAACAAAAAATTATGAATTTTGAGCTTATTGATTCTAGTAATCCAGACAAACAAATTAAAACAAAAATAGTAAAAGATCTAAAAATATTTGATTTTTATCATGATAATAAAGAAACCAAGCGGCTTGGAATTAGAATTTGGCTACAGCACGATATTAATACACTTACTGATATGCAAATAAATACTTTTCAAGACTTTGTAATTCACATTACTAATCATGATTATAATTTAACTTTAAATCGTGATAGGGTAAATAAATGAGATTATTGAAGATATTCAGCATAGTTTTACTAGGATTATCTATTTCATATTTATTTTATAGATTTTTAAATCCAAATGTAGTTCATATATTTGAAGATAAAGATCCTACTAAAATTAAAGTACAGGACAATAAGGTAAATTATTTGTCACAACATATATACGACCACATTTTTAGTTCGAATGTTTCAACAATTAGAAAAGCTTCAAATCATAAAGATAAATCTAATAATGATTTATCAATTTATGTACAAAAATTAGATGAATATTTAAACTTTTTAATCAATTCTAATGATAGTAATCTGTTTAATCTTTTAGAAACTAGGCTGAATTTTGTAGATTTAAAAGATGAAGATCTTCCATTTTTAAAAAAAGGTACTGCCAAGCCTAAAATATATGTAGCTGAAAGTCAATATGCAATTAGTTTAGATGAAGCTGTAGATTTAGCTAGCAAGTTTTCCACAAAATACGATCTTTTTCTTACAAATAAACAAGTTTTGGTGCAAAAAGTTTCAATAAAAAATAAATTTGCTTTTGGTATTGTGGTCACTGGCTTTCAATCAAGTCAAGATGCTAGAAAGTTTTGTAAAAAAGCACATGTCAACAAAGATACGTGCGTTGTAGTAAAATCAAGTTTAGATAATATTCAATATATCACAACCAATGAAGCAAAAAAATGAACCAAAGTTGATTATCATAGATTGTTATGGTTTTTTGTTTAGAGCTTATTATGCTTGTCCTAAACTTACCAATTCTAACAATATTCAAGTTGGAGCATTGTATGGCTTCGCCTCAATGCTATTGAAGATAATGATAGATTTTGAGTTTGATATCATAGCAGCTACGTATGACTCTGGAGGTAAAAATTTTAGGCACGATATTTATAACCAATATAAAGCCACCAGAAAACCAATTGATGAAGAATTAAAAACTCAGCTTGAATTTGCAAGTCAAGTTACGGAACATTTAGGAATTACTACACTTAAAGTTAATGGATTTGAAGCGGATGATATTATAGCAAGTTTAGTTAAGCGTTATGCCCAAACACATCAAATCATTATCATATCTTCTGATAAAGATCTGATGCAATTGATAGATTGCAATACAACAATGTATGATGGATTAAAAAAAAAATATATAGATCACAATGCTGTATATGAAAAATTTCAAACTACTCCAGAAAAATTATTAGATTATTTATCTATAGTAGGCGACGCATCTGATAATATACCAGGAATAAAAGGTATAGGTCCAAAAGGAGCAATTAATCTTCTTACAGAATTTGAAAATTTAGAAAATATCATTGCATCAGTTGATGAAATCAAAGCTCCAAATCTCAAAAAAAAGATACAATCAGGATATAAAGATGGTTTATTGTCACGACAACTTATCGCTTTAAATGAAAATGTAGATGTGAGTAGTTATGATTTACAATTTAAATTTAATTACAAAATAAGTGTTGGATATTTAGAAAAAATGGATTTTACTTCTCTACTTACTAGATTAAAAAAAGTTAAAGAGCATTTAACTCCAAATGATAATGATGAAGAGATAGAATTTGAAAAATTTATAGATAAAGAAATTAATTTAGATAAATCAAAAAATTTAAAAGATTTAGATCAAATTAAAGCTCATATACAAGAAAGAGGAAAGCTTTTCATATATTTTGACAGTGAGTTGACTTCTGCCCTTAAGTCAAATTTGCCTAAAGAAACTCTTGTACTTGATAAAGAAGCTATTGAATTAGATGAATTAAATGCTGTTTACATATGCTCTGATATAAAAATATTTAAATTAGAGTTGAATACTTTAATCTGTCATTCAATATTGAATTTATTGCAAGATATAAGCTTAGAGATAGTCACCACTGATATTAAGAAGTTTTTTAATAAGATAAAGGTTTGCTCTGAAGTGACTTTACAGCAATTGTTTTGTTTATCACAAGTTAGAGTTGAGTGTTTAGATATCATGCATTATGTGTGTTATGGAACCAAAATTGATCTAGATACACTGTCAGACTCATTAAAGATTCCTGAATCTTCATCAAAAATTCTAATATCAATTGATTTAACATATAAACAGTTAAAAAAAACTTTAGCACAAAGTAATTTACTATCAATTTATAGAGAAATAGATTTGCCTTTAGCTAAAATTTTGGCAAAAATTGAATTTTTTGGTATTGAAGTTGATGTTCAATTGCTACAAATTATCTCAAAAGATTTAAATCAAAAGTTACATATATTAGAAAAAAAGATATACGAATTAGCAGGTGAAGAGTTTAATATTGGTTCTCCAAAGCAAATGGGACATGTGTTATTTGAAAAATTGAGATTAAAAGCACCTAAGAATCATGCTACTGACATATCTGTATTAGAGGACTTGCATCATGATGGGGTACCAATTGCTGGATTATTAATCAAATGGCGAGAGTTCAGCAAATTAAGATCAACTTATGCTGAAGGATTACAAAAATATGTTGTAGAAAATAAAATACATACCACACTAGATCAAACCATGACCTTAACAGGAAGATTAAGTTCCTATAACCCAAATTTACAAAATCTTCCAACTAAAGCTGAAAGTGAACAAATTAAAGAATGTTTTATTGCAAGGGACAATTATCAATTTATTTCTATGGATTATTCTCAAATAGAGCTTAGAGTACTAAGTCTGATTGCAAATGTTGGAAAACTTTTAGATATGTTCGATAAAAATATGGACGTACACACTCAAACAGCTATGGAATTGTTTGATCTTTCGTTTTCGGAAGTCACTATAGAGCATAGAAGAAAAGCTAAGACAATAAATTTTGGAATTATATATGGCATGGGCCAATTTGGTCTAGCTAAGCGACTTCATATCTCGCACATGGATGCTAAGGCTTATATAGAAAGATTTTTTTCAATTTTTCCAGAAGTTAAAACTTATATGTATAATACTGTTGAATTTGCTAAACAACATGGATATGTAAAAAATTTGTATGGTAGACGTCTTTTTATAGATAAAACTTTGGGTCAACAATTTTTTGATCGCTCCAGTATAAATGCACCAATTCAAGGCACCGCCTCAGATATTGTTAAAATTGCAATGCTGAAGTTAGATCATATATTGCACAAGTTGGATATAAGAATGATTCTTCAGGTGCATGATGAAATTATTTTTGAATGTAAAATAGACCAAGTGGAACCTGCAATTCAATTAATAAAATCTCATATACCCAAATTTCTTTTTAGCACACAATCAAAGGAGCATAATATTCTGCTCAATAACATAGATTTATATCAGAGTAATTGTTCTTCATTTAAAAGTACTCAAACTAACTCTATATGCATAACGCTGCCAATCAATATATATGTTTCAGATAATTTAAATTTTACTAAATAAAACTTACAAATTTACTTTATATAAATACAAGCAATCTACTATCTCAAAGCATATTACCTTGATCTGTAGAATCTACTGCTAAAGCTTTTAACTCATAATTATCATTTTGAAATTTTGTAAATTCCTCCTCTGCAACATATGTTATATGGCCATATGAGACTTCGCTATATTTATCTAAATTTTTATCTTCATTATTTTTGTATATCTTAGTTTTATTGATTTTTATTATGAAATATTCTATTGAATCTTCTTCTTCATAATCTGCTTTAATTAATTTATTAAATGAACTAGTACATGTTGTTTCTAAAACTTTTGCTAATGGTCTAGCGCATGTTGTTTTTAAAACTTTTACTTTTGTGCTTGGCTGAGTATCAAATTTTTTTTGGTTATCAAATACTTGAGTATCAAATTCTTTTTGGTTATCAAATACTTTTGATAAATCATCATCATTATCATTGAGTTCATTAGCTTCGAATACTTCTAATAAATTATCTTTTGCATCATCATCACATCTATCATTAATTGCATATTCTAATAAAAATTCTTCATCTTGCTCGGATTTGTACTTATCAACTTCTGAGTGCACACCATCTGCAAATTCTTTTAACAAATTCTTCATAGGCTTTTGATGATGCGTGTTAAGTTCTATTGTTGTCTTCAAACACTGATTCAAACTCAATAAATTTTTGTAAAAAATTTCAGATTCTGCTTTGTCAAATGTTTTAATAATATCTTTGATATTATTTTTTACAATTTGCTTAATTATATTGATTGCTGAAACTAAATCTTCACCTCCTTGTAAAAAGATGGACTTTGCATGATAAAGTTGTTTGGAATTAAATTCCACATAGCATTTTTTGCTTTTTTCAAAATATTTTATAGATTTGTTTAAATCATGAATTTTTATACTCTCGTGACACATTTGGATATAGGACAATACATGACCGGCCTTTTTTGTAGCTTGACAATTTGGTTTTAAATAAATAAGATTTTCAACATTTTTTATTTGATTACGCCCATCATTCAAAATAGTCACTTCTTTCTCTATCTCTGTACTTTCCTTTTTCTCTAATGCTTTTGTTTGGCGCTTCTCTCTCTGCTTCTCTGTCTTTGATTTCTTTATCCCTGTCTCTATTTGTCTTTCTAAATTATATTGATTCAAATAATTAGCATGAGCTCCATTTACATCTTGTACATCTTGTTTCATATATAGTTAATAATTAAATATTAATTATAAACTAAAAAAAACAAAAAGTTTATTGTTGTTATTAAAATATGGAACTAGTTTAATATTTAAAAATACAATTACTGAAAATAAGCTAATAACTTTTAAATTGAAATTGAATAAATCATTTATATTCAAATCTTATTCGTCTTTATTAGTCTTGTCTAATTTAGCACTTTGGTTTGGAACTGGAGTTTGAGGTAACAATCTTTTCTTGAAGTCAAGATCCTGAAAATATTTTATTTTCCTTGATTTTATAGAAAACAATAATTCTATTAATAGTATTCAAATTAATTCTATACATATATTACTATCAATTCACATATAAGTTTCAGAAAATTTAAATTTTATCAAGTAAAACTTAAATTTTTTTTATCAGCAATAGTGCTATAATTAACTTATAAATTAATTAATATATAAATTATGCAACGAGATAATATAAAACATGATTATATAAGATCGAATCAACTAAAATTGATAAATTTAGTGGAAAATTATGCAGAAGCTTTTAAGGAGTCTAAAGAATTAATAGATCGACCAATGCATCCTGAAGAGAGGTTAGAAAGTATAAATAACTGTACAAATAACCTTGGTTCCTTGACAGCACAAATAAAAAAGCAAATAAACAAATTGAATTTAAAGTTCACTCAAGTAGAAATAAAAAAATTGCATTCTGCATTCCAAAAAGTGGATCAAAACTGTACTAAATTCATATCTGGAAATTTTTATAATTTTTGTCTACAAATGAAAAGGCAAGAATTAATTAAGCAATTCAAGAAAAATATCGACGATTTCAATAAGTTAGGTGACGAAATACACAAATCACATATTCAAGACGTTGAGATTGATATTGTTAAAATATTAATTTTGGCGCAAAAAAAAATTGATTTTTTGAAACAGTCGTTTATAGATATAGAAAAAGAAATTGTGGGTAAATTAAAAAATCCTTTATTAAACGATGAAGCTAAAGAAGTAGTAAAAACTTTAAAAGAAGCATTGCTGCAAGTTAAACTATGCAATGACAATTTCAAATTATATGAACTAAATAAGAATCCCCAAGTATTAAAAGAAGCTTACGAAAGTTTTTCTAATTTCAAGGATAAAGAAACTCTTATTTGTGAAAAAATATTTAGTCAACAAGCAGAAGTTTTTTTAAAAAAACCTTTTTCTGAAGAGTCTTTTAATAATGAAAAACTATTTACTAATAGTTTGAATAACTATAGCGTAATCTACCTAGAATATTTAAATAATATAGCGAAAGTGCTTGGCGAGATTTTCCCAAAAAATTTCAAACATTTTTCAGAAGAACTAATGCCCATTATTTGTAACAATATTACTAACCTTAAAAACAACATCAATGGCCTTAAAAATAACATAGTTGCGTCAAAATTATCAGAAGATAAAGATTTGGCTAGAAAATTCATTGGCATCGTCCATCATGTTAAGGTACTTGATACAAAATACAAAAAATTGATTAACTTAAATACAAAAGATAAAAAATCTTTCATATCAGTAAAATTTGTAGATTATTTAAATGATGAAGAGAGCAAATCTTTATTCAGTGAAGAAAGACATAAGTCACTAGATAAAAAAATCTTAAATTCTTTTACTAAATTTATACAAGATATAAAAGAAACATTTTTTTCAGAAGATAGTTTTATTAAACCAAGATTTGAGACATTGTATGAAGAATTCTCACATGAAAAGTGTCTTGAGAGTATTAATAATTTATATGAAGAAGATGCTAGAGAGTCTAAGTTATTAGATAATTTGGCATTAGAAATTAATATTAATCAAGAAGATATACTAGTGAAGCATAATATTGATGCTGAGGACAATTTTGCTAAAATATTTGGCTTGAATGAAGGGGATTTGTTCAGATAAAATGAAGCGTATCATTATATAGATAGCAATTTTTGCTTTTAATTTAGATAAGCGTGGTGAAAAATTATTTAAATTAAGTAAAACGAAATGTTTATTTTAAATTGAAATTGAATGAATCATTTATATTCAAATCTTATTCGTCTTTATTAGTCTTGTCTAATTTAGCACTTTGGTTTGGAACTGGAGTTTGAAGTAATAATCTTTTCTTAAAGTCAGGATCCTGAAAATATTTTATTTTCCTTGATTTTATAGGTGGAAATGACTCTATCAAAATTATCTGTTCATCCCTCGGCAATTGTATTACTTCTTGTGGTAATAACAAGGCTCTTTGCACAAAAGATACATTAGTTGAGCCAGTATCTTTAAAAAGTTTAGCTTTACCATAAGATTCCTGTTCTACGGTTTTATTTCCACAAAGTTGTGAAATTAGATTTGCTGTTTCGTAATTATTTGCGGCGAATGTGATTCTATACATAGAGTTAGATAAGAAAGAATTCATACCTGCTTCTTCATAAATACCTTTAAGCTGTTGAGTATCCTGTACTATCAAAAATAATCTAACTCGATAACCACGAAAATATGCAATTCCTGTTTTGAATTGTTCCATTTTTCCCAATGTAGGAAACTCATCCATTAAAAGCATTACTCCATATGGCTCTTCTTTTAAATCTGGAATTTTACGAGTAAAAAACTCAGTTGCCTGTTGATAGAAAACTTGCATTAATTTTTGTAAACGATTGACATTATCTGGCGTCATCCCAACGTATATAGTGGTTGGAATTTTTTTCATTTCCAATATATTAAAGTCAGATGAAGCAGTAGCTATATCAATTAAAGGATTGGCCCACAATTCTAATCCTGAATTAAGAGTAGATATGACGCCTGATCTTTCTTTATCAGCTTTTTGCAAGAATGCAACCAGATTCATGTACCCAGCTGGATGAATAGATTTACCGTATGTATCTAAAGTCACAGATAAATTATATATAACATCATCACTTCTAAGAGTTCTAACCACTTCTCCAAATGAATTAGTTTTAGTTTCATCTGCCATTAATGCAAGTACCACGCCTAAAAATAAACTTTTAGCTTCATTGTTCCAGAAATCTTTCTCTGTGATAATGAGATTAGCAATCTTTTGAACATCATCTACCATTTGTCCAGGTTTTTTACTAATCCAATCCATAGGATTATAACAATGAGTAATGCCGTCTGGATTAGATGGCTCCCAAACAAAAACTTTTTGACCTTGGCTTGCTCGCCACCCTGATGTGAGTTCATAATTCTCAAGCTTAATGTCATGCACAATCAAAGAATGGTTCCAGTATAAACAATTTGGTATTACAAATCCAACACCTTTACCAGATCCAGTTGGCGCAAATAATAAAGAGTGCTCAAAGCCTTGAGATACAAAATATCCGTAATCATCTTTGCCTAATAACATTCCTTCTTTGGATCGTAAATTAGCTTTCAATATTTCATCTTCAGTAGCCCAATGAGCGTCTCCATAAACAGACTCTCTAGATTTAATAAATTGCATCTTTCTTATTTTGGTGATGTTAAATAAAAATGCAGTAAATAACATTAGCCATGGTATCAGTATACAACTTAAGATTTTAGGTACTAAATAATTATATGTATTTAATTTAATTATTTCACGATTAACTATAATCCATAAAATCCATTTTTTGACAAGTAGTATTGCTGCCTGTATTTGTTTATCTGGATTTAATTTAATGATATTTTCAAAGTCTACAGTTAAATTTTTAGTAAAAACCGCAATTAAAGTACCATTTAATACTAATAATGTCAGAGTTATTAAACTAATTAATAATGACCATATTATGAAGTTCGCAGTGCCAATATAATATTTATTATTTCTAATGTCCCACATGACTTTGTTTTAGAAATTATTTCTTATTCTACTATAAAAACAACCTCAAGTTACCTTATTAGGAATAAATATGTCATTATTAATGACATTTGTAATAGCCTCGACACTATTCGTTAATTGAATCTAAATATCTAAAAATAAAAATGTTTATTTTGTTAGTGTTGATCATGTATTTTTTCAAAGCAACTGTCATGACTGTAAACTTTGATTAAATATTTTTTCAATTCAATTCTTCTATTGAATTTTTAACTCCCAATTCCTTTATTGAATTGTTAACTTCTAACCCTTCTTTTGTATCAAAGTTATTATCATTAAAATTATCTATTTCATTGCTTAGCTCTATATTAATATTGTTTAGTTTAGTTTCGTCATTATCTAATTCAATCTTGTGTGACTTAAGAAAATCAATTTCTTCTTTGCTTAGCTCTATATTGCTATTGTTTGGTTTAGTTGCTTCATTATCTAATTCAATTTTATCGTTACTTAGTTTTATCTTGCAATTACTTGATTTGATTTTGTGTAATTTAAGAAAGTTAATTTCATCTTTATTCAAATCATTTTTTATAGTTAAATATTTATGCTTGATTAAACTTTTCATTGTATACCAAACAACATGGTTACAATCACAAAGAAATTGATTATATTTTACTGGATATGTAAAATGTTTTTCAACTGCTTCTTTAAAGCATTCAATCACTTGTTTTTTTGAACAATTGATCTTAAATATTCTTCCTTTTTCTAAGAGATGTTTATGTTTTCCATAATCGAAGCTAAATATCATGTCTTTGTAACATCCAATGTCATAAAGCTTAATTTCAGTTTTTAGCATCATCTTCTCTTTTTTATGCTGTAAACTAATTTTTTCATTTTGTAATAATTGTGCATAATGCTTACTAGGCATAGTATTATGATTTAGATCATTAGTATACGTACCTAAGCCGTAACTATTATACACAATACATTTATTATTTTTATTTACTTTTGTTACAATCATAATCTCACCATGGCGCAATTCCTTTGGTTGATTTTCTGAATTACTTGCAGCTAAAACAGTACCAACTTCTACTTCATCTAAAGATTTTATTGGAAATCCAGAACAAAGTTTTATAAGAAATCTGAAACCATCCGTGCCAATATCTTTTTTATATTGAGAGTATTCTGACCAATATTTTTGAAGCGTTATAATCTTTTCAATATTATTTTTATGATTTTTTAACCAAAGTAAATGAGTATCTCTAAAAATATATTTTCGCGCATGATTTTGAATGAGTGAAACTTCTCGTATATATTTGTCTCTAAATTTTTGTAATAGATTTTCCAATGGATGAAAATATTTCTCCATATTATTGTCTGTATAAATAATAGGCAAATCATTCACTTCATCTGGTTGTTCAAAGCCGATGTCTTCTACTTCATCATTTTGATTGTTTTGTGCTTGCATAAAATATAGATAGATATATATATCTATATTTTATATAAATTTCAATGATTCCTCATTTATCATTTTCATAATTAAAGCTCTTTATTTCTATGTTACTGTAGTTGAAATGAGCAGAGATAATATGCAGCAATTAGAAATAATCTAAAAATATTAGCCTTATATAGAGTAACTTAAATCATAAAGTTTTATAATGAATAAATTAACTTCAAGTTGAAAAATATATGCCAGGCTCAGTTGATAATATTGCACTACAAAGATATCTACTTCCAATTGATCATTTATTAAATGAAAAAAACATAAATGAGATTTTAATTAATAAGCCAGGTGAAGTTTGGATAGAAAAACAAGGTCAATTTCGAATGGAAACAAATACTGAATTGAATTTAATGCATTTGCAAGAGCTGGCTAGATTAATAGCTCAATCTACCTCTCAAACAATATCAGAAGAAAATCCGTTATTATCAGCCACACTACCAAATGGTTATAGAGTACAGGTTGTATTGCCTCCAGCCAGCGCTAATCAAACTGCTTGTTTTGCAATTAGAAAAAGTGCTTCTAGATTAATTTCAATGGAAGAATATGAGGCAAATGATATGTTTAAGTTTACTAATCAAGCTAATAATCATTTGATTGAACTAAATAAATCTCTATCTTCTCTATTAAAACAAAATAAAATTAAAGAATTTGTTAAAACCGCAGTATTGAATAAAAAGAATATTTTAATAAGTGGAGGTACTTCTACGGGCAAAACTACGTTTGTCAATACACTTCTTGCTTTAATCAATAGATCTGAGCGTTTAATTACGGTTGAAGATGCTAGAGAAATTATAATTGAGCATCCAAATGCACTACATTTACTATCTTCTAGGGGAAATCAGGGTAAGGCTAAAGTGCAAGCTCAAGAATTAATAGAGGCCTCTCTTAGATTGAGACCAGATAGAATTATCGTTGGAGAATTGAGAGGAACAGAGGCTTTTGGTTTTTTGCGCGCAATTAATACAGGTCACCCAGGATCAATTTCTACGCTACATGCGGATACTCCTACTATGGCTTTTCAGCAGTTAAAGCTTATGGTTATGCAGTCAGGGTTAAATATGTCATCTGAAGATATTATTTCTTATGTTAGGTCAATTATAGATATAGTAGTTCAGTTAAAGAAAGGTAATAGTGGTCAAAGATATGTATCAGAAATTTATTTTAAAGACATGATGAATATAGTATGATTGTTGTATAATACATAATAAAAATTTCAATTTTAGATTGAAATTTGAGTTTCAAAATAAAAAATATTATAACCAAATGAACACTTATAAAACTTGGCCGTTCTTAGAAGCTAAAAAAATATTGAATAGAAAATTAGAGCAGTCAAAAAACAATCAACTTCAAAGCAATGAAATAATATTTGAAACAGGATATGGTCCTTCTGGATTGCCTCATATAGGAACTTTTTGTGAAGTTTTTAGGACATCTATAGTAATTGCTGCTTTAAAGCATTTAATTGCTAACGATGAAATCGCAAATAAACATAATTTTGTCATTAGGTTGATTTGTTTTTCTGATGATATGGATGGTTTAAAGAAAGTTCCCTCTAATATTCCCAATCAAGATCATATTAGTAAATATATTGGGCAACCTTTAACTTCTGTTCCAGATCCATTTGAAGAAAAATCAAGTTATGGTGCGTATATGAATGATAAATTAAGATCATTTTTAGATAAATTTGGTTTGCAGTATGAATTTATGAGCTCTGCTGAAAAATATAAATCAGGTTTTTTTAATGAAGCTTTACATAAAGTTGCATTAAATTATCAAAAAGTAATGGATATTATGCTTCCATCTTTAGGAGAAGAGCGCCAAAAAACTTATTCACCATTCTTGCCGATTTGTCCTAAGACCAATAAAGTTTTGCAGGCCAAGGTAATAGAAGTAGATTCTGAAAAGAATGAGATTGTTTATATTAATGAAGATAATGAAAATGTTAGAACTTCTATCTTAAATGGCAATGTTAAGTTGCAGTGGAAGGTAGATTTCTCTATGCGATGGATGCAATTACAAGTTGATTATGAGATGTATGGAGTTGATCATCAAACTAATAGTCACATTTATTCAAAACTATGTAGAGCATTAGGCGGCAACACCCCTCTCCAATTTTTTTATAGCTTATTTTTAGATTCAGAAGGAAATAAAATTTCTAAATCTAAAGGAAATAGCATCAGTATTGATGAATGGTTAAGTTATGCGCCAATAGAAAGCTTGGCTTTATATACCTTTCATAGTCCTGAAAAATCAAAAAGATTATATTTTGATGTAATACCAAAAATTACTGATGAATATATAAAGCTTAATCAGGATTATAGCAAAATGCTTAAAGAATTTGAAGCAGGACCTTCAAATGCAAGCCTTTCAATTAATCAGGAAACCTTAATTGATAAATCAATTTGGTTAATTCATAATGCAATTTTTATTAAATCAAAAAAAATAGATATCAATAATGTTCCTATTGTTAATTTGGGTAAAATTAATTTTACAATGTTATTGAATTTAGCTTCGGCATGTAGTCCAGAAAATAAAGAAACATTATATAAATTTATTAAAAGATATGATGCAAGTGTAGAGCATAGTGAGTTTTTAGATAAATTAATTACAGGCACTATGCTTTATTATGAAAATTTTATTAAGCCTAATAAAAATTATCTACAAATTGATGAACAATATAAAAATATATTAAATGATTGCATTAATTATTTACATTCTATAGAAGAAATAGAGGAGATGGAAGAAAATATTCAAAATAATTTATTTGCTATAGGTAAAAAATATTATGAACCAAAAGATTTAAAAGTTTTTTTTAGTTCTTTATATCAAATTTTACTTGGACAAAATGACGGTCCTCGTTTGGGATCTTTTATTAAATTATTTGGGATTAAGCCAATGTTAAATTTAATAAATCAGAAACTAAATAGTTCAACTTAAGGCTAAAGAATATAAGTCATGATTTTATAACATGAGGTTTATTTATGCAATAAATTATAGTTTTCAATGTGATGAAATATTGAGACGATTCATATGCGCTATATATAGTAATTTGATATGTTTTTTGATTAAAAATGTATAACGAATTGTTTTATTTTCTCTTTATTGTCTGAATTAGATTTAATGATGTGATATTGAAAGTTTAAAAACAGATTTTATCTATATCTTAAATCTAAAAGTTCTAAGTATTTTATTCAAAAGCGTAATATATTTTTAAAATTGTCAATGATTTATCAAATATTGCATGATCATCAGTACTAGCAATGTTGTATTTTTTAATAAAAGATATTTTATGGCGGTAATTTATTCAGTTTCCAGCGATTTCACTATCTCTAGAAAAGGAATACTTTATGATGCTTATAAAATTTATTGTATGATAAGATAAAAAGGATTTAATAATCAAAATGAAAAAATTTGAGGGCATGAATGTATTAATTACAGGAGGTTCACGTGGCATTGGATTGTCTACAGCTCAATTATTTGCAATGCACGGAGCGAAAGTATTGAGCATCAGTCGAACGATTTCAGCATCTAATACTTTCTTAAAATGTGGTTTACTTGATGAATTAATGACCGAAAATTCAACTCATATAATTGAAAAAGACATAGAAATGTGCGTTAAAAAAGAATTTTTATCTACCGATAAAACGCTAAATTCATGTGAAAATAAGATTTTAAATAAAACCAGTGATCAATTTTTAGATGAAGATAAATCTAATGAGACTATTAATAGAATTTTTTCTAGCGAATATTCAAACTTAGAGTTTCTAAATTTAGATGCTAGATATCAAGATTCTTGGAAAAGAATAATGAATCATATTAAAAATTTTTATTCCAATAAATTAAATATTTTAGTTAACAATGCCGGTATACATGGATTTGATTTAGGAGAGCAAAATCCAGAATATATGTTAGAAGAAACTTTTGACACAGTCATTTCAAATAATTTAAAATCAGTCTTTTGGGGCTGTAAAACTGCGATTAGTTTTATGAAAAACAATGGTGGCGTTATAATTAATGTTGGGTCCAGATCTGGATTATCAGGATCTCCTAACATTGCAGCTTATGGAATTTCCAAAGCTGGAATAGATAATTATTCCAAATCAGTTGCTTTATATTGCGCTAGTAAAAATTATAATATTCGCTGTGTCTGTATTGCTCCAGCTTTAATAGATACTGAAATGTTAGATCCTATAGTAGGATCTAAAAACAACCCCACTAGAAACGAAAAGTTGAATGATTTAATAAATACTATACCGTTGAAAAAAATTGGTAAAACTACTGATGTTGCCAATTTAATTTGCTTCTTAGCATCTAAAGAAGCTGAGTATATTACTGGTACCACTATCACTATTGATGGCGGAATTATGGCTGGAACTGTTAATTCACCTAAAAAAGCATAGATATATGAAAGTGCTAATTTTGTTAATGCAGTAAGATCTGATTAAATTTTTTAATCGAAAGTGCGCGATGATAACTTATATCAATTAATACTTTTGGAAATTTTTATGATTAAAACAATAATAACTCTATTTAAAAATAGAAGTTAAACATCATAAAGTATAGATATTTGTATAAACAAATATTTTAAGCTTTTTAAAATATAAATATTTAGCAAATTGAATAACTAAATTATTTGTAAAGTTATGCTTATGTATATATCTACAAATAACTCTAATTTAAAAAAAACTTTAAGATTTAATTAGCAATTTTTTACAATTGAAATAGTTTATTTTAGTTCAACAGTTGCTCCTTGTGCTTCTAGTTTAGATTTAAAATCTTCTGCAGTAGCTTTATCTAAATTAGATTTTACAATGCTATCAGCTTGATCAGCTATATCTTTTGACTCTTTAAGACCAAGTCCAGTTAACTCTTTTATAACTTTTATTACAGCAACTTTGGTAGACCCTGCTGATTTTAGCATTACATTAAATGAGGTCTTTTCTTCAGCTGCTGGAGCGTCTTGAGACGCGGCAGGAGCGGCTGCTGCAACTACTGCTGTAACGCCCCATTTTTCCTCTAAAGCTTTTTTGAGTTCTAAAATTTCTATCACGCTCAAGACGCTTATTTGTTCTACTAGATTATTAACGCTCATATAAACATGTTTATTATTACGATAACTACATTATACACAAAAACTACATCCAAAAGCAAACCATAAAGAAAAATTTCTCTTTATTGAAAAGCATTTTATGTTAGTGTTGCTACTTTAATAGTATTTGTTATGTTAAAAATGCGATAAATTATGATAATAATGCGATAAAACTTGCAAATAATAATTTTATAAATTTCTAAACAAGATTCTTTGTTTTTTGCAAATGATACATGACATTGAACAAACATAGCAATGTATGAAATTTTTATATTTAATAGTTTATATGCCTCATGCAAATCAAAGTTAATAAAATTATGTGACAGTATGACAAGTTATTGTTTATAAAGTATGCTATAATCTTCTAGCATAATATTAAAACAAATGTCAGAACAGTCAGAAAAAAATAGCGCTACAACTAGAGATAGCAGCTTTAGAAGAGATAGAGCCCCAAGTAGAGATAGGCCAAGTGGTGAAAGAAGCTTTGATAGAAGATCAAGTGGCGGAAGCTTTGATAGAAGATCAAGTGGCGATAGAGCCCCAAGTGGTGAAAGAGGAAGTTACAGATCAGGTGGTGATAGACCTAGTTTTGGAGGAGATAGAAGACCAAGTGGTGATAGACCAAGTGGCGAAAGAAGCTTTGATAGAAGACCAAGTGGTGATAGACCTAGTTTTGGAGGAGATAGAAGATCAGGTGGTGATAGACCTAGAAGCTTTGGAGGAGATAGACCTAGAAGCTTTGGAGGTGATAGACCTAGAAACTTTGGAGAAGACAGAAGACCAAGTGACGACAGAAATTTTGATAGAAGACCAAGTGATGATAGTTCAAGTGTCGAAAGCGCCTTTGTAGGAGACAGAAGATCAGATGGTGATAGAGATAGAAGATCAGGTGGTGATAGACCTAGAAGCTTTGGAGGAGACAGAAGATCAGGTGGTGATAGACCGAGAAGCTTTGGAGGAGACAGAAGATCAGGTGGTGATAGACCTAGAAGCTTTGGAGGGGACAGAAGATCAGATGGCGAAAGAAGCTTCGAAAGAAATGGAGAAGCTGCCGTCGAAAGAGCGTCAACTGGCGAAAGAAGGGTTAGAGATGCAGATACACGTGGATTTCATGGTACAGGAAGAAAAAAAGAAGTAATTGTTAAAGTAAGATTGTACCCAGCTAAGTCTGATGAGGCAAAAATTACAGTGAATGATTCAGATTATATGGAATACTTCACAAAATTTGCATATAATTCTCAAACAATGCATGCACTTTTATCTACTGATACTTTGGGTAAATTTGATGCTATATGTCAAGTAGAAGGTGGAGGATTAACTGGACAACTTGAAGCAATTGAAGCTGGTCTTGCAAAAGCCATTTTAGAACAAGGTTCAAATCATAAACCTGAGCTTAAGGATCATGAATCTGAACAAGAATCTGAACTTAAGAATGATGAATCTGAACAAGAATCTGAACTTAAAGATCATGAATCTGAGCAAGAATCTGAAACTAAGGATCATGAATCTGAGCAAGAATAACTAATGTATGAAGTCTTTATATTTAATAGTTTATATGACTCACGCAAATCGATATTAATAAAATATTGACAAAATATGTGACAGTACGACAAGGTATTGTTTATAAAGTATGCTATAATTTTCTAGCACAATATTAAAACAAATGTCAGAACATTCAGAAAACAACAAACTTCAAGAGGATATCAAACCTCAACAATCAGAAAACAATAGCATTCGAGGATCCGATAGTGTAAAATCTGATTCCACAGCATCGAGCGTTAATGCTACTTTCGAAAAAAAATCAAATTACAAATCTTCAGGACAAGAAGGTGACAGAGCCCCAGGTAGCGACAGAAACTTTGGAAGACCAAGTGGCGACAGGGCACAGGGAGGTGACAGAGGGGGATATAGATCAGGCGGCGATAGACCTACTGGAGACAGAAACTTTGTAAGATCAAGTGGCGATAGACCTACTGGTGACAGGGCACAAGTCGGTGACAGAGGAGCATATAGATCAAGTGGCGATAGACCTGCTGGAGACAGAAACTTTGGAAGATCAAGTGGCGATAGACCTACTGGCGACAGGGTACAAGGCGGCGACAGAGAGGCATATAGACCAAGTGGCGATAGACCTACTGGAGACAGAAACTTTGGAAGACCAAGTGGCGATAGACCTACTGGTGACAGATCGCAGGGAGGTGATAGAGGAGGATACAGATCAGGCGGTGATAGACCTACTGGAGACAGAAACTTTGGAAGAACAGGTGGTGATAGACTAAGTGTAGACAGGGCTCAAGTTGGCGACAGAGGGGGATATAGATCAGGCGGAGAAAGATCTCCAAGTGCCGACAGAAATTTTGGAAGACCAAGTGGCGATAGGACTACTGGAAACAGAGCCTTTGGAGCGGACAGAAGATCAGGTGGTGAAAAAAGCTACAGATCAGAAAGAAGCTTCGAAAGAAGTGGAGAAGCTGCTATCGAAAAAGCCCCAGCTGCAGAAAAAAGAGTTAGAGATACAGGGACACATGGATTTTATGGTACAGGAAGAAGAAAAAGTGCAAATGCAAAAGTAAGATTGTATCCAGCTAAGTCTGATGAAACAAAAATTACAGTAAATAATTCAGATTATATGGAATATTTCACAAGATCTGCATATAATTCTCAAATAATGAATCCGTTTTTAGTTACTGATACTTTGGGTAAATTTGATGTTATATGTCAAGTACAAGGTGGTGGATTAACTGGACAGCTTGAGGCAATTGAAATGGGTCTTGCAAGAGCTATTTTAGAACAAGATCCAAATCATAAACCTGCACTTAAGGCTCATAAAATGCTAACTAGAGATTCTAGAATGGTTTTACCTAAGAGAATTGATCACGTTAAAAGTCGTAAACGTAGAGCATTCGTCAAACGTTAATTTAAAACAGTTAAATTGATTAGGAGTATTTGATATAATGCTATACAGTGGATTAACTAGATAATTTGATGCAATTAAAAATGTAACAAAATAGCAAATTGCCATCTACGTTTTTTGCAATTTTACTATATTTTCCAATCAAACAATTTCTATTTATCTTAATAGATTTTATTTAGGACTTAATAAATAGTAAATCAAGCTGCCTTCACCAAAGTGGCAACTGATTTCTATATCAATGTAATTTTTTGTCTATCAAAAATATAGTAAACTAAGGAGTATATGATTTTTTATCAGATAAAATGGTAGATTTAGTTCGCGGAACCAAGGATTTGTTTGGGTCAAATTTGTCTAAACACAAATTTATTATACAAACTGCAGAAAAAATATGTGAAAAACATAATTTTCAAGAATTACAAACGCCAATAATGGAAAAAGCCAATTTATTCACTAAAGCTTTGGATTCAGAAACCGACATTATGGATAAAGAAATTTACTTATTTCAGGATAAAGGGCAAGAATGGATCGCTCTTAGACCTGAATTCACAGCATGCGTTATGCGATATATGATGAATTTAGATCAAAATGAATTATTAAAAATTCCGCACAAAATATTTTCTTCAGGGCCTTTATTTAGATACGAAAGACCTCAGGCCGGAAGACAAAGACAATTTTCCCAAATCAATTTTGAGATATTTGGGTCGGAGTCCATGTTGTATGATGCTGAACTTATATTTTTAGCTATAACTATCCTTAATCAACTTAAAATTTTCAATTATCAAATAAAAATCAATTATTTAGGAGATCATAATACTAAACTCAAGTATGAAAATGTTTTGTATCAATATTTTAGTCAGCATAAATCTATGCTTTCAGAAATAAGTCAGAAGAGATTAGAATATAATATTCTACGTATTTTAGATTCTAAAGATCCAAATGATAAAGCAATATGTATTAATGCGCCTGGAATAGATTCCGTTTTATTAGATGATGATAAAGCAAAGTTTAAGGAATTAAAGGGGTATCTTAAAGCACTAGAAATAAATTATGTTGTAGATAATCATTTAGTTAGAGGATTAAACTATTATACTGGACCTATTTTTGAATTTGTAACAGATGAAATTGGAGCACAGTCAGCTATTTTAGGTGGAGGTAGGTATGATAACTTATACACCAATATGGGCGGCAAGCTCATAAATGGAAAAAATCTGTTTGCTACTGGTTTTGCAGCTGGTATTGAGCGCTTAAGTTTACTTATGACTGAATACGCTAAAGAAGGGAACATAAAAATTTGCCTCATTCCTTTTTCTAAAGAAGAAAATACTGAAGCTCTGATTATTGCAAATTTGCTTAGAGGCGCTATAGAAGATTTGACTGCGGAAATAATGTCTTATGAAGCTTTTTTAAAAAAGAAATTAGAAATGGCGGACAA
Organism: Rickettsiaceae bacterium; assembly: GCA_043777815.1. Classification (GTDB taxonomy): domain Bacteria; phylum Pseudomonadota; class Alphaproteobacteria; order Rickettsiales; family Rickettsiaceae; genus JAXMDS01. The sequence continues at coordinate 19,512 of JAYWHH010000001.1, read as the reverse complement.
ACTAGGAATGCATTACGTAATAGTTATTGGTCAAAATGAAATAAAATCACAAATTTTTTCTCTCAGAAATATGAAAACCAAAGAAATATATCAACTTAATATAGAAGGAATAATTAACATTCTTAAGTAGAGTTGCTAATATTATAAGGAATAATTAACATTCTTAAGTAGAGTTGCTAATATTATAAGGTTTTTTTATTATCGAAATAAGCGGTCTTTAAATAAGCGGTCTTTACTTCGAAATAAACAACCTACAATTGAGATTTTTTAAATTAAAATTGAATAATGCGCTCAAAATCTCACAATCAATTCAACAATTTTATAAATGATGATTAGTGCAATGCTTAAATCATTATTATTTCAAAAATAATCTACAATTTTAGATTATAGATGTTCATTGAAGTATTTGCATAATTGATTATTTGTTTGTGAGATCTCATAGAGATGTTCATTGAAGTATTTTCATAATTAGATTATTTGTTTGTTAGATCTCATTAAGTACTTAATAGCTTCATATCCAGATAATTTTTTTTCCGCAATCTCTGCAGCATCTTCAATTTCAAAATTCAATACATCATTCAAATGAGCAATTGGCCTTAATTCTAGCTCTAAAGTACGTTTTAGAGATCTGTACATTATGCAATCAGAATCAAGTTTTGAAGTTTCAAAAGTATGATCAAATTGCATCGGTAAACTTTCGTTACTCAAGAGTATAGTATTTATATTATGTTGATTAAATAACTTAATTAGATCACATATATCTGCTTGGTGCATTATCGTTTCTATATTCTCTAAAAAAGCTGTGGTCTTAGAGTTATAAAAAATATTTTTTATCAATTCTACATATAATTTCAAATAATTTTTAGCGAATAGATTATGAAATTCTTGATGTAAATTAAATTGAACAACTTTTCTTTCGTCTCCTTTGGGATAAAATTTTTGTTTAAATGAAATCTGAGTCAAGTCTCTTGCATCAAGATAAAAATCATATACTGATTTTTGTTCTGCATCTTCAAATCCTTCATTGGTAAAGTTATATTTTTCATATATAAACTTCAATATATCTGCGATTCTTACATCATGAGTATCAAGTTTTATATAAATTTTGTAAATTGATTCTAAGTTAGGAAATTGACTATTTTTCATTATAGTTCTATTTTTAAATAATAAAATATATTCTAAAAATTGCACTATCGAAGTTTTGAGATTTGGTTGTGTTTGAGATTTTTTTTCATCATGAACTATATTTTGATACGCTTGATCAGCTCCAGTAATATAATTTAAATTATTTATAGCTACATCATATACTGTTTTATCAAAATTTAACATCAGATCTCCAAAAGATATTAAATTGCTCAAAAAAGTTTCAAAAAAATTGAAATTATTTTCATTTAAATATAAAAAAGGATTAATTAAATCTAACTTTTTAAACCCTATTATATTGCAAAAAACCACATTAATTGATGTTGTACAAATATAAAAGTTTGATAATCTGATCTCATCTTCTATGCTTCTAGTAGTGGAAGAGGCAATAAATCTCAAAATTGATGAATTTTGAGTTATTGTATTGGTAACTTTAGGCCCTAAATGATTAAAATAAAAATTAGTTTGATTTTTTTCCTTAAAAATACAAATGTAGCTAATATCTTGACTGCTTGCTTCGCCTCTAATAGAGTTTAGACAGAGACTATCTCCAATATTTACTTGTGGTTTAATAAATTGTTGATATTTTAAGTTATATAAATTAAGAGGAAAATGCCAATATAGATTGTATTCATTTAAGATTGCATCTCTTACATGGCTTATACCTAATTCAGATAAAACTTTAGATAAATGTTCTAAATGTTGTTTTATTTGACTAATTTCACTACTTATTATAGTTAAAATAATAGATGATTTATAAAAGTTTTGAACTTCAAAGTGACGTGTAAAATGATCTTTTATGGTACCAGTAGCAGTTTTTTGTATATCATATATTCGATTTTTTAACTTTGTATCTTGGGACGGTATTATGATCTCTGTCATATCAAACTTAATATCTTGACTCATTAATCGAGCCAAAGAGCCCTTATCAATATTATTCATTTCTTTAATCGAAATAAATCCAATATATCGTATTTCAGTATTATGAGTAATCTTTAATATATTCTCGCAAGATGAATATGTTCCGCCAGATAAATAACCCTGTACATCAAATTCTTTAAAAGAAATTGTGGGCATGTCCAGTAATGAGTAATAAAAATCTATTAATTCTGAGTTTGAATCTCGTCTCTTTAACAAATAAGGATGATATTTGTTTAAGCTTTCTAGTATGATATTACATGTCGTACTCAGTTTATCTATGCTCTTTCTAAGACGGGCACATTTATGTTCATAAAGCTTATTTTGGTTTAATGAGAAATTATCGTATATATTGTTAGTTTTACAGGTCACTATCAAATATACCTGATGTTCATAGTTTAATTGACCAATTTTTTGATAATAAGCATCTGAAATAAATTTTGTTATAGGGTTTAAGTAATTGTATCTTGTGTGATGTAATAGAGGTGAGTAAATATCAATCTCTGATTTGACATTTTTTAGGTAAAATCCTATGTCTTCATCGTAAATTTTACTAAGAGTTTCTTGAATTCTATCTCCGGCTTCCTCTATATCTGGAATAAAATTTGTTTGATAAATTTGATTTATTCTAATAATGCTTATTATTTTGCCACAATAGCCTAGCAGAATTGAATCGCTAAAATGAATAAACTTTGGTACCAAATTATTAAGACTATGTTCAGGTGACAAAGCTTTCATAGCTTAAAATAAAATTGCTTTATGTGAATAATAAACTAACCTTTACATCACTTGTCCTTGGTTGTAATAATTGATTTACTTTGACAAGTTTTCATGGTTATCTTGTTTACATATTACATGATACTGGAATATATTAATCACACTGATAAAGTAGAAAATTATGGTAGAATTTGTGTATATATGAAAAATAAAACATGAGTTTTAATATTTTAATTGACCCTAATCCTGCTTTGCGCACAAGATGTAAAGAGGTTAATTTAGAAGAATACAGAAAATCAAGTAGTTTACAGGATGAGATATATGAAAAGTTTTCAACCATGCATAAAATCATGATAGAACAAAATGGTATAGGGTTGGCCGCTAACCAAATTGGTCTCTTGGAAAGAATTATTGTGATAGATTTAAATCCTGATAGAGATCATGATTTACTAGAAAGAGATGTTTTGTTTATGATAAATCCGATAATTAATCATTATTCTAATAAGAAAACTCTTTTAGAGGAAGGATGTTTATCTGTTAATCAGCAGCTAGTGCAAGTATCAAGGCCAGATAGTATTGTTTGTACATATTTCACTATTAATGGTAAACAAAAAACTATAAAAGCACGTGGCTTGTTAGCTAAAGTTATACAACATGAAATTGATCATTTAAATGGTAAATTGATTATAGATTTTTTAGATGAAGAAAATTAAAAAATGATATTAGCGCAAAGCAAATTTAAGGTATAATGTTAACGTTATTGTGGTATTTTTTGTTAGGTACCTTAATTTTAAAGCCTAAAGACCTAAAGAAAATAATCTCATTGGTTTTTAAATTGAAAATTATTCAATTGCCGAAAGACTTAAGCAAAGCTTGCAATAGCAACTTTTCTTTTATAAAAACTTTAAAAAATTCTATGGATAAAAGTTCTGATTTGATTGAATATGATATTAATCATTATATTCTTAAAATAACCGAAATGGGATATAAATATCACGGCCCTTACCAAATAGATCATATTAAAAATTTTTACTATTCAACAATAGTTAATTCTGAATTATCCAAACCTAGCTTGGAAGATAATTCCAACAAACTAAAATCTAAAAAGTTCTACATTACTACTCCTATATACTATACAAACGGCTCCCCGCATATAGGACATGTATACACCAATATTGTTGCTGACGTTATTGCAAGGTTTCAAAGATCGCTTGGAAAAGAAGTGAAATTTTTGACTGGAACTGATGAGCATGGTGAAAAAGTAAATAAAACCGCATCTCAATTGAATTTAAAAGTTCAAGATTTTGTTGACGAAATATCAGGAAGATTTAGAGAAAGTACAAAAAAATTCAACATTAGTAATGATGATTTTATTCGAACTACAGAACCAAGGCATATAAAATATGTACAAAAAGTTTGGAAAAAATTAGTTGAAACTGGGTGGATATATAAAAGTGAGTATGAGGGATGGTATTCTGTTAGAGATGAATCTTTTTATTCTGAGTCTGAGATAATAGATGGAAAAGCGCCTACAGGGGCGCCAGTGGAATGGATCAAAGAACCTACATATTTTTTTAAACTAGAGCAATGTAAGAATTTTTTAATTGAATTTTATGAAAAAAATCCTGATTTTATATATCCACATTCAAGACTAAATGAAGTTTTGTATTTTATAAAACACGATCTAAAAGATTTATCAATTTCTAGGCTTAAAAAAACTTTTACCTGGGGCATTGAGGTTCCTAATGATGAAACGCAGGTGATATATGTTTGGCTAGATGCTCTAATGAATTATATGTCAGCAATCGTTAGTGACACTTCATATGATAATGGCATGAAGTCTGATTTATGGCCATGTAATGTGCATATAATAGGAAAAGATATATTAAAATTTCATGCAGTATATTGGTTAGCATTTTTGCATGCTTTGAATTTAGAAATGCCGAAAAAAATTCTAGCACATGGTTGGTGGTTAAATAATGGTGAAAAAATGAGCAAATCATTAAATAATGTCATAGATCCTTTGGAAATAATAAAAGACTTTGAAGTTGATACTTTTAGATATTTTCTACTTAGAGAGGCCTCACTAGGACATGATGGAAACTTTAGTAAATTGAAACTAGCTCATAGACTTAATAGTGAATTAGGCAATAAACTAGGAAATTTAGTCCAAAGAACTGCTATATTTATTCATAAAAAGATGTTAGGTATAGTGCCAAATATAGAATCTAGCATCATATATGAAACGCAACTTTTAAAACAAATTGTAAATCATAAATATGAATTTATCGAGCTAATGCTTGACTACAAGTTAACACAAGGTTTAGATGTATGTATTAAGGCGATAGATGATTCTAATAGTTTTATGGAAAGTCAAGCTCCTTGGAAAAACAAAGATCTTACGGGCATAACACTGTATAGCTTATTAGAAACAATAAGGTATATAGCTATTATGATGCAATGTTTTTTACCAGATACTTGTGCCAAAATTTTTGAGATGTTAAATTTAGACTCTAATAAAGTGGGAATAAAAAGTTTGAATCAAAATCATATTTTGCCTCAGGGAACTCAAATTAAAACAATACCACTTTTATTTCCAAGAGATAATTCCACTGCAGAAAGTTTACAAAACGTAACAACAAGTTAAATTCCAAACTTAATTTAGAGTTGAAATAACTGTATACATTCAATAATGACTTACAAAAAACTATCTTGATTCATACATATCTTTAAAGATATCAATAGTAACAATTAAATTTTTAATATGTGAATTATTCAAAAATGAATTGTTGCTTAGCGATATAGAATTAGTAGTTATGATGCTAGATAATTTAGCTAAATTTTTTGTTTTGATAGCAAACCATAGTAAATGCGAGCACATTAGCACAAACTTTCCTTTGTGTTTAGTATTTTTGTCTATAGCTAAACATATATTATGAATAGTGGCTCCAGAAGCTATCATGTCGTCCAATATCACGTATGTATCAAAATTGTTTTGTATAATGGGAGATTTAATTTCCATTTTTAATTTATTGATTCTCACTTTATTGAAGCAGAATATTTCAAAATCTTTTATCGAATCTAGAATTTTCCCTAATCTTCTCTTACTTCCAGCATCAGGCAATATAATACAAGTGAATTTTGGGTCAAAATTTTTATTTATATACTCACTCATAAAACAAGGTTGAATGTTTTTAAATTGAATTAAGTTTGAACAGTTGTTAAGTTTGTCTAAACCTAATTTAAGAACATTTTTCTTACAATAAAAAGAAAGTGGTTTTTTAATTTTTATAAATTGCACATCAAAACTCCATGAAGCTCGCAATAATTGATATTTTTTTGGGAAATTAGTTGTTATAAAATTCGTTAGAAGAGATTTTTTATATAATAAATTTACTTCGATATTTACTAAATTTATCTTGATGTCTAAGATATTTTGATTTGAGATATATTTAAATGTATCTCTATAAATTACTTGACATGATTTGGCATTAGGCATGTCGAGAAAAAAATTTGTATTTTGAGTCGTATTTAGTGTATCTTCATCTTGATTTGTATTTATTAAACAAAAATTATTCGTCGAATGAAGGTCAAAACAGTATATTTTACTGATTAAATGTGAATAGTTTTCTAAACTACGTAATAAAACACGCATGCCAAATGAAGCGTTAATATTGTTTTTATCTTGTCTAGAATAGCCTAAATAAGATATTTTTAAGTTGATTTTTTTTAGATATTTTGCTTTTTCTTTAGATAAAATTCTTTCTATTAGATCTAAAGTCAACAGAGTTTCTATCCAGGTTTTGTTTGCATCAACACTAAAACTTTGAAAAAAATTAATTGATTTAGCTTCAAGAAATGACTTGTATGTATGATCAGTATATTCTTTTAATTGAAAATTGAAATGCTTAAAAAACACCTCAATTTCACATCCGGGAAATTCATATTGCTCAACAGTCCAAGTTTCAAAATTTTGTTTTTCAACTAAAGATTTCAAATATTGACTATTAAGAAAATGCTTAGCTCCAGATCCTAAAATTGTTATTTCATTCATAGCTCTACATATCGTTAAATAATAAATTTTATGCTTTAAAAGCTTTTAGATTATTTTAATAATGTAACATTAATAACTACTTTTTGAACCCCTTTAACTTTAGAAGCAATTGCCCCTATCTCTTGTATCTCGTACTGACTATCAGAAATACCAAATACATAAACTATGTTTTGATCTGTGGTAATCGTGAAATTTCTAGATCTGATGTTTTTACCAATTAATAGTTGAGCTTTGACCGCTGCAGTTATCCATGCATCTTTGGTATATTGGGTAACATCAAAACTAAAATCATCGTTTTTAACCTCTACATAGTTATCTACCTCTTTAACTCCTTTCTTGGACCATGCAATATCCATACATTTCACTATATCAGAAGTATTTTTAGCAATACCAGTAAATTTCACTAATCCATTTTGTACATGTACGTGAATAGTAGTAAATGATTTATGAGAGATTCTTTTTCTCATATCAGAAATTATGCTTTTTTCTGTTTTATAGTCATTTTCAGTCTTGTTTGATGGTATTTTTCCTGGATTCACAGGTTCATAAATAGTTTCTTGAACTCTATGTATTACATGAACATCGGTAGATTTTTTAGTGCACGCTGGCAAAACTAATAATACCCCTAAAATTAGGCCTAATTTTTTCATAATTATATTTGATTAATACTCAGGCTTGATTGTATCAAACATATAATGCAAAAGTCAACTAATATGATTAATTATTTTTATTTATTTTGATATAGCTTACTAAAATCTTAAATAAAAGCATGATCAAGGCCTTAGAGAGAAACATAAAACAACTAAACTAATTAGATTTTACGTATAATAAAAGAGAAAAACATAAAACAACTAAACTAATTAGATTTTGCGTATAATAAAAAGTATTATGAAGCAAGTGATATTAGTAAATTCATTACAATGTATAATTCAATTTTAAATAAAATTTGGTCTGAGTATGAAGTTCCTAATCATTTAGTGCAAGAAATCAAAGATGCTTATTCATTAGATTATTTATTGGCAAAAATATTGTCAACCAAAAATCTTCAAACTGAATTGATTGATAATTTTTTGAAGCCTCAAATCAAAACTGCATTTCCTAAGTGGGATTTTTTTTTAGATATGGCAAAGGGTGTTAAAAGAGCGATGAAGGCAATTTATAACAATGAGAAAATATGTATTTTTGGTGATTATGATGTTGATGGCAGCGCTGGAGCGGCCTTATTATATAAAGGTTTTAAACACTTAGGGATTGAGCCAAAGGTTTATATACCGGATAGAATATCTGAAGGATATGGGCTTAATATAAAGAGTTTAGATTGCATTAGACAAAATGGAGCATCACTTTTAATTACTATAGATTGCGGCACTTCAGCTTTAGAAGAAATAGATTATGCCAATTCAATTGGTCTTGATGTTATTGTAATAGACCATCATATTTCAGATATATTGCCGAAAGCTATCGCGGTCATTAATCCAAATAGAATGGATCAACCTGATGGATATAATTATTTATGCGGCACTGGAGTTGGATTTATTTTTTTAGCTAATTTGATTCGAGATCTGAAAAGTTCCAATTTTTTCTCAAACAAATCTATTCCTAATTTGTTAGAATGGTTAGATTTAGTTGCATTAGGCACAATTGCAGATGTTATGCAATTACAAGGTTTAAATCGGGTTTTTGTAAAAAGAGGATTAGAAGTATTAAAAGACACTAAAAATATAGGCTTAAAAGCGTTGATTAAAATTAGCAGCGCCAAATCAACAGTTTATGGAATAGGATTTCAAATTGGACCAAGAATTAATGCCGGAGGTAGAATTGGAGAATCTAATTTGGGATTTAAATTACTTACTAGTGAGGACCAAGCGGAAGCTGATCAATATGCCAGAAGATTAGATTTATACAATATAGAAAGACAAAAAATGGAAGTATCTATTTTAGCAGAAGCAATTAACTTAGTTGACGCATCTCAAAATATTATATTTATTGGTGGCATATGGCATCAGGGATTAATAGGAATCATTGCATCTAGAATTAAAGATCGTTATGAAAAGCCTGTAATAATTTTTTCAATGACTGAAGACGGAATATATAAAGCTTCTGGTAGGTCTACTTCAGGCTTTGATCTTGGTGTAATTGTTACTAATTCTAAGTTAGAAGGACTTGTTATAAATGGCGGTGGACACAAGATGGCAATTGGTTTTTCATTTCAAAAAGAAAATCTAGAACTTTTGAAAAATTTTTTTAGCGCTGGAATTAGTAAGCAAAAGCAAATTATATCAAAAAATAACTATTTTGAGTTGAGCGCTAGTAGGGTAAATTTAGTAACTATGGAGTTACTTGCTAAATTAGAACCTTTTGGTCCTGGAAATCGGGATCCATTATTTTTGATAAAAAATGTAGTTATGAAAAAAATAAAACTTATAAATGAGAAATTTATATCTCTTGAAATAGAAAGCAAAGAGGTAAACAATTTTAGTGAACAAATAACATTTTGCAAAACAACATCAAGGTCTAATAAAAATATATTCAAAGGTGTAATTTTTAATCAAAATTTAGTACAAGCATCACAAAAACAAAATTTACAAACGATAATACACATCGTATGTAGTTTGCAACTTGATCATTTTAGTCACAATGGCATTCAATTAAATATACAAGATATCATAGTAGCTTGAAATAAGCTTTACATCTCTGAAAGTACATTGTAACAAAACTTTTATAGGTTTTGAATTAGAAAAAATTCAATATTTGAAAAAATCCAAACTAAAATTGGTGCAATTTTTAATTTTTAGTTTTAGCAAATATTCTAAATGTTCTAATTGAATTACAGCTGCAACCTCTATTTCAATTTATATGCTGCAACAATAAAAAAAATCATATAAATCTTCCGTTTATGCTGCGACAATATAAACATCATCTATATAAATTACAGATAAGTTTGACGCAATTTCTAAGCTATCTTCACACTTGGTGCTAATATCTTCATATTTAGCACTAAAATCTTCATCGTTTTTACAATGAAATGTTGTTGCAAAGTAACTGTCGTCCTTATTATTAGCTTTTAATTTTTCAGAAAAGCCTAATTTTAATTTAGACCACTCATAAATTGAAGATGATTCAAATATTATTGATTTATGTAGAAAATCCAGACTTGATATAGAGCTTTTTATAGTATTTAACGCTAATTGAGCTATATTAGTTTCAGCGATAGTATCCAACAGGGCGGCGCCCTGGCGTGCTGCCCCCTCAGTGGCAATTTCTACTCCATAATCTATGCTGCTTTTAACTTTTGTTACAAAATTTTTAACCAAATCTTCAATTTGATAAAGCGTTTTTATAATATCGTACTTAATGTAGTCTAATGCATCAAAACTTACGTCATATGTAGCGTCAGAGTCTTTCTCGATAAAACTAGAATCTGAATCAACAGTAACCCAATCATCATACTGTGCGCTCATTTTGTCTTCTTCTAGTTGTGTCGCTACTATGTTTTTGTCCATTTGTGCCTCTATATATTCTATAAATCTTGAATCTTCCATCACATATCTGATAAAATCTTTATCCTCTAAAGTATTTAATCTCTCTTCTAGAGAAGCTCGCATAGTTTTTATACTTGCCTCTACATTATGAGGAGATTTATTAATAATCTTTTGTATTTCTTTTAAAGCTTCTGCTTGAGCAACAATGTAAGAATCATTTATCTCAATACAATCATAGAAATTTTCGTTAACTAAATTTGGATTAGAGGCATTGGATAAAATTGATGCAACTTGTAAATCATTATCATTCATAGAATTTAAAATTTTTATTTTCGCTTTAATGTTATCAATTTCATATTTTACATATTCTTTATAAGAATCTTCAATTTTATTATCTTCAATGTTTACAGAACTGTTATTAATTGAATCTAAGATATGTTCTAGATTTAGAGCTTGATCATTATCATGATTTTTAAATTTAGAGTTATCTAAATTAAAAGTGCTAAAATTAGAAAAATCTAACTCTAAAGCATTAAAGTTTTTTTGTTGAATTATGGGTTCAATCATAGAAATATCTGATGAACTTTTAATAGAAATTTCTGTAGTATCCAATGTACTTGCTTCCGATTTAAAAATTAGTAAGTTGGATTGTTCTGTCGCGTTTATGATATCCATTAATTACGTGCATTATATGTTACTAATATAATTATACCATAATTATAACTAAAAAGCTACATTTTTTAATTAAAATTAAATATATTTAATTTTTTATTTATTAAACACTTGTTTGCAATTGGTAATGAAAGATGAGTCTAAATATCACTATGAAATAGAATATAATTTTTTAAAATCTGCTTTACCAAGCGGAATTAAGGAACTTGTAATCATATACACAATGTTTCAAATACTCATTATCAGAATATTTGGTAATTACAGATAAAGATTTTTCAGGTGTTAGGTTTTGATTTTGAAAACTCATGATTTCATGATCTATATCAGTGAAGCAGTAGTATTTGATTTTTACTGTTTTTCGAACCTCTTCAAATTGAGATTTGTCTGGCAGGCCTGTAATCAGATCACCATTTTTATTTACATATGAAAACGTTGGCACTAATACAATTTTTTTATTTTGCAATGTTGGACTTTCAAAGAAATTCTCTATATATTTTGGCCCCGCTTTTAAAATATTATTAAATAAATAAAATCGAATCACGTAATCTGTTTTGATATCTACCAATTCTAAATATCTTGCATCACTAACTACTGTGATAGGCTTTATCATTTCCTGACCTGATCTATTGTAAAAGTTAGAAATTGCAACTGAAACTACATTATCTATGATTGAATCTAATCTATATAGAGAATTTCTGAGGCCTAGAATTTCGTATCCTACAAATTCATCAGATGGATATTGTTTCACTACTATTGTCATATTTGCTTTTGTAAAATTAAAAGCAAATAAGCAAATTAATATACCGTATAAAGTTTTCATCAATTCAACAAATTATTAATTACATCATCTCCAACGTATATGCAATTGCCCAAATATTTAGAATCAGAATTTTTCATAATATGAGCCAGCATAGAGCGTGCGCCTTTTTTAGATCCAATATCCCCTGCTATTAACCGCATCTTATCATCTATATTAGTAACGCACTCAAATCCAGATATAACTTTTTTTGTTTCAGGAGTGCCATTATTTCCGTTGTTTCCATTATTTCCATCGTTTCCATTGTTTCTATTGTTTCCGTTGTTTTCATTATTTCCGTTGTTACTATCGTTTCCATTGTTTCTATTGTTTTTATGTTTATTGTCCTCATTTTCATTTTCATCTTCGTCGTCATGCCTTTCATTTTCATTTTCATCTTCGTCGTCATGCTTTTCATTTTTTCCGTGATCACTTCCTGAAGATACTAAAGAATATATTCCTAAGTTTTTATTTGCAATAAAATTCAAGGTAATGATATTTGGCACAAAAACAATACTTTTATTTTGTAGATAATAAGGTCTATAAGATTCTATGCCTTGAATACGAGTATTGTATTGTATATCAGGTCTAAATTTTATTACTAACTTATAATCACTGGTTAAAGTTGCATTTTTTAACAAAAAATGACTATTTGTCTGTATCAATTCAATAGCTTTGGTCATGTCGGCCCCATTATTTTTTTCAAATTTTTCTTCAATTATGCGTAAACTATTTTCTATAATAGGAACTATTTGACCAATTGTTGTTCTAAAGCCAACAGCATCACCAAAAACATTACTACTAACTAGTAATAAACACCCAAGACTGATAAGAAATTTAAATTTTTTCATATAATTTATATAAAGTTAAGTAGATTAGTATTGATATATACTGCCTAAATTAGAATCTGGATCTATATAAATACATCCATTTATTTCTTTAGTGGAAGTTTCTGGCAAAAACTTAGTGAAAGTACTTAATTGCCCGTTAAACCCATATGGTAACGCTCCATCAAAAGGCACTCTAAGCTTTTTATCAAAATCAGTGTGACATGTATATCTGGTTATATTAAGATCTTTCTCATTAAAACTGGCCAATAGAGCTATCCTAACACCCCTCAATTCTATTACAGGATGTAATTTGCTAAGTTCAAGAATAATTCTATAATCTTTTGTTAATATCAAGCTAGAAATATAAGCATAATTATTTACATTAGAGTCAATAAGATTTTCTATTTTATCTTGATTTGAATTATCACCCCAAACATTATTACTATATTTTCTTTTAGCTCTCAAAACAGCAGTTGACAAAAAATCGTCTAACACAGTTAATTCAGAAATAATTCTAGGGTTAAATTGTAATGACGCTAATGAAGTAGAATACATGCACAACATTATTAAAACTCCAATTTTCATTCTTAAAAGCGCCAGATAGACACATGATAAAATTGGATATATTATATGATTTTTTATATAATTCATTTTATCTCAATTATGCTTTAATTTAAAGTATAATAAAGTATTTTTATTTATGGAGAGTTTATAATCTAAAAATCTATTTTTCTCTCTATACCTTGTTCATTAGTAACAACTATTCCGTCTTTAGATATCTTTTTTATTGTTTCGTTGCCTATATGATCTCCTTCTCTAAATTCTCCATTATCAATGTAGCAAATCATACCTTTATCATTAATGATAGCCTGTATAATTATAGGCTGCTGCATTATTTGTTGAGCTGCTTCTATGTCCAATTCACGCTTCATGGGATTTTCTAGATTTTTTATTTCGGATACGTCAATATCATATTTATCTTTATTTGTAATTGTTGGTGATGAGTATTGAGAGCTATTTACTACAACAACTTTAGGATTTGCTTCAGTGATAAGCTGGGCAAACTGCGCATGTTGTTCATTTGATATTTCTAATAACGCTTGATTGCGCTGATATTCTTTTAACTCTGATTCATCTGTAAATTTGGGATTTTTCAATAAATCCTGAGGTTGATTCGAGTCAAGTTTTACAGGTTTAACAGGTTGAACAGGTTGATTAGAGTCGAGTTTTATGGGTTGAGCAGGTTGACCCTGTTTACTTTTTTGAATTGATGCATTAGATGGGCTTATATTTTTAGTTTGTTGTTCAATTTTAACAGGCTTTTCAACATTATTTGAAGCATTGTATGCTAGATTTTTGCGATCTGATAACTTGGCACTTAAATTTTCTGACGTATATTTATTGACATCTTGCAAATTATTATCCAAGAGAATAGACTCTATAGTATCATGAGAAGAAATTTTATTATGGTATTCATTTTTTGTACTGACTAAATGTGAATTGAGCAAATAATCATCAAGCCTCATAACTTTTTCTACTTGATTGTTAATCATATAAGGTGATATTAACAAATAATAATCTTTTTTATTAGACTTTTTAAGATATCTTTTATTCATTGTAATTAGTGCAGAATTTTTATTTTTAGATTTAATAAAAAAATATGTATTTTTTATTAAATTTATTTTTTCTGTCGAAATTGAGTTTGTTTTTTGTGAAATATATAAATAAAGTTTGTTTAAGTAGCTATTATTTAAAAATATATCTTTTAATATACTTTTATTAAAAAACTTTTTTGTCCAATAAAAATTATTGTTTGTTATATTGATAAGTTGGCGATCTTGTATACTTTGCGCGTTAATATCTTCATATTTTTTATCAAAATAAGCGGCAAAGCTAGAATTGCTAAAAAAACATAGGATAATAAAAAGTATCTTATTAGGTTTCATAATTTTTTAATTGAATTATTTGTAGTAAACGGCGCTGAATTCTAGTTCAATTTGTTGATTATCTAATGAAGATTCAGGATTGCTAATTTCAGCTTTGCTAATTTTATACCCAACTTTTCTTATTTCGCTTACTGTATAGACCAATTCATTAAAAGAACAGTATAATTTGACTTTGATGTTAGCTTGCATCAGGTTCTTTTTTTCAGATTTTTTGATTAAAATATGTTCGATGGATACATTATTGAAATTAGGCAGAGTGGACAAAAATTTATTTATTTCATCCATTTTCTGACTTTGACTTTTATTAAATATTTCTTCTTTAAGTTCTAAATCAGGTATAGCTTGAATATTTTGAACATTAACTCGCTTTAATTTGAGAGTACTATCTTTTGTTTTAGTAATTTCACTATAAAAATAGATATTTAATACTAATAAAATAAAAATCCATATAAAGAAATTAGTCAATGCTTTATATGTTAGTGCAATTACTAAGATAAATATCTCAGTTAGACGTTTAAAAATTAAAATATACTGTTGCGGCATAAACTTTATTATTAATAATTTTATTTGAAGTATCTGGAACTATTTGTATATTTTTTAACATTTTGTTAAATTTTGCTTTGTTAAACTTAACATTGTTTCCGATATTAGATTCTGAAACTATATTGGAGTTTTTAGACATAGCATTATCAATAGCTTCTTCTATATATTCTGGTTTAACAACAAAAATATTTGAATTAGTTACACTAAAAAATTTTGGCCCATTGTTTAAAATATTTAAATAATTAGAAAGTGATGTCATGGTTTTTGCATGAATAACTAGATTAGCTTTATTATTATCAAAATCAATATCTATAGACTCTAAATGAGAATCTTTAGGTTTAGATTTAGATAAAAAGACTAAAAATTTATAAAAATTACTTAAGCTATTAGTATCCAATAAAAATTTTTTTGCATTTTTAAACTTCTCAGTATTAGAATTTATTATTACTGCTTGATCTATTTGCTTATCTTTTAATGAAATTATGTTATTAATTAAAGATTTATTATTATTAAGATAATCTATATTTATTAACATCATCGCTCCTATAGTAATCAAAATTATAATAATTTTTTCTTGAATAAATAAATATACCCATTTAATAATGTCAAATCCAAATTTAGCAAATTTAATAATTATAACTTTTATGCTAATTTGCTTCACGTGACTCAGATCAACAGGCTCATTTGCACATTCAAGGAATTTCTCTAAATTTGAGTGACTTTGCATGCGCGAAGTTTGATAGTTGCTGTATCTTGGCTCATCATTTGAATGATTTCTTGTACGCCAAGATTCATAATTGCTGTATCTTGGTTCATCATTTGAATGATTTCTTACGCGCCAAGATTCATAATTGCTGTATCTTGGCTCATTATCAATCTGAGCATCTTTATTTTCTTCAATATCTTTATATTTCTTAGTATCATTATCTTCCTGGTCATCCTTATTTTCCTGAGTATTTTTATCTTCAATTTGATTAGTCATACTTACTTTTAGTTATTAGTGATTTGTATATTTTTAAAGAATTTTTTACACAATTTATTCATAGCGCTTTTGTTTTTTAATATCATATTGCAATAAAATGATATTTACATCAATGAGATTGAATAGATATATATACAGGAGAAATTAGTGATTTTTATGCAATTTTATAAACTTGAGCGTGGTTTTTTGATGAAAAAATAACTCAATAAGTAAAAAACAACCTAAAGTTGAGTTATAAATGAGATATATTCTTAAAATTGAAGTGTATTTAATGCGCTCGTATAATAGAGCTGTTGTCAGATAAGCATCTTATAAACTTAAAATTTAACAAACTAAAACCGAACTGTAAATTAAAAATATAACACTAGATTAAACTGAAGAATAAATTCAAATATTAGATAATTTGTTTCTTAGGGCTAATGCTTTTGCAATAATACTAGAAACATCTTCTTCTAAGTTAGGAGATATGACTTGGTTTAGTAATTTATTGGCATCATGCTCCGATATACCAAGCTGCTTTAAAACATCTAAACTTTCAAAAAATAAAATCGATTGTGATTGTTGAATTATCTTTTTGCCTTTTAATTCTAAAATAATCTTTTGTGCCATTTTGGCCCCAACACCACTAACTTTTTTAAAAGTGTCAGCACATTGTGTATCTATGGCGAATTGCACTTGTGAAGGCGAAAGTTTACCAATTAGATTCAGTCCCAATTTAGGACCAACGCCATTAATTTGAATTAACTCATTAAACATTAAGTGTTGTTCATAATCTTTAAATCCATACAAGTCTATGCTGTCTTCTTTTACTATAGTCTTTATGTATAAAAAATATTCTTTATTAATAGTATATTCGTTAGTACAATAAACATTGACTAAATAGCCAACGTTACATACTTCCAAAATGATCGTATTTCCAATACATTGAATTAAATTACCTTTTAAGCTTGCTAACATCTAATTAATATCCTTATCATTTAATGATATAGTAACTTACTTTATCAAAAAATTGCGCTATAATCTAAGTAATAAAAACTGATTAATTTATGTACGACAATTCACTAAAGGAAGAAAATCCAGATACAAAAGAATTGTTCTCACCTAATCCTGAGTCTTGCATGCGCCCTACTAGTGAAAAATTGAAATTGTTTGTAAAAACTTATGGATGCCAAATGAACGAATATGATTCGCAAAAAATAGCAGAAATAATGTCTAAAGATAATTATGTATTAGTTGATAATCAAATAGATGCTGACTTAATAGTTTTAAATACTTGTCATATTCGAGAGAAAGCGGCTGAAAAAGTATATTCAGAATTAGGCAGGATCAAAAAAGTTACTGCTGGTAAAGATCCCATAGTTGTATTAGCGGGCTGTGTTGCACAGGCTGAAGGTGAAGAAATATTCAAAAGATCTTCTAATGTAAATATAATAGTAGGTCCTCAGTCGTATCATCACTTAAGAGATATGGTTAAAGAATACAAAAGTAAAAAAAATGAACAAGATTCAAAAAAATTACCCAGAACTAAGTTAATAAATTTAAATTTTATCGAAGAGAAAAAATTTGATTTTTTAGAAGAGGAATTAACTTATCTAGCCAATTCTTCTATAGAAAATATGGAAAATCATGCTCTTGATGCATTGAAAAAAAATGAAAATAAATCTATTGCAAAAGTATCCAGTAGCTTTGTGTCAGTTCAAGAAGGTTGTGATAAGTTTTGTCATTTTTGCGTCGTGCCTTATACTAGAGGAGCTGAATTTTCAAGACCAGTTGAACAGGTGATGCGAGAAATTTTTTACCATGTTTCTAATGGTGCAAAAGAAGTAGTTTTACTTGGACAAAATGTTAGTGGTTATCATGGTAAACATGATGGTAAAGAAGTTAATCTTGCTACTTTAATCAGACATGTAGCGCGTATACCTCAGATCAAGAGAATAAGATTTACCACTTCCCATCCTAGAGATATGGATCAAGATTTAATAAATTTGTTTGGAGAAGAGGAAAAGCTAATGCCATTTTTTAATCTTCCTGTACAGTCTGGATCTAGTAAAATTTTGAAATTAATGAATCGTAAATATACGAGAGAACATTATTTAGATATTATTAATAAGCTTAAAGCTCAAAGGCCAGATATTGCAATGTCTTCAGATTTTATTGTAGGATTTCCTGGTGAAACCGATGAAGATTTTGAAGACACTATCAAAATAGTTCAGGAAGTAGGCTTTGCACAATGTTATTCGTTTAAATATAGCATAAGACCTGGAACACCAGCTGCAAAAATGGATCAAGTGGATGATAAAGTTAAGACTCAAAGATTAATTAGATTACAAAAAGTTATCGCGGATGAGCAGTCTAAATTTAACAACAAATTTATAGATAAAGTTTTACCAGTGCTATTTGATAAAGTTGGTAAATTCGATAATCAGGCTGCAGGTCGAACTCCTTATATGCAATCAATATATTTGAATAATGCTGAAAATCTCATGGGACAATTAGTTAATGTCAAAATTACTAATGTGTATAGTAACGGATTGGGTGGAGAGTTAATTTAATGATTCTAAGTCTTAAATTATTTAATATAAGTAGTATTAAATATTTTTTGTCTATTTTTTGTATATATATGAAATTACATATCAAATTTTAAAATTTAGCAGTTATAAACATGTAATAATTACAAATTTACAATATAGTTTTGTATTGAAGTTTTATTAACTTGCCAAAAAAAGATAGTAAATTTATTGCCTTATTAAGGAAAAATTTGGGAATTTGTACTATTAGATTTGACAACCAATTTATAAGATAAAGCTCCGGTGCTTGGGTCTGTTATAGTTTTAAGTTCATACTGAGGTTGGGCAGAGGTCGAACTAGATGAACTGCTGTTTTCTAAGAATGAATCAGTGCTACTGCTAAAAGGATCTACTCCAGGTGATGAAAAAATAGATTCAGCTCCAGATTGGAAAATAAATTCATAGTCGTTATTTAGCGCGGGATTGTTATTTGATGAATTAAAAATTAGGGAGGTTGCTTTTCCTTGTTGATCCATATTAACATTTACTTGATAATAATAAGTATCACTGTTAGAATTTAATGTTATATACGTAGTAACAAATGTTCCAGGTGAATCTTTTTTTCTATACCAATTTCCTACCTTGATTTTGTTAATCAAACTTGGAACTCCGTTTATTCCAAACTCTATACTAGTAGTTGCAGGAAACCCATTAACTTTAGCATTGTCATTAAAACTAATTTCAGTTCCATCAGGAGACTTAATTTTATCAGTGCTTGTATTTGCATTGATATATGCGCCAGCATATGAAACATTGGTAGTACCAGTCGTACCAGTAGTACCAGTAGTACCAGTAGTACCAGTAGTACCAGTAGTACCAGTAGTACCAGTAGTACCAGTAGTACCAGTAGTACCAGTAGTAC